>JAGAHD010000108.1 GCA_017627255.1 Bacteroidales bacterium | reverse complement strand
TTGATGACGAGGTGCTTGTAGGCGACGCCCTCGCCTGTGGCGTTCACCACAATGCCGCTGCGGCCCACGCCCACCTCGGGCGGGAACCCGCTGGTGATTTCAAGGCCGATGATCTCCCATCCGGAAGCGTCCGTCAGGGTGATGGCATTGCCGTCTTCCCGGCCCATGTCGATGACAGGGCGTTCAGGACCTCCGAAAGAGGATAGCAGGATCGGGTTTTCAGGGGTACCGCTTCCCTTGAGGACCATCTGTCCGGGGAAGGTCTTGCCGGACTCCAGGAGTATTTTATCGCCCGGCTGGAAGGTGACGGAATTGATCTTGTCGATACTCTTCCAGGCATCCTTCACGGAAAGGCCGGAAGCTGCATCGTTTCCGGACGGGGATACATAATAGGTCTTCTGCTGGGCGTGGAGTCCGGCCGTCAGAAGCAGCAGGGAAGTCAGGAGAACGATTTTTTTCATAATGGGAAGGCTAAAGAAGCCGTTTTTTCACGACCTCTTGGTTAAAAAAGCGGTAATTAGTAAAAAAAGGAAGGCCCCCGGAAGGAAGCCTTCCTTTATGGAACGAGTTACGGACGACGACGCTGCTGGATTTCCCGGAAGGGAATGTCGAAGGATTCGCTGAAAGCGCCATTGGTCAGGTCCACATGGAGGGTCGTCGACTCGAGAGTCTCCTTGTCCGACTTGACGGGAAGGGTGAACTTCTGGCGGTCCTTGACCTTGGAAAGATCCACGGAAACCGTTTTTCCCGTCTTCGGGTTCTTCCAGGACAGGGTACCCTTGATGTTGTCGGTGAGCGGTTCGCGGAGCTGGATCACCGCCTGGCTGGGATCATTCGAAGCCACGGCCTGCGGGAACATCCATTTCGCCCACGCGATATCGGACGCCTGGCGGGCGAGTTCGTCCTGGCGAGCCTCCTCGACACCGTCCGTGAAGACGCCGCTGCCGAGATACTCGAAGGCTCCGTAATCCGGATGGCCGTCATTGACGGGCTGGCCGAAGAAATCGCGGCCGCCGTTGTTCGGCACGTACATACCGGTGTTGATGCACGGGGAATCCGCCCGGAGGGCATAGCCGCCGAGGGTGCAGAGGCCCTTTCCGCCGGTTCCCGGCGCAACGAACTTCGGATCCGCAACGAGCGCTTCGGGATCGTCAGGAATGCCGTTCTTCCACGGGCCGAAATAGCAGTTGTGCAGGAACACGGAGCCGGCGGGGATGTTGGCCTTGAGTTCCTCGTCATACTTGCGGACAGCCGTATCTCCGGATGTAAACACATTGCGGAAGCGGCCCTGGCCGGTAGCATAGAAGATGTTGTTGTAGAACTTGGCACCGAGCTTTTCAGGCTCGCGGGTCAGGAAATAGTCAATGTCGGCCATGCCGTAGTCAACATAGAAGACATTGTTGTAGATCAAGCTCTTGTCGCCCTCGATGGGACCCTGCATCTGCACGAGGTGCGTGTGGTCGTTCTCGGAGATGTTGTAGCGGGTGACATTCTCGAAGATGTTGTACATCAGGAGCATGAAACCGTGGTTGTTCTGCGAGTAGTTGTACTGGGCGATGCAGCGCTTGCAGTTGAAGTCGAAATCATAGGCGAAACCGTCGCCGTTGTGGAGGTTGCGGGCAGTGTCATAGACTTCGTTGAACTGCATGATGGTCTCTTCCGTGTTCTGGATCCAGCAGGCTGCCACATGTGGCCACCAGCCGTCGTCACCCGGGAGGTTCGGATCGCCGGAGCGCATGCAGGAGCGGTGGATCTCATTGTACTCGATCAGGCCCCTGTACGGTCCGTTGACGAAGATGCCGTCACCGCCGATGTTGTCCATCCAGTTCCGGCGGACCGCCACATTGTAACGGGCGCCCCGGCATACGATGCCGCACTTGTCCACGCGCTCGATCTTGTTGCCCTCAATCAGCACGTCATTGATTACGACAGGTTCCGAAGCTCCGGTAATAGCCATACCGTCCGCCATGCGGGCGGTCTGGACCAGGATCGCGGAACTGTTGTAGCCCTGATAGCGGCCGTTGCCGCCGAGCTGGCCCCACACATCATGGATGTAGTTGTCCTTGATGACAAAGTGGTTGGAATCACCAGGCTTGCTGATACGGACGACAATGCCCTGGCGTCCGATACCGATCTTGTAGGGCGCATAGGAAACGACCTCCATCCCGAGGACTTCCCAATGATCTACATTCTCAAGAAGGATTCCGGCCCCTTCGGCATCGCCGAAGTTGATGACCGGACGGGCAGATCCGCCGAAGGACGACAGCACGATCGGAGCGTCGGCGGTTCCGGAGCCCTTCGGCATCAACTGGCCATGGAAGGTCTTTCCGGCTTCGAAGAGAATCTTGTCACCGGGCTGGAACACCACCGAATTCACCTTGTCGATGGTCTTCCATGCCTGGGCCACGGAAAGGCCCGTGGCAGCATCGTTTCCGTCAGGCGAGACGAAATAGGTTTTCTGCTGGGCCGCCGCCGTGAATGCGGCGGCCAGCAGAAAAGCCGTAAGGATAAACGTTCGTTTCAACATACGACCGAGAGTTGAGGATTAATAGCCCGGATTCTGTTCAAGGGTCTGGACGCCTTCATAGACGGAAGCTTCCAGTGCCTGGCGGGAAATCGGCATGTGGACGTGATACTCCTGCACATACTTGCCCTTGTCCTGGCCGGAATAGCCCGGGAGGGATGCATCCTTCTCGTATTTCTCGTAATAGTTATGCATCGTGTTGTACAGGCGGCCGGTACGGGCGAGGTCATAGTAGCGGTTGTATTCCATGGCGAGTTCCACGCGGCGCTCGTGCCAGATGATCTCGCGGAGCTTGGCCTGGTTGGTCTCGGTGATCTTCGGGAGGACATTCCGGTCGGAGGCGCAGTTGCGGGCACGGGCACGGACCATCTCGAGATATTCGAGGGCTTCGCCGGACTTGCCGAGTTCGTTGCAGGCCTCGGCCATGTACAGGAGGATATCCGCATAACGGAGGACGATGAGGTTCATACCGAGGTTATCCTCGTTGGAAAGGTCGGTGCGGTACTCCATCGGGCAGTATTCCTTCTTGGACTGGAGGCCGGTCGGGCTGGAAAGGTTGAAGTGCGTGAATCCGTCGAACTTCTCACCCCGTTCGATGACGGTGGCGGCGCGACGCGGGTCACCCTCCTCGAACGCCTCGTACAGGTCCATGGTCGGGCAGTGCATCGACCAGCCGGTCATGCGCTTGTCATAGGCACGGGGTTCACCCTTGTCATTCACGAACACACCTTCCGCCTTCATGGTATTATACACCCACTCGCGGGTTCCGGCACCGAACAGGTCATCGAGTTTAGACTGTTCCGGATCCAGGTCGGCATTGCTGATACCGGCATCGCGGCCGTAGAAGGACATCATGTTACCGTCATTGGAGTCGCCCCATCCGGAAACCGTTGTCCAGAACTGGATGGAGAAGATGAGTTCCTTGTTGTTGCGGTTCTCATACTTGAAGATGTCAGCATAGTTCGGAAGGAGCTGATAGTAACCGGCATTGACAATCTGCTTGATGGTATCGTACGCTTTCTGCCAGGTCTCCTGGCTCTTGTTGTAGGAAGCATGGTAGACATAGGTGCGGGCCAGCATGGCAAGGGCAGTTCCCTTGGTGGCACGGCCGGTATTGGCGGGCCCCCATGTTTCCGGAAGACCGGCAGCCGCATCGATAAAGCCCTGCTCCACGAAAGCCCAGGTGTCATCCATGGAAGCACGCGGGGTGTAATACTCCTCGGAAGAAAGGATATGGTCCACCAGCGGCAGGCCTCCCAGCTGGGCAGCCATGTCAAAGTACACATAGCTGCGCAGGAACTTGGCCTCGGCAATATACGGTGCCCGGTTGGGAATGTCGTTCTTTTCGGCATTCTCAATGATATAGTTGGCATTGGTCACCACCTGCCAGTCCTGGTTCCAGGTGTTATTGCAGGCGTAGTTGTTCGAGAACTGGATATCGTACTGTACCAGGGACTTGGCAGGAGCGGCCCAGGCCAGACCCGGAGAACGGTCATTGCCGAGCGCGGAGTCGTCGGACAGGTTGTCGCCGATGTGCAGATAGTGGTAGAGGCCGAAGTTCTCCGTCATGAACACATGGTATACACCAAGAATGGCAGCGTTCAGGTCACTCTCCGAGGAGTAGAAGTTCTCCTGAGCAATCTGGGCCAGAGGAGCTTTTTCCAGCAGACTGTTGCAGGAAGCAAGCAGGAGAGCAGACGCTGCAAGTGCGGATATTCTGTAAAGTTTCATAATATTCTTCAAGGATTAAAGGTTCACGTTCACACCCAACATGAAGGTTTTCGGCTGCGGATACTGGCCGCGGTCGATGCCGTTGCCGGGGATTTCCGGATCCAGGCCGGAATACTTGGTGAGAGTCAGCAGGTTCTGGGCTGCAAAGTATACACGGAAGCTCTGGGTGCTCTTGGAGATGTTGGTCTTGAAGGTATAACCCAGCTGGAGGTTCTTCAGGCGGAGATAAGAGCCGTCCTCGATGTACATGGTGGACTGCCACCAGTTACGGTTATTACGTGCATCGTCCCTGGAGGCGGCCAGGGAGATCGGCATGGCGTTGGTCGAGCCGCTGCCGTTCCAGCCGGCCTGATAGGCGGAAGCCAGGATGTTCTGGCGGCCGTCGAACTTCTCGAAGTAGAACTTGGAAGCGTTGAACACATCGACGCCATAGACGCCCTGCCACAGCATGACAAGGTCAAAGTTCTTCCAGCCGAAGTTGAAATTGATACCATATGTAGCCTTCGGATGCGGACTGCCGATGAAGGTCATATCGCTGCTATTGATCTTGCCGTCGTTATTGATGTCGGCAAACTTGGAGTCACCCGGCTTGGCGTTCGGCATGATCACAGTGCCTTCACTGTTCTTGTAATTGTCGATTTCCGCCTGGTCCTGGAAGATACCCAGGAACTCATATCCATAGAAGGAGTTGAACGGCTGGTCAGGCTCACTGCGGAGTACGCCATTGAACTGGCCCTGGAAGTCGATGAGCGCCCAGTCATAGGCAAAGGAGCTGGAAAGGTAGCCGGCCTTGCCAAGGTTCGTCACCCTGTTCTTGATGAAGGAGATGTTGCCGTCGATGCCATAATGGAAGTCGCCGATATCATCCTTCCAGCCAAGCGTGAATTCGAAGCCCTTGTTCTCCATGCCGCCCACGTTTCGATTGATGGAACCGGTACCGGACACTCTCGGAACAGACTCGGAAAGGAGGATGTTGTCCGTCTTGCGGATGAAGTAGTCAGCCACAAAGGTGAGGCGGTTGTTCAGCATCGCAAGGTCGAGACCCACATTGAACTGCTCGGAAGTCTCCCACATCAGTTCCGGATTGCCCAGAACGTTCAGTGCGGCACCGTTCAGTCGTTTCGGATCATCGCCGAGAATATACCATTGTTTCTCACGGATCGACGTCAAGTACGGATAGTAGGAGCTCATGCGCTCGTTACCGATCTGGCCCCAGCCGATACGGAGTTTGGCATCGTTCACTGCCGTCACATTCTGGAAGAACGGCTCTTCGGAGATTCTCCAGGCGAAGGAAGCGGACGGGAAATAGCCCCACTTGTTCTTGCCGAGGAAGCGGGAGGAACCGTCCGCACGGAAGGAAGCGGTGAGCAGGTAGCGGTTCAGGAGAGAATAGTTGATACGGCCCAGGTAGGAGAGCATGCCAAGGGCGCTGCCGCTGCCGCCGACGGAAGGGATAGTGTTGGTCGCAACGTCCAGGTAGCGGAAAGCCGGATCCTCGGAAATGAGATCCATGCGGGACGCATTGAAATTCTCGCTGTAGTAGTCGCGGGCGGACATAGCACCCATGACGGTCAAGTCATGAACCTTGCCCCACTTCTTGTTGAAGGTGAGGATGTTCTCCCAGGTCCAGTCCTTGGAATAGGAAGTGGAACGGCTGACGGAGTTGTTGTTGCTGGCGATATTGGAAGTTTCGTAGTAGATCGGGCTGAAACCGTCACTGTAGTTGAAGTTGTACCGGTAACCGAAACGGGACGTGAACGTCATGTACTTGAGGAACTTGACATCTGCGGAGAAGTTGCCGATGAGGTTGTTCCGGTTGGCGGAACCACTGTCGGCGTTACGGTAGACGGCACCGGCCGGGTTGGCCAAGCGCATCGCCATGATACCGGAATAATAGTCAGTGTGTTCATCCCAGACCGGCACGTTCGGCGGAGCGATAAGGGAGGAAAGGAGGATAGATGACGTATTGCCCATGGAGCGCATCTGGGCGAAGGAACCGGAAAGGGAAGCCCTCAGGGTCAGCCATTTGAAAGGCTTCATCTGGGTATTGCTCGTCAGGTTGATACGGCTGAAGCCGGTACTCTTGACAGTACCTTCGTTGTTGAAGTAGTTGACAGAGAAGTTCTCGGAAACGCCTTCGTTACCACCGGCCAGGTTTACGTTGTAGTTCTGGTAGCGGCTAGTCTGCATGACCTCGTTGAACCAGTCGGTCGTAGCAAGACCGGAAGTAGTCGCATAAGCCGGATCCAGACCGGAATTCTTGTTGACGAGGTTTACCATCGAAGCATACTGGTCGGAAGTCAGCATCGCAGGCTTGCGCGGCGGAGTGGTGATACCGTATTCAGCCGTTACCCGGGTACGGAGTGCCTGGGCCTTGGCCTGCTTGGTGGTGATCATCACGACACCGTTCGCACCGCGGGAACCATAGATAGCCGTCGCGGAAGCATCCTTGAGGATCTCGATGGAAGAGATGTCGTTCGGGGACAGGAATTCGATGTCGCTCATCGGGAAACCATCCACGACGAACAGCGGGTCCGTGTTGTTGGTGGTACCAGTACCGCGGATCTTGATCTGTGCGGTCGCAGCAGGATCACCGGTCGCAGTAACGATGGACACACCGGCGGCGCGGCCCTGGAGAGCGGAAAGGGCGTCACCCGTCGCAGACCTGGACATGTCCTCGCCGCTGACGGAGGCAACGGATCCGGTCGCGTCACTCTTGCGGACGGTACCGTAACCAATGACGACCAGTTCTTCCAACAGGTTCGTGTCCTCTTCCATAAAGACGTTGATCACTTCCTGGGCGCCCACGGTGACTTCCACGGTGGTGTAGCCCACGAAGGAGAACTGGAGGACGGAGCCGACCGGGACTGACGGCAGGACGTAGGAACCGTCCGTCGTTGTCATCGTTCCGACGGAGGTGCTGCCGGCAACCACCACGTTCACCCCGGGAACGGGGCCCGTGGCGTCTGTGACGACACCTCGTACGGCATGGGACCGTTGCTGTGCGACGGCCGGGACGGCCAGAAGCACGAGGCATGCAGCGAGCTGCATGAAGGCAAAGAGTCTTTTCATACTTGCTTTGGTTTTGTGTTAATAATGATTAGTAGTGGGTTTCGGTTTTATTTTGCCTGCGTCTGGAAGTACTTGGCCCAGACGTTGGAAGGATTGACTTCGAGGGAACGGGTGAAGTTCTTGCGGGCTTCGGCCTTGTCGCCCTTGGCCAGGTTCACGAGACCCTGGAGGTAGAGGTTGCGGGCCGTGATGGTGGCGCTGGTGCCGTCCTCACCGAACTTGGAGTAGATATCCACGACGGAGGTGGCGCCGCTCTGGGCAAGCTGCTCGTTCACATATGCCTGGAGTTCCTGGATCGTCTTCTCGCTTTCCGCGCTCCGGCCGAGATGCTTCTGGGACATGGCGACGAAATACTTGCTCTCGTCACCCGCGCCGCGGCGGCGGGACCATTCGTTGCCACCGCCAGCCGTCGCGATGCAGCGCTCGAAGGCTTCGCGTGCCTTGTCGGCCTGGCCGAGGGCTTCGTAAGCGAGACCCTGGTGGTAAGCGACCTTCGCGACCACAGGACCGGTGGAGAGTTCGTTGGTTTCGAGGTTGCGCGGGAAGGTGCCGGCGGCGAGGAAGTCCTCAAGCGCCTTGGCACTCCTCTTCTTGGAAAGCAGGCCGAGACCTCTCAGCAGGTGGGCGTCCACAAACTGGGTGTAAACGGTCTGTCCGCCTTCCCAAACACGGAAGTGACGGTCTTTCAGAATATTGAGAGCATCGTCATACTTGCCGTTCTCCACATACAGGTACACCAGGCGGGAGGTAGCATCGTCAGACTTGAAGACAGTCTTGCGGTTCTTGTCCATGAGGGCGAGACGCTCCTTGGACGGAGTGCCGAGCGCTTCGGCGAGCACGTCGTACTCGGTGAAGAACTTCGGATCAGTGGCGTCAGCCGCGATAGCCTTGCGGTAGAGTTCAGCCGCGGCAGCCTTGTCGTTCAGATACTTGTCGGTGGCGAAACCGAGGTTGCGCCAGACCATGCCGTAGTTCGGATTGACTTCGGTGGAAGCCTTCCAGGCGGCGATGGCTTCGTCCTTCTGCTCATAGTAATAGAGCAGGTTGCCGAGGTAGTAGCTGGCCTTGGCATCGGACGGGTTCAGGGCGATGACATCCTCCAGCATGGCCTTCTCTTCCACGCGGGACGGGAAGCAGAAGTCGGGAGACATTGCGGCGGCCTTCTTATAGTAAGCGAGGGCTTTGTCCTTGTCGCCGGACAGGGAGGTATAGTAACCGGCCATGTAGTTCAGCAGCGGGGAAGCCGTGAAGGGTTCGACGGCGTTCTTCTGCATCGGGGTGGAAGCATACGGAGTGCCATGGGCCATCGCGTAGTCCAGCAGCCAGGTCGCCTCCTTGTAGGCGCCGACCCCGCCGTAGAACGTGGAAACCTCGATGACTTCCTGGAGCGGAATACCCATGTGGGCAATCGCATGGTCAAGACCGGCGTTGTTGTTCTCCAGACGGGCGAGCTCGACCTGGCTGAGGAAATCGAGCGGATCGAAAGCGAGGTTCTCCTTCAGGAGGGCCTTCGCCTCGGCCGTACGGCCCATGTCGTTCAGATAGTAGGCCTTGAGGAACTTGGAAACGGTGCTCTTGCCGCTCAGGTCGATGGAGTTGTTGATGGCATCGAGTGCTTCCGCCTTCCTGCCCCGGAGCCAGTAGAGCTCGGACAGGTAGCGGTAGGAAGCGCTCTGGAAGCCCGGATACCAGGTGGATTTCCAGAAATAGCTCTCCGCCTCGGAGCACTTGCCGAGGGCGCGGGATACAACACCCAGATAGTACAGCATTTCGCCGTCCTTCGGGTTGGTCTGGTACAGGATACCGGTCTTGTCGACCTCCGGCATGAAATGGAGGCCGGTCAGGCGCTGGTAGGCGGTCTGGAGATATCCTTCCGCTTTCTCCCACTGGGCGTGGCGGGCATACCAGATGCCGAGGTTTACGTTGACGCGGGAATCCTTCGGGTCGCGGCGGAGCGCTTCTTCATAATAAGGAAGCGGATTCACGCGGGCGTTGTGGAATTCTTCGAGGCGCTGGCCGGCGAGGAGGAGTTCCTCGACGGATTCATACTCGGCGGGCTCCTTCGGACGGTCGGCCGGATGCGGACGTTCGATGTCGTCCTTCACCACCGGGCTGTAGCTCACGAGTTCGACGCCCTTGCTGTCATACAGGCCGGCGAAGATCTCCTGGTCAGGAACAGCGGAAGAGACGGTGTAGTCCTTCAGGAACGGAGTGTCAGGATCGATGTTGAGGGTTTCCTCGGCAATCACGGTACCGCCGGCCTTCACGACCACCTTGGCGCCCTTGTACAGGGAAGTGGCATTGAAGCCCACCATCACGGTAGTCGGGGACTTGCGCTCTACGTTGACGGCAGCCTCGAGGGTGGCGTTCTTCGCACCGCCGATCTTCTTGATCGGATACCAGTACTGCTTGGTCACACGGACCTCGTTCGGGCCGATCCAGCTGTAGTCCGGCTGGTTGTCGGAATAGGTCCCGACCATCAGTTCGAGGTAGGCGCCGTCCTCTTCGGTCAGCATCTCGTTCCAGACGCTCTCGGTTCCCCAGAGGAAGAATTTCTTGCCCGGGACGAGATGGTGGTTGGCGAAATGGACCGTACCGGCATCCTTGCCGAAATCATAGCCGGCGAGGAAATCCTGCGCATAGTTGACGGCGAAGGTGGAGTTGGAACCCTTCCAGTTCTTCCACCAGCTGGTGTCCCATGCATCCTGGCTGCCTGCGGCGGCCGTGAAGGGCCAGTCGGAGTAGTTGGTCTTGCTATGGGTCGTGCCGTAGACGGTCTGCGGCGGGAACTGCACCTGGTAGTTGTCGTTGGCGTGGACCGACACGTTGGCCCAGTACAGGAACGACTGCATGACCGGGGTGCGGTTCTGCATCTGGAAGGTGGCTTCCACATAGGACTTGCCCGGATACATCGTCAGGCCGATGTTCCACTTGAGCCGCTGGCGGAGTTCGGTCTCGCCGATCCAGATGGTCTTGCTGCCATCTTTGTTCTCGACGACCTCATAGCCGGTGTTCAGCGTGGAGGAAGCGCGGTGATGATGCGGGATATTCCATTCCACGCCGCCCGAGATCCAGGAACCGATCATACCGATCAGCGCCGGACGGATGACGTGCTGGCGATAAAAGAAGTCATACTGGGACTGCTTGTCGCGGGCATGGAAGATACGGCCGCCGATTTCCGGCAGCACACCGATCTCGGTGTATTCATTCTCAAGGGTCAGGTACTTGTAATCCCGGTCCACCCGCTCATCCGTGAGGATGTCGTAGATCGGATAGGGATACACGTGGCCGGCGGCACCCTGATAGGTTCGCCCGGTGAAGAAATACGGATCCAACTCCGGATCGCCGACAAGATACGTGGGGATCGTCGTGGAGGTTTCCTGGACCTTCACCTGCGCTGAAGCCACCGTCGCCGCCAGGGCGAAGGGAGCCAGCGCCAGCAAGAAACGCATGGTCTTGTTCATGGATTAATCAGTTGGTTATAGTGTTAATAAATATATGCGGTATACTTCCGCATGCCCACCGTCCGGTCATCCCTGCGCCCGGGCCTCCGGCTCATCCAGCCCTGCCGGAGGCCACCGGCATAACCCAACATATCAACTAACCAAACGTGTGTGCGTGCAGTTCGATGTAAAGATAAACGAGTTGAAGGCTGCAGAAGGTCTGTATTCGTTCAAAAAAGGTCTGTTTTCCGTCATCGAAGGATTTCCATACGGCAAATGACCGTTTTTTTGATATCTTTGATAAAGCAAATCGGTCCTGATATGAAACGATTACTCCTCCTGGCCGGCAGTATTCTCCTCTCCGCCGGCCTGCCGATCTTCGGGCAGCGCTCCGCCGGTCCCAGAAGCGACCAGCTCCTGACCACTGTCGACGGCCTGTCCAACAACTTCGTCGTATCCCTTGATATCGACCGGTACGGTTCCTTGTGGATCGGCACGGAAGAAGGCATGAACCGCTTCGACGGTGTATCCGTCCGCAGCTACACCCAGGCATCCGGCACCATCCCCGGAAACGGCCTGAACCAGGTGGTTGCCGACCGTTATTCGGACGTAGTCTGGGCGGCCACCCAACGTGCCGGACTCAGCCGTTATCATTATGGTACGGGACAGACCGATATCTTCCTTCCGGACGGGACCGGGAGCCATATCTCAGCCAAGGAAATCACCCACATGGAACAAGACCGGAACGGAAACCTGTGGATCAGCACCTACCTGGACGGCATCAACCGGTATAACCCTTCCACCGGGGAATTCACCCGGTACAACGCCTCCAACGTGGAGGGAATGCTTGATTTCCGGATTCACTGCTTCACCCTCGGTGCCGACGGAAAGGTCTATATCGGCCACTACGGCGAGGGCGTCACCATCCTGGATCCTGAAAAGATGACGGCCGTCCGATTCGAACGGACGACCCGGGAAGGGCCTGACGCCACCAACCTGCCCTCGAACATCATCGGCTGCGTGTACCGCGATCCGGACAACAACATCTGGTTCGGAACCTGGTCGGGACTTGCGCTCTACCGCCCCGTCACCCGGGACTTCCTCGTATTCAACCATGAGAACGCCGGCCTCCCGGTCGGGGAAATCTTCTCCATGCTGGTCACCTATGACCGGAGAATCCTCGTTTCCCCCGACTATCAGGGAGTCTGGACCGCCAGCATCGATTCCCTTTCCACGCACCCCCTCTTCACCCCCCTGCCCGAAGCGCAGGAACTTTCCAATATCGGTATCCATGCCATGTGCGAGGATTCTTTCGGCAATCTATGGCTGGGTTCCTACGGACGCGGCGTGCTGTTCGTCAATCGCAACCGCCAGCCTTTCAGCCGCTTCCTCTATCCGAATCCGATTTCAGACCACAGCGTGACCGCCATTGCCTTCACCCCGGAGGGGGACCTGGCCGTCGGGACGGAAGGCGGCCGGATCGATATCCTGGACCGGAAATTCCAGCGGAAACAGGACCCGAGAACCATGGACACCGGACGCAGCATCCTGTCCGGGACAGTCGACTCCGACGGGAACATCTGGGTAGGCTCCTTCTTCGGACAGGTGCTCGTGTACCGTCCGGACGGGAAACTGCGGTATGAGGTCCCGGTTGTCGAGGCCCGCTGTTTCCTCCAGCAGGGCAACCGGATGTGGATCGGTTCCGGGAATGGTCTCTTCCTCATCAACCGGGACGACGGAAGCCTGATCAGGCGGTATTCCCACACGGACAAGCTCCCGGAGAACTACCTCCGCTCGCTCGCGCTGGACCGTTACGACAACCTCTGGGTAGGGACCTTCGGCAGCGGCATTGCGGTCTTCGACCCCGACATGGAGGAAATCGCCCGCTTCCAGAGCGACCTTGTCTCTGCCGGCAACATGATCAATGCCCTGCTCCCCGACCGGCAAGGGAGGATGTGGGCCGGAACGGGAGGCGGACTGATCCGTTTTGGCTGGCAGGGGTCACGCCCGGTCGAAGATGCCTTCGCCGTCGCCAGCCCGCTCCGGTCAGAATTCATCCGCTCGCTGGTGGAAGACGAGAACGGCGACATCTGGTTCGGAACCAACCTGTCCATCTGCCATATCGATGACGAGCAGGGACATGTCACGGAATACAGCTACCGCAGCAACATCGCCCCCGGCAACTACCAGAACGGCGCCGTCGCCCTCCGCGACGACGGATACCTGTGTTTCGGATCGACGGAAGGCGTTACCGGTTTCTATCCCGACGAAGTGCTGCAAGACCAGGACCTGATCGACGTCCATTTCTCGGAACTGAGCATCTTTACCGCCGGTTCCCCCGAAGGGGAGAGCCAGACCGTCTATCTGTGCGGACGCAATGAGATTGTCCTCAATCACCGCCAGAACAACTTCTTCGTCACGTTCACAGCCGACAATTACGGACTGTCCGACCAGACAGAATTCTCCTACCGGCTGGAAGGAGGCGGAGGGAAATGGTATCCGACCGAAGGCAGCAACGTTTTGAATTTCAGGCAGCTTCCTCCGGGGAAATACCGCCTGCAGGTGCGCTCGCGCCTCATCAACGGAGAATGGAGCCCGAAAACCGCATCCCTGCAGATCCGCATCAACTCGCCCTGGTGGTTATCCACCAGCGCCAAGCTCCTGTACGGCCTGATGGCCCTTCTCCTGGCAGGACTCGGCCTACAGCTCTATACCACCTCACTTCAGCGGAAGAACGAACTGGAACAGCAGAAAGCCGCCGCCCGGATGCTCGAAGACGCTAACGAAGAACGGCTTCGCTTCTACACCAACATCACGCATGAGCTGCGGACGCCGCTGACCCTCATCCTCAGCCCTGCCGAGGACCTGAAGAATGACCCTTCCCTGTCGGAAAAGGCCCGGGTCAAGGCAGACGTCCTCCAACAGAATGCCAACCGGTTGCTGGACCTGATCAACACCCTGCTGAATTTCCGGAAGACAGAGACCCACAACATGCAGAACCACCCCGCCTATGGAGACCTCAGCTCCATGGTGGAGGGAATCGGACGCGTTTTCGCCGAGGCCAATACCCACAAGGAGACCCGCATCCTGATGGATGTGGACAAGGGGATCCTGACAGAGTTCGACCCGGATATCGTCACCTCAATCCTCAACAACCTGCTGTCCAACGCGGTCAAGTATACACCTTCCGGCAGCATCACCCTGGGCCTGCACATGGAAGGAAACCAGGCAGAAATGAGCGTCACCGATACCGGATACGGCATCGCGGAAGACCAGCAGCAGAAAATCTTCGAACGGTACTACCAGGTCCAGGGAGACCATATGGCCCAGGGGACCGGCATCGGCCTTTCCCTGGTGAAGAACCTTGTCGAGCTTGCCGGTTGGAATATCCGCGTCGAGAGCAAACCCGGGAAGGGGAGCACGTTTACCGTCACCCTGCCCCTCACAACCCGGGAAAACGAAGGCGCTCCCGAGTTCGACACCCTCGTTCCCGACCCGCAGGCGGACAGCAAGCCCATCGTCGTCATCGTGGAAGACAACGAAGACATCCGCAATTATGTCCGGGAAACCCTAGAAGACCAGTATACGGTCATGCAGGCGAAAAACGGCGAGGAAGGATGGGCAGTCATCCTGCGGACCGTGCCGGACCTCGTGATCAGCGACATCATGATGCCGGTCATGGACGGCATCGAGCTCTGCACCAAGATCAAGCGGAATATCCAGGTGAGTCACATCCCGGTCATCCTCCTAACTGCCAAGGACACCCTCGAATCCCGCAGCGAAGGCTATGAAGCCGGAGCCGATTCCTACCTCACCAAACCGTTCACCGGCAGCATGCTCCGCAGCAGGATCAAGAATCTTCTGGAGTCCCGCAAGCGCCTTGCCGACCAGTTCGGTAGCGCCCTTCAGGAGCGGAAGGAACAGGAAGTGGCCGAGAATTCCTTCCAGGCCATCGACAACGAGTTCGTCCGGAAAATCACCGAACTGATCGAAGAGAACATTTCATCGGAGAACCTCGACGTCACCTATCTGGCCGAGCACCTGAACATGAGTGCCTCCACCCTGTACCGCAAGATGAAAGCCCTCGTCGGTATCTCCGCCAACGAATATGTCCGGAAGATCCGGATGAGGAAAGCGGCCGAGATGCTCGCATCCGGCAATTTCAACGTTTCCGAAACCGCCTGGAACATCGGTATCAACAGCCTGATCTACTTCCGGCAGTGTTTCAAGGAAGAATACGGCTGCTCCCCTTCCGAGTATCGCAGACGCGTCCGCGAAACGCCCTAGGAATCAGTACCCCAGACGGGCGGCCGCCGCGCAGAGCGCCTCGTAGAAATCAGTCCCGAATGCCTCGGTGAGGGGATCCTTGAGGAACTGATAGACGCGGATGCGCTCGCGGCGCCCCTTGGCATACGCATCCTTGCAGATATCCCAGCGATGAAGGTTGAGACCGACAGTCCCGTTCCGCAGGTCGACGACCCGGATGGGATACAGCTGGCACGAAATCGGTTTGCGGAAACGGGATCCTCCCGCAAAAAAAGACCGCTCGATGGCGCAGAAGCAGTTCTCCCCTTCAAACCGGCAGAAGGCACATTCCTCACGGCCCGGTACGACCGGAGTCACCAGGTCTCCGTCACGGTCGATCTCGAAGAATCCCTTTTCTCCGACCGTCCGCCGACCCGCCTCTTCCATCAGCGGGGCATACGCGCCATACTCCTTCTCCAGCGGATCCAGTTCCTCTTCTTTCAGCGGAGCACCGCTGTCGCCGATGATGCAGCAACAGCCTTTGCACCGGGGATAGTCGCAGGCGAAGAATTCCTCCACGACGTCCTCCGAAACAAGGACGTCTCCGATTTGGATGATGGTTCCGAATTTGTGTCCCATGGCTATTCGACGATCATTTCCACCCGGCCGCCCTCCGCGACACTCCGCACCATGTCGGCCACCTTTTCAGCCGTGATGCCGCTGATCCCTTCCTTATAATGGGTGACAAGGTCCTTCCCGATGCCGTAGCGCGCCACGACGGAAGATACGATGGTTTCCGGGGCAGACAAGTCCCGCTCCGTACCGGAGAGGACCATGGCCTTCCACGCAGACAGGTCCCGGGCTGAGACCTTCACCTCCGCTGCATTCCGGACAGCCGCCCGTACCGCGCGCAGCGCTTCCTGCACTCCGGCACTCTTCATCCCGTCCGGAAGTCCCTCTTCCGGAACCGGACGGCAGTCCGCCTGTATCCAGAACCGTTCCTGGGGATAGGCAAGGAATCCGCACTGGACGGAAACCGACCAGCCTTTCCCGGCCAGGGCTGCCACCAGTTCCCGCCGGAGCGCCTCTTCGGCCATCCCGGCAGTCAGGTAGTGGGCACTGGTCAGGGCATATTCCGACTCAAGACGGAGGAAGACGCCCCGGTCGGTCCCCTTCTCGGTGAATGTGATGGTTCCCTGCTGAGGCTGGTAGTGGACCACCTTTCGGGCGGACATTCCCCGCTGGGTCCGGAATCCGCCGACATAACGCAGGAGCTGTTTGCGGACCGTTCCTTCATCCAGGTCTCCCACCAGGACAATCATGCCGTCGTTCATCCGGGAAAACCGGCTTTCAAAATACTTTTCGGCTTTCTGCTGGATGCCCGGCTGAAGGGAACGGAGATATTTCCGGGGCGCATACGTGAAGCCGGGATACATCTTCTCATACAGACGGTCTGCCCTCTCCTCCTGTTTCCAGGCTTCATTGCGGGCATAAATATCAAACTCCTCCCGGTTCACGCTGCGTCGGTTCGACAGGGCCAGCAGGCATTTCAGCAAGGTAGGAAGATGCTGGGAGGGGGCGCTGCCCTGGACGGACATGTTGGTCATGCCCACCTCCGTCTTCATCTCGATGCCGCTGACGGCCAGGTAATCCCGGAAAGAAGCGGCGGAAAACCCTCCCGCATCATACAGGGACAACATATCTCCGAAATACCCGCCTTCCCCTTCCACCAGGCCGCTCTCGCCGGAAAGTCCCCCGTTCAGCAATACCGCATAATGGAACATGCCGCTTCCGGGCA
>JAGAHD010000107.1 GCA_017627255.1 Bacteroidales bacterium | reverse complement strand
GCTGCCGCAGCCTTTTTCGGCGCCCTGGCAAGCGCTGCCCTCGTCATCGCAGTCTCACTTCGTTTTCCTTCGTCGACGACCCTGCTGATTTTCGGCGTCATGCTCGGATTCATCTGCAGCGCACTCAGTTCCATCCTCCAGTATACCGCCTCCGAAGAGGGGCTCAAACTGTTCTACAGCTGGATGGCGGGATCCTTTTCCGGACTCCGATGGGGAGAAATCGCCATCATGGCAGCTGCCCTTTTCGTCAGCCTGACGCTGGCCGCCGCGAACGGCAAAGGTCTTGACCTCATCCTGTTCGGCGAGGAGTACGCCGGCCTGTCCGGCGCCTCACCGAAGCGGATACTCGTCGTCTCCATGCTCGGCTGCTGCCTGGTGACGGGTGCGGTTACCGCCTTCTGCGGGCCCCTGGGATTCGTCGGAATCGTCGCCCCGCATCTGGGCCGCCGCATCTGCGGATCCTCCGTCCACGGGAAAGTGATTCCCGCATCCCTCGTGACCGGCATGGCACTCGCCCTCCTGGCCGACATGCTGGCCAACCTGTGGCCTACCCCGCTCCCCGTCGGCTCCACCCTTGCCCTGATCGGCATTCCGATCGTTTTCATCCTGCTGCTCCGTCACCATGCTTAGTTTCCGAGACATCACCCTGTCCCATGGCAACCGCATCCTGGTCCGGGACATTTCCTTCACCATCGCCCCGGGAGAATGCGTCCTGCTGGCCGGCCCCAACGGAAGCGGAAAGACAACGCTGCTCAAGGCCCTCTCCCACCGGACGGCCAGCGCCGTCCTGATCCCCACGGGCATTCCGAAGGTGAAAGGATTCACGGTCGAGGCCTTCATCGAAACCGGCTGCTACCGCTCGAGCGACTGGCGAGGCCGGATCGGCGCAAAGACCCGGGAAAGGCTGGAAGGGGCACTGGACCTTCTGGGAATCCATGAATTGAAAGACAGGGATATCGCGACACTCAGCGACGGAGAATTCCAGAAAGCCTGCCTGGCCGTCGCCCTTACCCGTGAAGCAGAGCTTCTCCTGCTGGACGAACCTACGGCCTTCCTGGACGTGGAAGGGCGCGTCGCCATCCTCCGTACGCTCCGGGATGTCACCCGGAAGACCGGCATTTCCGTCCTGTTCTCCAGCCATGAGCTGCACGAAAGCCTTTCCGTCGTCGACCGTGTCCTGGCTCTCACCCGGGACGGACGGTTCCTTCAAGGCGGCTCCGATGACAAATTTTTGGTTATCGAATCGGTTTTTCCCGATGTTTTCTGATTTTTTCTTCGTACATTTGAGCAAATACAACCCTTAACACTGATTCAGCCATGAAAAGAATCCTTGTCCTTACGGCATTCTGTGCGTCCCTGACACTGCAGGCACAGGATTTCAGGCAGCTGTATGACAACACTGCCTATGTCACAGAAGCGGTCCAGCAAATCGCCAACGGTCCTGTCCGCCCGGTCTGGGTAGACGGCAGCACCTTCCTCTACAAAAACGACGACAATGTCTGGCAGGTACAAAACGGTGTCAAGAGCGCCAGTACCCAGGAGGCCCTCGACGAGCTCATGAAACGCCCGCGCCGCGGTTACTATGACCCTTCCGACGAGAGTCAGTTCGCCATGCGCCGCGAGGTCAAGGAGGTTTCTCCCGACGGAAAGACGACGGCTTTTGTCCGGGACAACAATGTCTGGATCCAGGAAGAAGGCTCAGACCCCGTCCAGCTGAGTTTTGACGGGACGGACGGCGAGAAATATGTCCAGATCCGCTGGTCTCCGGATTCCCGCAAGATCGCTGCCCTCAAGAAGCAGGAAATGAAAGAGCGCCAGATCCTTCTCCGCATGTCCCGTCCTGAGAAGCAGGTCCAGCCCGAATACCGCTGGCTCGACTATGCCAAGCCGGGCGATGCCCTGCCCCAGTCCACTCCCGCCCTGTTCGACGTTGCCACCCGCAAAGCCATTCCCCTGAGTGTCAGCATCCCGAAAGACCAGTATTTCCTGGAACTGGGACAATGGTCTCCGAATTCTGACTGGTTCACGTATGAATACAACCAGCGCGGTCACCAGCGCTACCAGCTTGCCGCCGTCGACGGCGAAACCGGAAAGGTCCGCATCCTGGCCGATGAGAAGAGCGATACGTTCATTTACTACTATGACCTCTGGCGCTATTGCATGCCTGATGGAAAGCACTATCTCTGGATTTCCGAGCGCGACAACTGGCGTCATCTCTACTGCATTGATACGGAAACCCTTGAGATGACCCAGCTCACCAAGGGCGAATGGAATGTCCGCGAAATCCACAAGGTCGGAGATGACTACATCCTGATGAACGTCAACGGCCTGCATGCCTCCGAAGGTGAGGATCCGTACAACAAGCACGTCGTCCGCCTCGACCTCAAGACCCTCGCCATCAAGGATCTGACTCCGGAAAACGCCAATCACCAGGCTTCTTTCAGCCCTGACTACAGCTGCTTCGTGGACAACTATTCCCGTCCCGACCTGCCTTCCACCACGGTGCTCCGCTCCTCCAAGGACGGCTCCGTCCAGCTTCCGATCCAGAAGGCCGACATTTCCGCACTCCTCAAGAAAGGATTCACCATGCCGGAAGTCTTCGTGGCCAAGGGCCGTGACGGTGTCACCGACATCTGGGGCACTATTTTCCGCCCGTTCAACTTCAATCCCAAGAAGAAGTATCCCGTCATCGAATATATCTATGCCGGTCCGCATGACAGCCATGTCGAAAAGGATTTCATGTCCTACGCCCCGAGATATCTCCGCCTGGCGGAGCTTGGATTCATTGTCGTCACCATTGACGGCATGGGTACCGACAACCGTTCCAAGAGCTTCCAGGACGTTGCCTGGCGTAACCTCAAGGATGCCGGTTTCCCGGACCGCATTCTCTGGATGCAGGCCGCAGCCAAGAAATATAAGTACATGGACCTCAGCAAGGTAGGCATCTTCGGTTACTCAGCCGGTGGACAGAACACCCTCTCCGCCCTCCTGTTCCATCCCGAGTTCTACAAGGTCGGTGTCGCCCTGTGCGGCTGCCATGACAACCGGATGGACAAGATCTGGTGGAACGAGCAATGGATGGGATATCCGATCGGCCCGTGGTACAGCGAAAGTTCCAACGTGGACAATGCCTGGCGTCTCGAAGGGAAGCTCCTGATCATCAACGGCGAAATCGACGACAACGTGGATCCGGCTTCCTCCCTCCAGGTGGTTTCCGAGCTGATCAAGAACAACAAGGACTTTGAGCAATACTACCTTCCGGGCTACACCCACAACCTCGGGGCCGACTGGATTACCCGCCGAGCCTTCGACTTCTTCTACCGGAACTGCAAATAATTCATGAACAAGCTCTTCCTAATAGACGGGCATGCCCTCATCTTCAAGATGTACTACGCCTTCCTCCGAAGGCCGATGATCAACTCGAAGGGTGCGGACATGTCCGTCCTTTTCGGATTCACAAAATACCTGCTGGAACTGATTGAGCGGGAGCAGCCCACGCATCTGGCGGTCGCTTTCGATCCGCCGGGAGGGACTTTCCGCAACCAGATGTTCCCCGAATACAAGGGAACGCGGCCACCGACGCCGCAACTGATCATCGATGCACTCGAGCCGCTGAGTGAACTGGTCCGGGCCATGAACATCCCCGTACTCATGATTCCGGGATACGAGGCGGATGATGTCATCGGGTCGATGGCCGTCCGAAGCGCCCGGGAAGGGATGGACGTGTACATGGTTACCCCGGACAAGGACTACGGCCAGCTCATCGCCCCCCACATCTTCCAGTACAAGCCCGGAAAGGGCGGGGCCGATGTCGAAATCGTGGACCGGACCATCCTCTGTGAGAAGTGGGGAATCCTGGATCCGGTCCAGATCATCGACATGCTGGCCATCTGCGGAGACACGTCCGACAATGTACCCGGTGTCAAGGGGATCGGGGAGGTCGGTGCAGGAAAACTGGTTTCGAAATACGGAAGCGTAGAGAATATCTATGCGCACCTGGAAGAGCTGACACCCCGCCAGCAAGCCCAATTCACCGAGGCAGAGGACCATATCGCCCTGTCCAAAGCCCTTGTCACCATCAAGACCGACATTCCGCTGGAAACCAGCGAGGAGGACATGAGGCTGGACATGGATTACTCCCCTGTGCTGGCAGACCTTTTCGAAAAATACGAGTTCAACTCGCTCAAACGGCACATCGCCCATCTCCATCCCGCCGGCCAGCTGCCGCAGCGGGAGAATTTCGAGGTAACGGGCGCTTCCATCCCGCAGCTGGTGACGGCAATCCGGGAGAACCGCCGTTGCTCGCTCATCACGGAAGCAGCCGGCGAAGGGATCTTCGCCCCGCTCAGGCAAGTGACCCTCGGCGCGGACGGCCGGCTGGCCGCTCCGGTCCCGCCGGAGAATCTTCCGGCGCTGAAACCCATCCTCGAGGATCCGCTCGTGGAAAAAACCGGATATGACCTGAAGCGGCAGTCGCATCTGCTCGCCCAGGCCGGCATTTCGCTGAACGGGAAATGGAACGACATCGAGCTGATGCACTATCTCCTGAATCCGGAAAAAAGCCACGACATGCAAATCCTCGCCCAGTCCTATCTGGGAGTCAATCTGGGAGAGGGACCTGCTCAGCAGGCGGGGACCGGCTCCCTTTTCGACGACGCACCTGAGGCGGACTCCCGGGACCATACCCGGGAAGCCGCCCTCCTTCTCCCGCTGGAAAACAGGATCCGGGAAGAGATGCAGGAACGGCAGCGCCTGTACGATGACATGGAAGAGCCTCTTGCCAAGGTCCTTGCCAAGATGGAACGTAACGGGGTGAAGGTAGACCTGCAGCAACTGGATGCCTTTGCCGGCGGACTTCGCCAGGAACTGCAGCAGCGGCAGGACCGCATCCGTTCCATGGTCGGGGAACCCGGACTGAACATTTCTTCTCCCAAGCAAGTCGGCGACGTCCTGTTCGAGAAACTCAAACTGGATCCGAAGGCAAAAAAGAGCGCCCGGGGGC
Source organism: Bacteroidales bacterium (assembly GCA_017627255.1). GTDB lineage: Bacteria > Bacteroidota > Bacteroidia > Bacteroidales > UBA932 > Cryptobacteroides. The sequence goes on along the minus strand of JAGAHD010000107.1, from coordinate 22,589 downwards.
AGTATTCCACGGATGAGGCCACGCTTCTCGCGATTGCAGGGAAGCATCCCGTCGTCGATGAAATCCTGGAATTCCGGGCCGTCAAGAAACTCCTCGGTACCTACATCGAGCCTTTCCCGACGTATGTCTCTCCGGTGGACGGACGGGTCCACACGACGTTCAACCAGGCCCTTACCGCAACCGGCAGGCTGTCCAGTTCCAATCCCAACCTGCAGAACATTCCGATCCGGACCGAGCGCGGGAAGGAAATCCGCAAAGCCTTCATCCCCGGGTCTCCGGAAGGAGTCATCGTCTCGGCTGACTACTCCCAGATCGAACTCCGGATCATGGCGCATCTCAGCTGCGACGAACACTTGATCAAGGCGTTCCGTGAAGGCGTCGACGTCCATGCCGCCACGGCGGCCAAGATTTTCAACATCCCCCACGAGCAGGTGACGCGGGAGCAGCGCGGCATGGCCAAGACGGCAAATTTCGGCATCATGTACGGTATTTCCTCCTTCGGACTGGCCCAACGGCTGCACCTGGGAAGAAAAGAAGCCAAGGAATTGATTGACGGATATTTCGCGTCCTTCCCGGCCATTCAGTCCTTCATCGCCGACAGCATCGCCTTCGCCCGGGAGAACGGCTACGTCGAGACCCTGTTCGGCCGTCGGCGCTACCTTCCGGACATCAATGCCAAGAATCCGACAGTCCGCGCCCTTGCCGAACGCAATGCCGTCAACGCTCCGATCCAGGGAACGTCGGCGGATATCATCAAACTGGCCATGATCGGAGTGGACCGGCGCCTCACGGAGGCCGGCCTGAAGAGCCGCATGGTCCTGCAGATTCACGACGAACTGGTCTTCGACGCCCTTCCCGGGGAAGTGGAAGAACTGAAGAAGATTGTCGTCGACGTCATGGAAAACGTCATCCGGCTTTCCGTCCCCCTCACGGTGGAATGCAATGCCGGCAAAAACTGGCTGGAGGCGCATTGACATGGGATACCTGGATATGTCAGAAAAAGAACTCGTCCAGCGGGCGGTCGCCGGGGACCAGATGGCCTTCCGGGCCCTCTACCAGATCCACGAAAAAGCCATCCGGGGACGCGTCAGCGGCTATTTCAAATGGAAAGCCGACGTGGATGACGTCGTTTCGGAGAGTTTTCAGAAGGCTTTTTCCAACCTGGCGGTTTTCGACACTTCACGGGAACTCCGACCCTGGCTTTTCACCATTGCCACCCGGACCGCCCTCGACCATCTGTCAAGTATCCGGCGGGAAGACCAGAAGCGGGAAGGAATCCTGCTCAAGGTATCGGCCGAAACGGAGGACGGCACCGATCCGCTGACGGACGTAAATCCCGAAGAGGAGATCATCAACGGTGAAAACCACGAACGGCTCATGGCTTTTATCGAGGAACTGCCTCCCCGCTATAAGGAAGTGATGGTCAAGTACATGATAGAGGAGCTGGAATATGAGGAAATCGCCCGTGAACTCGGCCTGGAACTCAATACCGTCCGTACCCGGATCCGCCGCGGGAAACAGCATCTGGCGGAAATGATGCTGCGCGGAGAAACCGAATAGTGAAAAGAATGACTGCACAAGAATTCATCGATTTCGTCAGCATGGAATGGACGCTGACACCCCGGCAGAAGGAACAGTTTCTCGCCTCCGAGGGTCTGTACCGGGACTGGAACGCTAAAATCAACGTGATTTCCCGCAAGGATATCGACGCCTTGTACGACCACCATTTCCTGCACAGCCTGGCCATCGCCCGATACTTGCAGACCGTTCCCGGCCTTTCCGAGGCCTTCTCCGGTGCACAGGTTCTGGACCTCGGTACCGGCGGCGGCTTTCCGGGCATTCCCCTGGCCATCCTTTTCCCGGAAACGGAATTCACCCTGTGCGACTCAGTAGGGAAAAAGACGATCGTCGCCGCCGCCGTCGCCCAAAGCCTGGGGCTGGAGAATGTGCACATCGTCAATGCCCGGGCCGAGACGCTTCCCGGAAAATTCCATTTCGTCGTTTCCCGCGCCGTCGCCACCCTGACCGATTTCTACCCATGGGTCAAGGGAAAATTCTCGCAGGGCATCCTGTATCTCAAAGGAGGCGATATTGTGGAAGAAATCGCCAACGTAATGGGGCGGTACCGGCTTCCCAAGGGTTCTGTCCATACCTGGCCGGTCGATTCATGGCTTCCGGATCCGTATTATCAGGGCAAGCTGGTCATCCACTTCGAAAAGTAGAAAAAATATTTGGCGAATTGGCTCAGATTTGCTACCTTTGCAGTCCGTCCGAAAAAGCGGACCATGGCACTTACAGCAAAATATAAAAATAAGATATCATGAAAAGAACATTCCAACCTTCCCGTCGCAAGCGCGTCAACAAGCACGGATTCCGTGCCAGAATGGCTTCCGCCAACGGCCGTCGCGTGCTCGCCGCCCGTCGCCGCCACTGCCGCAAGAAACTCTCCGTCTCCGACGAAGACCGCTGGTAATCGGCTGACCACCAGAAATTGAAGAGGATGACCCGAAGTCACGAAAGACTCAAGGTCATCCTCCTTCTTTTTCCTCCAGCCGACCGGGCATCCCGGTCCGCGTCCAGTTTACCGGAAAACCGGCCGCGCGGACTAGCGTCCCAGCGTGGCCACCATCACGGCCTTGATGGTATGCATGCGGTTTTCCGCCTCGTCAAAGACGATGCTGTTCTCCGATTCAAAGACTTCTTCCGTGACTTCGATGCCATCCAGTCCGAACTGCTTGAAGACATCGCGCCCCGCCTGGGTCTCCAGGTTATGGTAGGACGGAAGGCAGTGCATGAACTTGCAGTTCGGATTGCCGGTACGCGCCATGAGGGAAGCGTTGACCTGATAGGGCATCAGCAGGTCGATCCGCTCTTTCCAGACCTCGGCCGGTTCCCCCATGGACACCCAGATGTCGGTATACACGAAATCACACCCCTTCACACCGGCATCCACGTCGTCCGTGACCATGATACGGGCACCTGTCCCGGCTGCGATCTTCCGGCATTCCGCCACCAGTGCATCAGACGGCTGGAGGGCGGCCGGAGCGACAATCCGCACGTCCATACCCATCTTGGCGCCTCCGACCAGCAGGGAGTTTCCCATGTTGAACCGGGCATCGCCGAGGTAAGCGAAAGAAATCTCCTTCAGGGGCTTGTCGCTGTGTTCTGTCATGGTCAGGAGATCGGCCAGCACCTGGGTCGGATGGGCCTCGTTGGTCAGGCCGTTCCACACCGGAACCCCCGCATACTCGGCGAGCTGTTCCACCGTCTGCTGGGCGAAGCCCCGGTACTCGATTCCGTCGAACATGCGCCCCAGCACACGGGCGGTATCCTTCATGGACTCCTTGATGCCGATCTGGGAACCGGAAGGTCCCAGGTAAGTTACATGGGCCCCCTGGTCATGGGCGGCGACCTCGAAGGCGCACCGGGTACGGGTCGAGGTCTTTTCAAAGATGAGTGCGATATTCTTGCCGGTCAGGGCGGGCTGCTCGGTCCCGGCATACTTGGCGCGCTTGAGGTCGCGGGCAAGATCGAGCAGGTATTGGATCTCCTTCGGGGAGAAGTCAAGCAGCTTGAGGAAGCTGCGGTTTCTCAGATTGAATGCCATAAGGAATTGATTATTTGATAATTCTGGTTCCACAAGCAGGATTGTGAAGCTGTCCTGCTTCCGTGATGATACACTCTTTGCCGCCATTTTCGACGAACAGGATGCCAGCGCGGACCTTGGGCGCCATGGACCCTTCCCCGAACTGGCCCTGGGCGAGATACTCGCGGGCCTGGTCCACCGTGATGACGTCCAGCGCCAGTTCACCGGGTTTCCGGAAATTGAGGTAGACTTTCGGAACATCGGTGAGGATATAGAACTCGTCGGCACCTATCTCAATCGCACACAAGGCGGAAGCCAGATCCTTGTCAATCACCGCCTCCACGCCCTGGTATCCCTCGGACGTATGGATGACGGGAATACCTCCGCCGCCGACCGTGACTACGATGTGTCCGGCATCGGCATGCATCTTCACGATATTTACATTATGGATCCTGAGGGGCATCGGAGAGGCAACGACTTTGCGCCAGCCGTTTCCCTTGGGATCTTCCCGGAAAATGGCGCCCGTCTCCGCATGGAGCTGTTCCGCCTCTTCCCGGCTGTAATACGGTCCGACCGGTTTGGTCGGATGCAGGAACATGGGATCGTCCGGACTCACCTCCACGCGCGTCACCAGCGACACGACCGTCCTGTCTATGCCGTGGTGGTGCAGCACACGGTCGAGTCCTGTCTCGATCATGTATGCGATGGCGCCCTGCGTTTCTGCGCCGCAAACGTCCATCGGCATCGCCTGGATGCCGAACTGCCTTGCTCCGGCTTCCTGCTGGAGCATGACGTTGCCCACCTGGGGGCCGTTGCCGTGGCCGATGACCATCCTGTATCCCCTCTCGATGAGGGGATACAGTTGTTCAAAGGTGGCCTCGACATTATCGAGTTGCTCACGATATGTTCCTTTCTGGCCGCTGCGCAGCAAAGCGTTGCCGCCGAAAGCAATCATCGCCAGCTTGCTCATAGGCTCTCGAAAACGTCCTTGATGATGGCGATGGCTTCCCGGAGCTGCTCTTCCGTGATGACGAGCGGAGGGGCGAAACGGATGATGTGACGGTGCGTCGGCTTGGCCAGGAGGCCCTTGTCGGCGAGTTTGAGGCAGATGTCCCAGGCTTCGATGCCATCACCCGGTTCAGTGACGACGGCATTCAGGAGGCCCTTGCCGCGGACCGACTTGAAATAAGGCGACTTGATCTTGCCGATCTCCTCACGGAAAATCTCTCCCAGACGGGCGGCATTCTCGGTCAAGTGTTCGTCCCGGACCACTTCTAGGGCGGCGACGGCAACCTTGGCAGCCAACGGGAATCCGCCGAACGTGGACCCGTGTTCACCGGGACCGATGGTCAGCATGATCTCGTCATCGGCCAGGACGGCGGATACCGGCAGCGTGCCGCCGGAAAGGGCCTTTCCGATCGTCACCATATCCGGACGGACGCCTTCATAGTCACAGGCGAACAGTTTGCCGGTACGGCCGATGCCAGTCTGGACCTCGTCCGCGATGAACAGGACGTTGTGCGCATGGCACAGGTCAAAGCACTTGCGGATGTACCCGTCGGAGGGAACATACACGCCGGCCTCGCCCTGGATCGGTTCCACGATCATGGCGCAAACCTTGTCACCCTTCTCTTCCAGCACCTTTTCCAGCGCGTCGGTGTCATTGTACGGAATGGACACGAAACCCGGGGTGAACGGGCCATACTGGGAGAAGCTGTCCGGATCGGAGGACATGGTCACGATGGTGATGGTACGGCCGTGGAAATTGCCTTCAGCCACGATGATGAGGGCTTCGTTTTCCGGGATGCCCTTCACCTTGTATCCCCAGCGGCGGGCCAGCTTGAGGGCGGTTTCCACCGCTTCGGCTCCCGAGTTCATCGGAAGGAGCTTGTCGTAGCCGAAATATTCGGTCGCCATCTTCTCATACGGACCGAGACAGTCGTTGTAGAAGGCACGAGAAGTCAGGCAGAGCTTGTGGGCCTGGTCGCAGAGGGCCTTCACGATCTTCGGATGGCAGTGTCCCTGGTTCACCGCGGAATAGGCGGACAGGAAATCGAAATAACGCTTTCCGTCAACATCCCAGACAAAGACACCTTCTCCCCTTTCAAGGACAACCGGAAGCGGATGATAGTTGTGGGCTCCATACTTCTCTTCGAGCGCAATCAGCTCGGCAGCGGATAACTTGTCAGACATAGTGTTATTATTATTAGTGGGTTATGATTCAGTCTCTTCTCAACGGGAGGGTCGAACAGCGGAGCAGCCCGCCCATCTTGGATATCTCGCGGTAGGGAACCGTTTCCACGGTCATCCCCCAGACATCCCTCAGATGCCGGTTCAGGCGGATGAAATGCTCTTCCGTGACCACGACATCCTCCGCAATGGAGAAAACATTGGAATTCATCCAGTACATTTCCTCCCGGGTGAGTTCGAACACGTTCGCGCGTCCGAACAGGTCCATCAGATGGTCGGCGTCCCGGGGGTTCATGAACCCGTCCCGGTAGATGATGGCCTTGTCCCGGCCCACCGGCATGAATGTGCAGTCCAGGTGGAGGATGCCCTCATAGGGATCCGTGTCACTCTTGCGGAGATTCAGCGGGATGATCGTCTTCTGGGGGAACAGCATGCGCAGATAATCCAGGGCCAGGCGGTTGGTACGGGCGGTCTTCAGGGAAGGATAGTCCCGGAAATCATACTGGCCGAGGAAAATGTAATCGTCCCAGAGAACGACGTCCCCTCCCTCCACATGCACCGCCTCGGGAAGATTATAGATATCCTTGTAATGGATCTGGCTGTAGATCCGACCATAGGCATCAATCTCGTCCTGACGGTCCGGAATAATATTGGACACGATAATCTTGTCCCCGATCACGAACCCCACATCCCGGGAAAAGATCTGGTTGCAGTTTTCCACCGGTTCGGGACGGTACACCGTGACTCCATATCGTTTCAAGACCGCTTCGAACGCGCCCATTTCCCGGACGATGTCCTCCTCGCCGGGGTATACCCCGTTCCGGACGGATTCGTAGGATTTGCTGTCAAACGTTTCAGACAGGGCAGGCACGGGGCCGTTGGAGCGCGGCCACCCGAGGACCACCTCCCGGAGCCGGCCGGTTTCGTTGTTTACATGAAGTTTCATACGCCAGTGGTTAGTAGGAACAAATATAACATTTTTTATGGATAATCCAATAAACTTTTCCGAATCATTATTCATTTGAAGAAAATAGTTACAAACATTCACCCTGTTGAAAACTCGGACAACTTTCTTGACGAAATACCGGAAATTAATTATATATTTGTGTGGTCATGAGGACCTCTAGGGATGCAAAAACCTTTAACACCTCATATATGACAAACAATTCGCAAGCCATCTATGACGCCCGTATCCTCGGTCGCGGCAAGATGCTCACGCTCGGCTTCCAGCACATGTTCGCCATGTTCGGAGCCACCATCCTCGTCCCGGTCATCACGGGATTGTCGATGTCTGCCACCCTGCTTTTCGCTGGTCTCGGCACCTTGATCTTCCACCTTTGCACCAAGATGCGCGTACCGGCGTTCCTGGGCTCATCCTTTGCTTTCCTGGGCGGATACGCCGCTGTCGTAGCCATGGGAGAGTCGCAAGGGATGTCCGCCGCCCAGTCACTGCCCTACGCCTGCATCGGAGTCTTCTGTGCAGGCCTTTTTTATTTCGTGATCGCAGGCCTGTTCGCCGCTTTCGGCGCGAAGAAAGTGATGCGGTTCTTCCCGCCCATCGTGACAGGTCCCATCATCATCGCCATCGGACTCACCCTTTCAGGCTCAGCCATCCAGAACTGCAGCCAGAACTGGTGGATCGCCCTGCTTGCCATTGTCATCATCATCGTCTGCAACATCTGGGGACGCGGAATGATCAAGATCATCCCCATCCTCCTGGGCGTGCTGGGATCCTATCTCGTCGCGGCCTGTTTCGGACTCTGTGATTTCTCCGCCGTCCGCGAAGCGGCCTGGATCGGAGCCCCCTTCCACTGGGAGAACACCGCGTTCGCCGTGTTCAAGAACCCGAACTGGGGCCTTGTCGTATCCGCCATCATCGCCATCCTTCCCATCTCGCTGGCAACCATGATGGAACATATCGGCGACATGTGCGCCATCTCCTCCACCACCGGGGAAAACTTCCTTGAGGATCCCGGCCTGCACCGCACCCTCATGGGAGACGGTCTCGCCACGGCTGTCGCGTCCCTTTTCGGCGCTCCGGCCAACACCACCTACGGTGAAAACACCGGCGTGCTGAACCTGACCAAGGTCTTCGACCCGAAGGTCGTCCGGATTGCGGCCATCCTGGCCATCATCCTCTCCTTCTGTCCGAAGTTCTCCGCACTCATCGGCGCCATGCCCGCTTCGACCATCGGCGGCGTTTCCCTGGTCCTGTACGGCATGATTTCCGCCGTGGGCGTGCGAAACGTCGTGGAGAACCAGGTGGATTTCACCGCATCCCGCAACGTCCTGATCGCAGCGCTCATCCTGGTGCTCGCCATCGGCATCAAGTACGGTGCCAACGACTCCATCTCCCTGGGCTTCACCTCCCTGTCCGGCCTCGCCGTCGCCGCCATCACCGGGATCTTCCTCAACGCCGTCCTGCCCGGAAAGGACTATGAATTCGGAAAGAACCAGAAAGGCGACACGTCGGTCGATTTCGAAGTCAACCGCGTCAAGAAATCCTAATATAAACCTTCATAAACTACGCTTTATGTCCCGTACATTCATCTTCGCCGCTGCTTTCGCAGCGATGGTCCTCGGCCAGACGGCCCAGGCACAGACCAATCTCCAGACGTTCTACGATTTCGGAAAGAACCGCGGACATTTCACCACGACCCTGGAAGGCTTCTACAATGACAACTGGGGAAACACCTTCTTCTTCGTCGATTATGACTACAACGCGAAAAATGCGAAAGGCGTAAATGAATCCGTGTCCGGCAGTTATTTTGAAATCGCCCGCTGCCTGAATTTCTGGCAGGGTACGGCACTCGCCCCGCTGAGCCTCCACGTCGAATACAACGGCGGCGTCGGATTCCCGAGCCAGAATTTCCTCTTCGGCGTCGATTGGTTCCTGCACAGCAATGATTTCCGCAACACCCTCAACCTGAAGCTCCTGTACAAGACATTCAGCGGCGGCACGACCAGCGACATCCCCGCCCAGTTCACCGCGGTATGGGGCCTGCAGGACCTGTTCGGCGTCAAGGGCCTCCGCTTCAGCGGCTTCGCCGATATCTGGGGTGAAAATGTCGTGAATTTCATGGAGGGAGCCACGAAGGCGGCCCGGTTCGTCTTCATCAGCGAACCGCAGATCTGGTACAACATCGGGCAGCACTTCGGCGTTCCCAACCTCCACATCGGCAGCGAGGTTGAATTCTCCTATAACTTTGCCGGATACAGCGGCTTCTACGCCCGTCCGTGCCTCGGCACCAAGTGGATCTTCTAAAACGTCCGGCCATGAATAAATTCCTTTCCAAGGCTTTCGGCATCGATGCCGGGAAGCACAGCGTCCGGACAGAGATCCTTGCCGGAGTTACCACCTTCCTCACCATGGCCTACATCCTGGCCGTGAACCCGAGCATTTTCAGCGCCCTGGACATGCCGCAAGGCGCCGTTTTCACCGCAACGGCCCTCGCTGCCCTCATCGGTACGCTGGTAATGGCCCTCTACGCCAAGAAACCGTTCGCCCTCGCTCCCGGCATGGGCCTCAACGCCTTCTTCGTCTTTACGGTGTGCCTGACGATGGGACACAGCTGGCAGTTCGCCCTTACCGCCGTCTTCCTGGAGGGTATCCTCTTCATCATCCTGACCCTCACCAAGGTTCGTTCCTGGATCCTGAACGCCATTCCGCTGTCCCTCAAGCATGCTATCGGGGCGGGTATCGGCCTGTTCATCGCCTTCATCGGCCTGCAGAATGCCGGCATCATCGCCAACAATGATTCCACGCTGGTCTCTCTCGGCGACATCACCCAGGGGAAAGCTCTCCTCGGCGTGATTGGCATCGTCATCACCGGTGCTCTCGTGATCCTGAAAGTGCGGGGCAGCATCCTCATCGGCATCCTCGTCACAGCCCTCATCGGACTGTTCATCAAGGATCCCGGGACGGGCAACGCCCTGACTGCGTTCACCGGCATCGTCTCGGCACCGCATAGCGTCGCCCCGATCTTCTGCCAGTTCGAATGGGGCAGCATCCTGAGCTGGGACATGCTTGCCGTCGTCTTCACCTTCCTGTTCATCGACATGTTCGACACGATGGGAACCGTCATCGGCGTTTCCCAGAAAGCCGGCATGGTAGATGAGAAAGGCAATGTCGACGGCATCGACAAGATGTTCATGGCCGACTCCATCGCCACTGTCTGCGGTGCCTGCCTGGGTACATCCACCACGACGACCTACGTAGAGAGTGCCTCCGGCGTCGGTGCCGGCGGACGGACCGGATTGACTGCATTCAGCGCCGCCGCCTGCTTCGCCCTGGCCCTGTTCTTCTCCCCGCTGTTCCTCGCCATCCCGGGTGCCGCCACCGCCCCCGCCCTGGTCATTGTCGGCGTCATGATGATGGGTCCTGTCGTCAAGATCGACTGGGACGATTTCTCCGAAAGCATCCCGGCCTTCATCACCGTGCTGATGATGCCTGTTGCCTATTCCATCTCCGACAGCATCCTTCTCGGGGTCATCTCCTACGTGCTCCTGAACGCCTGTGCTGGTAAGTTCAAGAAGATTTCACCGACCATGTGGGTCCTTGCCGTACTGTTCATCTGCAAGTACATCTTCATCTAGATAGTATCTGCCACAAAAAATGAGGGTCACCAAAAGTGATCCTCATTTTTATGTGTATATGATAGCGTAAGCGTAAAACGTCATTCCAGGCTGCTGGGCCGGCTATTCGTAATCGAAATGATACCCGGTCAGGAACTCGTCCGTATAGACGGTGGACAGGAGTTCATACATATCGGGATCATGTGCCTTGAGCTGCTCGCGGGTCTTGAGCGTGAATTTCTCTCCGGTTTCCAGGTCCTTGACAATCATCCGGCAGGTGTTGTACCAAGCCTGGGAAGCCTCTGCAAAATACTCTTCGGAGTTGGTCATGGCATAGTCATAGACACCACCCTGCCAGCGTCCGCTTTCCTTGGCATTCTTATAGCAGGCGAGAAGCTTTGCCTCGAAACCGGGCCAGGATTTCCGGAGGGCATAATCCACATTGTGGGCGAATTCATGGGCCATGATGCTTTCGGTGGAATACCGTTCCCGGAAATTCGGGATCTTCACGATGTTTTCCTCCCCGATACTCATCACCGGAAGCGCTTCCGTCGCTCCATAACCGCGTCCGCGCGCATCCCAGTCCGTATCCGGCCACCATACCTTCATCATAGCGCATTCCGGAATGTCGGTGATGTTCTGCTGGTATCCGCAGATGGCCACCCGCCAGTGCATCTTGATCATCTGCTGGCGGGCCTCCGGGTGCTTCTCCAGCATGGTATGGACAATGTACCGGCACTGGAGAATCGCCTCGTCCCGGACCACTTCGGAGGCCAGGATCGGGAATCCTTCATCACTGATATACTTGGTGTACCAGGAGCTCAGGGGCGAACTCTTCCCGTCCAGCCACTGCATCAGCGTGGAAGGAGGAGCCGTGATCTCACTGACCGGCTCCGGGTCTTCGTTATGCTTGGGATCCTTACCCGGATCATAGGGGCGCTTGGCACATCCCGCAGAGAGGAATACGGCCATGCACAGGAGGGACAACAGCAATCTTTTCATGACGCAAAGTTAGTCAAATCAGCCGGCTTTCCAATACCTGAACCGGAAAACAATGTAAATGATTTTGCGCCCCTTACTAATGGAAAAATGCGTATATTTGCACTATGGAACAGGATGAAAAATTCATGCGGGAAGCCCTTCGGGAGGCTCGGGAAGCCCTCGCCGCCGGAGAGATTCCCATCGGCGCCGTCATCACCTCCCGCGGGCGGATCATCGGGCGCGGCCACAACATGACGGAAACACTCCATGACACGACCGCCCATGCCGAAATGGTAGCCATCACCTCCGCAACGGAATCCATCGGCGGAAAGTACCTGCAGGAGTGCACGCTGTACGTTACCGTCGAACCTTGTCCCATGTGCGCGGGAGCACTGAACTGGTCCCAGGTCGGCCGGATTGTCTACGGCGCGCCGGACCCCCGTCGCGGATACTCGCTCTACACCCCTTCCCTGCTCCATCCCCGGACCCAGGTGACGCCCGGTCCCCTCGCCGAAGAATGCGCCGCCCTGATGCAGGATTTTTTCCGCACCAAACGCTGACCTCCCAACCGGGAAGATTTGTAGTTTCGCGAAAAAGGCCTATCTTTGCAGAACGTTCTGCAAGGAACTGCGGTATTGAGATGTGGTGTAATGGTAGCACCAGGGATTTTGGTTCCCTTAGTTAGAGTTCGAATCTCTACATCTCAACTCTGAGGGGCATCACCTCTGGTTTTCAACAACATGAAAGGAGTATTTATTTTTCTTGCAGAGGGCTTCGAGGACATGGAAGCCTTGGGGACGCGGGATATCCTCCTGCGTGGCGAGGTCGATGTCAAGACTGTTTCCATCACGGAAGAAAGGATGGTCACCAGTTCCCACGGACTGAAGGTCCAGGCCGACTGGGTCCGCAGTGAATTCAACGCGTCGCTCAACAAGGTCAAGGTGGGCCGGAACGATGTCATGATCTTTCCGGGCGGAATGCCCGGATCGAAGAACCTCGCGGAAGACAGTGCCCTCATGGAGCTCATGAAAAACCAGTACATCCTCGGTTGCACGGTCGCCGCCATCTGCGCCGCCCCGGGGCTGGTCCTCTCACAGCTCACCCCCCTCTACGGCAAGAAATTCACCTGTTTCGACGGGTTCGAATCATACATGATCGGGAAAGGAGCCGTCTTCACACCGGAAAGCACGGTGGTGGACGGGCGGCTCATTACCGGCCGAGGTGCCGGCCATGCCGTCAATTTCGGCCTGGCCATCCTCCGGTACCTCAAGGGAAACGAAACGGCCGACCATGTGAAGGCCGGCCTGATGCTCTGATCTTTCCTCCGCCGCTAATTCCTGCGGGAAGCAAGGGACAGATAATACAGCAGCGTCGCCAGCGAACCGATGGCGGCGATGACGTATGTATAGGCTGCCCACTTCAAGGCATCCTGCGCCATCGGTTTGGTCTCATAACTGACGATGCCGGCATTGTCAAGCCACTGGACGGCCCGGGCGCTGGCATTGATTTCCACCGGAAGGGTCACGAAACTGAACAGGGTCGAAAGGGCGAACAAGGCGATCCCGATCCAGATCAGGGACGGGAACACGTTGATCAGCAGGACACCGGCCAGCAGGACCCACGACACCACATTGTTCGCGAAACTCACCGCCGGGACCAGGGCGGTGCGGAGTCTCAGGGGCGCATAGCCAGTCGCGTGCTGGACGACATGGCCGCACTCATGGGCAGCGACGGCGGCAGCCGCGACAGAACGGCCGTAATAGACATCCCGGCTGAGATTCACCGTACGGGTCTGGGGGTTATAGTGGTCGGTCAGGGTTCCCTCGACGGATACGATTTTCACGTCATGGATTCCATGCGCAGCAAGCATCCGCTGGGCGGTTTCCGCGCCAGTCAAGCCGAGGGGGACCTCGGAGTATTTCTCAAAACGGCTCTTGAGACGGCTCTGCACGAGCATACTCAGAACCATCACCCCTATCATCAGGATCCAAATCATCGAAGTTGTCATATCAAAAGTGTTTTGTGATTTCTGCCTGTGACCCGCAAATTACGGGCCCTTTTGCAAAAATAGGCATTTTATGAAAAAATGACAGGATTATTTCGTGCATTATTGTTAAATTTGCTGACTATTTACACTAGAAAGCAATGATGCGTGAGGATGACTTTTCCCGGCTGGAGCTGGATTTGAAAGGCTGCGCCCGAAATTACCGGTATTTCCGTTCCCTGCTGGAACCTTCGACGAAACTGCTGGTTCTCGTCAAGGCGAATGCGTACGGACATGGTGCAGTGGAATTCGCCGCCATGATGCAGCGCGCCGGTGCCGACTACCTGGCGGTGGCCTATCCTGTCGAAGGATTGGAACTCCGCCGCAACGGTATCAGTCTTCCCGTCATCGTCCTGACTGCCGGAACCGATTTCTTCCCGGAAATCATCGAAACACGGCTGGAGCCCAGCATTCCGAACCTGGAATCCCTGGAGGCTTTCTGCGCCCACCTCCGACAGCAGGGGCTGCGGGAGTACCCGGTCCATATCAAGCTTGACACCGGCATGCACCGCCTCGGCTTCATGACCTCGGAGATTCCCGCTTTGCTGGATTACCTGAAAAGCCACCCCGAAGTAAAGGTGAAATCCCTTTTCTCCCATCTCTGCGTCGCCGAGGACCCGGAACAGGATGCCTTCACCCATAACCAGTTCCAGCTCTTCGAGCAGAACACGCGCACCCTTTCCGACGGACTCGGCTATACCCCCATGCGCCATATCCTGAACTCCGCCGGCATCGAAAGGTTTCCGCAGTACCAGTACGACATGGTCCGCCTCGGCATCGGCATCTACGGCATCAGCGCCCTGCCCGGAGTCCGGCTGTCACCGGTTGCTTCCCTCAAATGCAAGGTATTGCAGATCAAGCATCTCCGCCCGGGAGACACGGTAGGTTACGGACGCTGGGGAAAGGCGGCGGAAGGGACGGTCATCGCGACCATCCCGGTCGGATACGCCGACGGCATCGACCGTCATCTCGGCCGGGGCAAGGCGTCTTTCTCCATTAACGGACACCGCGCTCCCACCATCGGGAACATCTGTATGGACATGTGTATGCTGGATGTCACGGGCCTGGACGTGAAGGTCGGCGACACTGTCACCGTCTTCGGAGCGGATCCCTCAGTGGAAGAACTGGCAGATATCCTGGGAACGATTCCTTACGAAATCCTCGCTTCCATCCCGCGCCGCATCGAACGGATTATCGTCCGCTGACCCCTGTCACGACAGGGCCCGAAGGATGCGGACAAGCTGATCGGAGCACGAAGTGCCCCGTTCCTTGCAATTGATCCCGTCCAGCCGGTCCAGGGCGAATTCTACCGGCTGCCCCTCCAGCAGGGCGCCGATAGCCTGGAGATTTCCATGACATCCCCCGGTATAACGGAGATGGCGGATCCGGCCTTCTTCGAGGTCGAAATCAATCTGGCGTGAGCACACCAGGGCGGAAGGGATGGCGGTGACATGGCGGACGCCGGCCGTCGTCACATCGGAAACGATCCGGAAATCTTCTCCCAGCATAAGTCAGAACAGGGTTGGATGGTTTTCTTCCAGCTCGGAGAGGAGCTTGGACATGATGGCTTCCCGGAAAAGCGCCGCTTTCGCGTGGACCTTGAAACGGGAACAGTATTCGTTGATGGCCGCCAGTTCGCTGTCATTGAAGTAGAGTACATAGCGGTTCTTCCGGAGAAGGGCCGCCTTCTGCTTTTCCAGGAAAGCGGGATCGACACCGTTTATGATCTTCTTCTTTGCCATCTGCAGCACAAAGATACAGATTAAATCCTGTAAATCAAAGTGTCAGGAAGCGTCTGAGGACCGTTCCTTTCCCGTCCAGCTGCAGGACGGCGGGCAGGACAGAAAGGTCGAACGTATCCAGCAGGAGGGTCGCCTCATCCGGATAATCGGCGAAAAGCGCATCCATGTCCACCAGCAGCACCCGCGTCTTCCGGTCGGCAGCGGCCAGCGAATCCGCTGCGGCAAGGGTTTCCTTGCATTGGGCGCACCCCTGCGTGTAGAAGACGACATAAGCCGTCTTCCCGCCGAGGCGGTCCAGGGCAAACCGTCCCTCGCGCCGCCCTTTTCCCAGCAGGCAGCGTTTGCGGAGAAGGGTCCCGTGGACGGTGACGGAAGGGACTGTTTCACCGACGGGTGCCCTTCCCAGAAGGTCCTTCATCATCCGGGCCGGTGCGATGACCTGAAGGCTGTCGGCAGCCGTATCCCAGATGTCCGGGACCAGGATAAAACGGTCGATGAACCCGGCCGTCCCTTCGCGGTAGGGCTCCTCCCGCCGGGATGACAGGTAGTACAGCAGGTCCCCTTCCAGATGCTTGTACGAGTCGATATCTCCCTCCCCGTAAGTCCGGGCCGCCACATAGGAAGCGACGTCCATCACGTCGGAGGCTTTCAGGTTGTCTCCATACCCCGCGAAGATATTCTCATAGAATGCCATCTGGGCTTCCGTCCCGTAGGTGTATTCTTCCGCTCCGAACACCTTGTCGGCAAGGAGGCGGAGTCCGGGCGTGTCCAGTCCCCGTCCGAGAATCAGCCCGTCCGGGCCGACAAGAAACATGCGGGGGGTCTGGAGGACACCGTACTGGCGCTGGAAATCAGAGTCCAATTCCGGATCCCAGGCATGGACGGCACCGTCGATATCCAGTTTTTCTGTCCGGTACTGTTCCCATTCTCCCGCATTGTCCCCCGTATAGACGGCATAGAGCGTCAGGGGATGGGTGCATTCCTTCAGGTATGCACGGAGCCGCACCGTCTCCACTGAACAGGTCGGGCAGGAGGTATCATAGAAATACAGGAGGCTGTAACCGTCGCGCCCCGGGACACGGACTTCTTTCCCGTCGGGATCCTTCATGTAAAGTACCGGAGCCGGTGCGCCCAGAAGGGACGGGCGGTTAAACTCGGCAAAGACCTGCGCATTCAGGAGGTCCATCTCCGAATGCATCTTCACCTTCCCGCTCAGGAGCCATTCGTCCGCCACATGCACGGCAACTCCCTCTTCCCCCATGATTTTGGAGGTCAGGTAATGGTCGTACAGCTTGAGGGTTACGAACTGGCGCACCAGGGAATCCCGGCAGGAAGAGATCAGGTAATCGCATTCTGCATTCTGCAGGGCGACGCTCTCCCCGGCGAGAGTCGCGAGATATTCCTCCAGTTTCGCTCCGAGGGCGTCGAAACGGTCCTCGCCGGGCTGCTGGGCCCGGAGCGGAAGCACAGCCAGGCACAGCCCGACCACCAGGAGCAGGCGTCTCATAGGGTCACCCCCTCCGGGATGAAGGCGGAATAATCGCCCTGGTGCCGCAGGATATCCCGGACAGCGGAGGAAGAAATGTGGGCGAATTCCTGGGCGGTCGGGATGATGATCGTTTCGATGTCCGGGGCAAGCCGCCGGTTTGCATCGGCGATGGAGCGTTCCGTCTCGAAATCGATCATGTTGCGGACTCCCCGCACGATGTGTCGGATGCCCAGCTCCCGGCACGTGTCCACGGTCAGGTTGTCGTACTGGATCACCGAGACCCCTTCCAGTCCACGGACCGCCTGGTAAATGATATCCAGCCGCTTGTCCATATCAAAAAAACCGCGCTTGTCCTGGTTGATACCGATAGCTACGACGACCTCGTCAAACATGGTCAGGGCACGCTTGAGGATATTCAGATGGCCGGCCGTGAACGGGTCGAACGAGCCGGGAAAAAGAGCTTTTCGTTTCATAACTTCCAATCAATGGGTTGTTTTCCTTCCGCGAGAAGGATCTCGTTCGTCCGGGAGAAATGCCGGCAGCCATAGAAGGCTCCGCCGGCCAGCGGAGAGGGATGCGCCGCCGTCAGGACATGATGACGGGACGTATCCACGAGGGCTGCCTTCCCCTGGGCGAAACGGCCCCAAAGCAGGAAAACGACACCCTCGCACCGCTCGGAAACGGTCCGGATGACCGCATCGGTGAACTCCTGCCAGCCAATCCGGCTGTGGGAGGTCGGCAGTCCGGCCTCCACGGTCAGGACTGTATTGAGGAGAAGGACACCCTGCCGGGCCCAACTCTCCAGGTTCGGCCGTCCGCTCATGCGGATGCCCAGGTCCGTCTCGATTTCCTTGAAAACGGTTTTCAGGGAAGGAGGCGCCGGAACGCCGTCCGGCACTGAGAAACAGAGCCCCATCGCCTGCCCGGGCCGATAGTAGGGATCCTGGCCGAGCACCACGACCTTCACTTCGGGAAGGGGGGTCAGGTCAAACGCCTTGAAAATCTGGCTTCCGGGCGGATAGATGATTTTTCCAGCCGCCTTTTCCGCATGCAGAAAGCGCACGAGCGACGCGAAATACGGTTTCCCGAATTCGTCCTGCAGTGCGCTTTTCCAGCTCTGTTCTATTTTAACGTCCATCAGAAGATATTGGCTATGACATCACCGATGTTTTTCACATACACAAAGGTAAGACCTTTTACGTAAATTTCCTTGATATCTTCAATATCTTTCCGGTTATCTTCTGAAATGACAATGGTATGCACTCCCGCCCTCTTCGCGGCAAGGATCTTCTCCTTGATGCCTCCGACCGGCAGCACGCGGCCCCGGAGCGTCATCTCCCCGGTCATGGCGATTCCGCTCCTGAGCGTCTCGCCGCGCAGGGCGGACACCATCGAGGACACCATGGTGATGCCGGCCGACGGACCGTCCTTCGGTACGGCGCCTTCAGGCACATGGACATGGATATCCTTGGACATGAACTGTTCCGACGTCATTTTTGCCAGTTCAGGATGGGCCTTGATGTACTGCCAGGCGATCTGCGCGGACTCCTTCATCACGTCGCCGAGGTTGCCGGTCATGGAAAGGACTCCCTTTCCGTTGGAGACGGAACTCTCCACGAACAGGATTTCCCCGCCCATTTCGGTCCAGGCCAGGCCGGTCACCACGCCCGGCGCCTCGTTGCCCTTCTGCACATCGTGGAAGGCAGTCGGCAGGCCGAGGAACTCACGCAGGTGTTCCTTCTTGATGACGGTGGGATGTTCCTCGCCGAGGGCGATTTTCTTCGCCGTCACGCGTGCGATTTTCGCGATTTGTTTTTCCAGGCCGCGGACACCCGATTCATGGGTATACTGATCGATGATCCCACTAATGGCACTCTTGTCGATCTTCAATTCATCCTTCCGCAGGCCATGTTCCTCCAATTGCTTGGGAACCAAATAGTTCTTCGCAATTTCCTGTTTCTCTTCCGCCAGGTATCCGGTCACGTTGATCATCTCCATCCGGTCCTTCAGGGCAGGCTGGATGGAAGAAATGCCGTTTGCGGTCGTGATGAACAGGACATGGGACAAGTCGTAGTCTATGTCCAGGTAGTTGTCATGGAACGTACCGTTCTGTTCCGGGTCCAGGGCTTCCAGCAGGGCGCTGGAAGGATCACCCTTGAAATCGGAAGAGAGTTTGTCGATCTCATCCAGGACGATGACCGGATTGGAAGTGCCGGCCCGCTGGATACCGTTGAGGATCCGGCCGGGAAGGGCGCCCACATACGTCTTGCGGTGTCCGCGGATCTCCGCCTCGTCGTGCATGCCACCGAGGGAGATGCGCACATATTTGCGGCCCAGGGCCCTGGCCACCGACTTTCCGAGACTGGTCTTTCCCACACCGGGAGGGCCGTACAGGCAGAGAATCGGGGATTTCATGTTGCCCTTGAGCTTGAGCACCGCCAGATACTCGATGATGCGGTCTTTCACCTGTTCAAGGCCGTAATGGTCTTCGTCCAGGACCTGTTGCGCATGCTTGAGGTCCAGGTTATCGTCCGACATCTCGCCCCAGGGAAGGTCCAGCATGAACTGGATGTAATTAAACTGGATACTGTAGTCCGGCGTCGTGGGATTGTATTTTTCCAGACGCGCCATCTCCTTGTCGAAAATGGCCCTCACTTCCTTCGGCCATTTCTTCTCGTCCGCCCGCTGACGGAATCGGGCGAAATCCTCGCCTTCGTCCATGCCGAGCTCCTCCTGGATGGTGCGGAGCTGGTTGTTCAGGTAGTATTCCCGCTGCTGCTGGTCGATGTCGCTCTTGACCTTCTGGTTGATCTCCTGCTTGATCTGCAGGAGCTGGAGCTGGGTATCCAGCACCTTCAGCAGTTCCATGCCGCGTTCGTGAAGGTCCGCCTGCCGAAGGAGGGCGGCCCGATCGCGGAAATTCTCGACCTCGATCGTCGTCGCAATGAAATTCACCAGGAACTGGTAATTGTCGATGGCCCGGAGCGCGCTCACCGCTTCCTTCGGGGCGAAGGAAGACGCACGGACAATGTTTCCGGCCCGCTCCTTGAGCGCATCGGAAAGTACTTTGACCTCATTCTCGTCCACAGGGGGCATATAATCCTCCTCGTAATGGACACGGGCCACGATATAGGGGTCGGTACTGAGGACGGCTTCGACGCTCACGCGCTTGAACCCCTGCAGGATCGCCGTCAGCGAACCGTCCGGCATCTCAAGGGTCTTGACCACCTTGCAGACCGTTCCGTAGCCATACAGGTCCCCTTCACCGGGATCTTCGACAGCCACGTCGTTCTGCGGGACGGCACCCAGTACCCCGTCACGCTTTTCCACCTCCCGGATCACCCGGACGGATTTTTCCCGGCCGATAGTCACCGGGAAAACGGTACCGGGGAAAACCACGGCATTGCGAAGTGCCAGCACAGGCAGCGCATCGGGAAGCGAAGTCTCATCCAGCTTCATTGCCGTCTCACCGACGACCGGCATGATGTTGACTTCCACGCCCTGCGGCGCAAATATTTCGTTGAGTTCTTTCATATATGCATTCAGATGGGGGTAATATTCCGTTTCTGACAAAATGTCATGCTACCGAAAAACCGGCAACCCGGCGCGTTATACGTCAATCTCCGTGCCAAGTGTGAAAATCGGCCTCTATTGCTGCCAGATGGCAGAAAAACTACTGATTTTTCCCGTTAATATTTTGATTATTGAAAAATTAAGCCTACTTTTGCAAACCCATCCCGGAAGGGATACAATCTATTTGAATAAACTAATATAACTATGACAAAGGCAGAGATCGTCAATGAGATTGCTAAGACAACCGGCATTGAGAAAGTACAGGTACAGACAGTCGTTGAGGAATTCACCAAGGTGGTGAAGAATTCCATTATTGCAGGGAATCCGGTCTATCTCCGCGGTTTCGGCAGCTTCATCATCAAGCATCGCGCCGAGAAAGCCGCCCGTAATATTACGAAGAAGACCACGATGACGATTCCTGCACACGATATCCCTGCTTTCAAGCCGGCGAAAGTTTTCGTGAATGCTGTCAAAGAAAAATAATCATTTAAACCCACATCATTATGCCTAGCGGTAAAAAGAGAAAAAGACATAAGATGGCGACGCACAAGCGTAAAAAGCGCTTGCGCAAGAACAGACACAAGAAGAAGTAATCCTTCTTCCGAGTCTGCCATTTTAGCAGTCTGCTGAAAGCAAAGGGCTGGCCGGAGGTTCCGGAGGCCCTTTTGTCATGTTCTAATTTAATTTCCTGATGGAGTCTGAGAAACCGGACAAGGACCTGATTGTCGACGTAACGCCGACAGAAGTACACATCGCCTTGATGGAAAACCACAAGCTGATCGAGTACAACACGGAGTCCAGCACTGGGAACAAGTTCACTGTCGGGGACGTTCACCTGGGAAAGGTGAAGAAGATCCTCCCGAACCTCAATGCTGCCTTCGTCGATATCGGGGACAAGAAAGAAGCCTTCATCCATTATCTTGACCTGGGACTGTATTTTCCCGCCTTCGACCAGTTCGTACGGGAATCGAACCAGAACACCAATCTCAAGGACCTCTATTCGAGGATCGACATCGGCGAGCCGCTTCCCAAGGAAGGCCGCATCGAGGAAATCCTCAAACCAGGCCAGATGATTGTCGCCCAGATCGTGAAGGAGCCGATATCCACGAAGGGTTCACGACTGACTGCGGAAATTTCATTGGCAGGACGCAACATTGTACTTCTCCCCTTCGCCGAGAAGGTGTCGATTTCCCAGAAGATCGCCTCGAAGGAGGAGAAACGTAGACTTGAAACACTTGTCAGGAGCATCCTCCCCAAGAATTACGGAGCCATTATCCGTACGGCGGCCGAAGGGAAAAACGCCGCCACCCTGGTGGGAGAGACCCAGTCCCTCATCGAAAAATGGGAGAACTCCTGGAAGAAGATCGCCAAGAGCAAGACTGTCCAGCTGCTCTTCACTGAGTACAGCAAGACGACCACCGTCCTCAGGGACCTCCTGAATGATTCGTTCTCCAATATCTGGATCAACGATATGAAGGTCTGCGACGAGGCCCGCAAATACATTTCGCTCATTTCTCCGGAACAGGAGAAGATCGTGCATATGTATGAAGGCAAGCAACCGATCTACGACCATTTCGAGGTCACGCGCCAGATTAAGAGTTCCTTCGGCAAGGTGGTTCCGATGCGTCAGGGGGCATATCTTGTCATCGAGACGACAGAAGCGCTGAATGTGATTGACGTCAACAGCGGCATCCGTACCAAGACCAGCGACCAGGAGGAGAACTCCTTTGAGGTCAACAAGATCGCCGCAGAAGAGATTGCACGTCAACTGAGGCTCCGGGACATGGGAGGCATTGTCATCGTGGATTTCATCGACATGGAGTCGAACGACCACAAGAACGCCCTCTTCAAGATCATGCAGGAGCTGATGGAAAACGACAGGGCCAAGCACAACGTGCTGCCGCTGACCAAATTCGGTCTCATGCAGATTACGCGTCAGCGCATTCGCCCGGTGACGGAAATCAACACCATGGAGCAGTGTCCCGTGTGCCACGGCACCGGAAAGATCCACTCCAGCGTAGTGATTGATGAGGAAATCGAACGGAAGATTGCCTATTACGTCATTGAGAAGGGTTACAAGAACCTGACCCTGAAAACCAGTCCGATCCTGGGAGCATACCTTAAGCGCGGCTTGTTCAACTCTTTCGTCAGCAAGTGGAAGAAACACTACAAGGTCAAACTGGAAGTCGAGGAAATTACCGATTTCACGGTCCTGCAACATGAAATGTACAATGAGAATGGAGAGAAGCTCGATTAGAGCTTCTCTTTTTTTGCGGGGCAAAAAAAGAGAAGCGGACACGTTACCCTCTCCCCAAACCCCTCCCCTCGAGGGAGGGGCTTCGTCGCGTCGCTCCGATTCGAGGGGCAAAAAAAGAGAAGCGGACACGTTACCCTCTCCCCAAACCCCTC
>JAGAHD010000001.1 GCA_017627255.1 Bacteroidales bacterium | reverse complement strand
GGAAGTGACGGCCAGTTTCGTTTCTTCCCGGTAGACCTGACGGACGTCCCGGCTTTCGCGGTGCATGCGGAGGACGTCTTCATTGGTCAGAAGGGACGTCGTGAACGGATCCAGCGAAGGCATGTCTCCACCGAACATGAGCGGCGAACGGAGAATGCAGAAGAAGGTCATGAGGGTGCGCTGTTCGTCAGGCGTGAGGCGGGACGGACGGTCTTCCCCTCGTTCTCCACGGATGGACAGGCGGCCGAGCGGAATCATGTCGCAGTCCGGCCAGGTTCCGCTCTGGATATACGGATACCAGCTTTCGGCCACGCGCATGAGGTTCGTGATATCACTCCAGAGGTCCCACACGTCGTTGACCATGCGCCACATGTTGGCATGGGTGCTGATATGGGCCGCTTCGGAAGCCGGCGTCGCACCGGGAGAAGTACTCAGGACGATGGGCCGTCCGCATCCATCGATGGCCTTCCGGATCATCTCGATCTCCTCCTTGTGGTACGGGGCGGAGAGGTCGTCGATCTTGATGAAATCCAGGCCCCAGGAGGCATACAGTTCAAACAGCGAATTATAGTACTCCTGTGCGCCCGGCTTGGAGGCATCCACGGAATAATTGTCCCGGAGCCAGCGGCAGAGACGGTCTTCGTTGTAGATCTGGTCGGCGGTGATACCGTCTGTTCCCTTGACGGGGGTCTTCTGCTGGACGGCGATCTTCGGAATGCCGCGCATGATATGGATACCGAATTTCAGGCCTTTGGAGTGGATGTAGTCAGCCAGCGGCTTGAAACCCGCACCGCCTTCCGCGGAAGGGAAGCGGTTGACGGCGGGCTGGTAACGGCCCCATTCATCCATGACGTAACGGGGATCGGTCTGGTTGTATCCGCCAGCCTTGTCGTTCTCGACGAACCAACGGATATCTACGACGATGTATTCCCATCCATAGGCGGCCAGGTGTTCGGCCATGTAGTCGGCATTGGCTTTCACTTCGGATTCAACGACGGTCGGACCGTAGCAGTCCCAGCTGTTCCAACCCATGGGCGGGGTCAGGGCCCAGTCACGGAAGTCTCCGTATGATTCCGGCTGCGTGGCCTGGGGAGCATGGCCGCAGGCACAGAGAAGGCCGGCGGCGAAGAGGACGAAGATGATTTTTTTCATGGTGGATATCAGTGTTGTTGTGCGAAGATACGGAGAAAATGCCGAATCCGCAAGAAAGAAGGGGCGGGACCTCGCGGCCGCGCCCCTGCGAACCAATCAAAAAAGAAAACCGGGTCCGGCATAGTCGGAACAGATCCAACCTCCGGAATCGGGAAACAGCTTGTCAAATCGGTGCACGTGGAACCGTGTCTGCGTAATGATCTCATCGGTCTCGGCCGTGCTTCCGGGCCGGAGCATCCGGATGGCGGGAGTGGCATCCCGGTAATGGGCCTGGGCTTCGTTGAGGGGGAACCGAGGTTCGGAAACATAGTAGTACTGCCGGTAGGCAGGAGGCTGGATTCCCCAGAAATTCGTGGCCGTGTACCCGGGATCGAAATACAGGATGGTCTTGCCGTCCTTGTAGACGGGAGTGGCCGTTCCTTCGACGGGGAAACAGTCGCCATAGACGGCGCTCCGGTTGAAAAGGTCCTTCCACTCGAGGGCTTCGGCGGGCCAGTTTCCATACCGCGGGGATTCCAGGTAGCTGCCGGGAGAGGCAAAGTCCGCCATGACCGTAAAGAACCAGATGTCCGCCCCATATTCGGAACCGTTCTGGCCGGTGCCGGGCTGTTGTTCCCGGGTCAGGGGGGACCGGACTCCTCCCACGGCGGCATGGTAATGCCGCACGACGGAAGCGACGGGAATATCAACGGTGGCCGATGAATGCATGTTCCGGATTTGGATGTTCACGGTGTTCCCATCCTGGTAACCGCCCGTGATCCGGAATGAATAACTATTTCCTGCAGAGCCGGTTATGTCGGAGAGGATAAGCCCGGTGCCGGAAAGCCCCTGAACGCTGAAAGAGACGGCTCCTGTGAGCATTTCCTGAATCGGAAGTGTGCAGGAGAGGCTGGTGCTGTATCCTTTCCGGGCCAGATAGGCGGGGTCGATGTTCTCATAATCCGGAATGAGGCTGAAATCGTGGAAGACGCCGAGCGGCATGATCTCTCCGGTGGTGGCCGGCTTTACGGACAGGTTGATTTCGGCGGAAGGTCCGCCCTCCAGCGGCGGACGGACATCGGCAGTGGCAGCCGGCTTTCCATAGATGGCGTCAGTCTGGAAAGACGAAATGTCCCAGGTACAGAAACTGAAGGTTCCCGTCCCGTCTCCGGAGGAGTTCCGGGAGGCATGGAACAAGTCTTCATACGCTGCCGCGGAAGGGGTGATGGTCGTCTCCAGGGTCAGGTATCTTTCAAAGAACTCCGGATTGAAACCCGTAAGAGGTGTTTCGGTGCCGGGACGGACATAGCGGACGAGGTCTGAAACCGGTGTGCCGTCAAGGGACAGGGAAAGGGACTTACCGGCGGGAAGGAGCTCAGGCATGACGGCACTGGCAGGGACGGTCAGGGTCCGGCCGGCGGATGTGGAGACGAGGATATCCTGCCGGGTGCAGCCGGGAGCGAAGGTAACGGCGCTCCCATCGAAGGAGGCGACATACGCGTCGTGGTCGGAGGAAACGGAGGTGATGGTTTCCCCGTTGAGGAAGCCGGATATCCGGAAGCGGGCGTCCATGCCGACAAAGGAGGGCTCGCGGGTCCACATGGCCGTGAGGACGGTCGGTGCCACGATGTCGACGCGCATCGTTGCCTGGCAGACGCCTTCCTGTCCTCCGAGGACCAGACAGCTTCCGGAAGAGGCTTCCCCGGGAACGCTGATCCGGATGGTCTGGGCGGCATCGTCCCGGTCGTGGAGGGAAAAAGTCCCTCCGGGATTGTCCGGAATATCAAAACGGCAGGTCTCCAGGTCGGTGTCATAATACAGGGTGCGGGTTTCCCCGGGAGCGATGGTGACGGCAGGACTGAGCCAGCGGAACCGCGGCATGTCTTCCGGATGGATCCGGACTTTCAGGGCCCGGAGTTC
>JAGAHD010000106.1 GCA_017627255.1 Bacteroidales bacterium | reverse complement strand
CATGCCGATTATCGGCGCCACAAAGGAGCGCCATGTCGTAGAGGCGGCACAGGTTATGGATACGGTTCTTTCGCCGGAAGAAATCAGCCGACTGGAGACTCTGGCGGATGCCACCGGCATCGACACCCGTGGCGACTGGGAACACACAATGGAATAGCGATAAAACCAGATCAAGATGAAAAAGACCTTTATATTTTTGATTTTCAGTGCTTTATTTATGTTTTCCTCATTCAATTGCAACGCACAGCTGACCATCAATATCCGTTATTCCTCAGAAAATGGAGGAGCAC
Source organism: Bacteroidales bacterium (assembly GCA_017627255.1). Lineage (GTDB taxonomy): Bacteria > Bacteroidota > Bacteroidia > Bacteroidales > UBA932 > Cryptobacteroides. The sequence goes on along the minus strand of JAGAHD010000106.1, from coordinate 3,383 downwards.
GGAAATACGTGGAGGAAATGGAATCCAGCGGCATTGCCGCCAGAATTCGGGCCGTCGAAGGCTGCCTCCGCTATGACTACTTCTTCCCAGCAGACGATCCGGACGGCCTGCTCCTGATCGATGAATGGGTCGATCAGGAAGCCCTGGACCGCTATCACTCCTCCCCCATGATGCAGGAGGCTGCAGCCCTGCGGGAAAAGTATAAGCTGGGCGGACGCCAGGTGAGGATGTTCCATCCGGTGGCACCTCCTGTCCATCCGGACGACCACAACAGTAACCAGCCAGGACAAAAAAACAGTTGAAATGAACTTGCATAGATTGATTCCCCTTGTGATGCTCTCTTGCCTGCCGCTCCTCGGCTGCGCCAAAGAGGGCGTACAGACAAAAGACCCTGCCGAAAAACCGGAAGAGCCCAGAATCCTTGTCGCCTGCTTCTCCTTTACAGGAACGACAAAGACTGCCGCCTCCACGATCCATAACCTCGTCGGGGGCACGCTCCACATGATTGAACCCGAAACGCCTTACGGGAGCGAGAACAATACGTATTATGACGAGTCCACCCGCGCCTACCAGGAGCAGTCCGGTCCGGCATCGCTCCGGCCCGCCATTCAGAGGACGCTTGAGAACGCGGCGGATTATGATGTCATCCTGCTCGGATTCCCCATCTGGTACGGAAAAGCTCCGCGCGTAGTGTTCACCTTCCTTGATACATATCTTTTCAAGGGAAAGACCGTCATTCCCTTCATCACATCCGGTTCCACGGGCATTTCATCCGCCGCCGCAGAACTGAAAACGGCATTTCCCGACATCGCCTGGAAAACAGGAGACCGCCTCAACGGGAAAACCGCCGAACAGTTGTCCGCCTGGCTCAAATCGCTGGGAATAAAAGTCAAGTAACTGAAGGAGAGCAAAATATATAATGGTTGCAGAAGTAAAAAGAATCTTATCCGGAGTGTTTATGATGGTGCTTTCAACACAGGTTGCCCCTGCACAGATCGATATCCACAGCCACATGATTCCTCACTCCTACATGGAGGCCATCAAAGCCCATGGCATGGAGATGGACGAAGGGTTCCCGATTCCCTCCTGGAGGGAGGAGGAACACCTGAGATTCATGGATGAAGCCGGAATCCGGACCTCGGTCCTGACAATGCCCGCTCCCCAGCCTTATTTTGGAGACGGAGCCGAATCAGCCGCGATCTGCAGGAAATTCAATGAAGAGGCAGCAGCCCTGAAAGCCCGCTACCCCGGCCGTTTCCTTTTCTGCGCCGCCCTCCCCCTGCCGGATGTGCAAAAGGCATTGGAAGAAGCGGAGTATGCCCTGGAGGTCCTGGGAGCCGACGGGGTTAAACTCGCGTCCAACAGTTACGGCCAATACCTTGGCGATGAGGCGTTGGAACCGCTGATGGCATACCTCAACAGCCGGAAAGCCGTCATCATCACACATCCCCATAAACCGTCCGCCGTCAACGGAAAACTCATGGAAGCCGTTCCCCTGGCCTCCTATGAATATCTGGCAGAAACTACCCGCGCCATCTTCAATATGGTCGCACACGACGTACTGGTGCGCTATCCGGAACTCAAAGTAGTTGTTCCGCATTGTGGATCCTTCCTGCCCAATGCCTTGCCGCGTTTCAAGGGGCTGCTGCCAGTAATGGTCGCACAAGGGTATATGAAACCCGTCGATGTGGACGCCAATATCGCCCGCTTATACTTTGACCTTGCCGGCGCTGCCACCGATGAAACCATCGAATCGCTCCTGACTGTCACGGAGCCCTCCCATATCCTGTACGGGTCCGACTATCCGTATGTTGCCGCTCCGGCTCTCATGGGTGCCAAGAAATCCCTGGAAGCCCGCCTCTCTTCGCACGGCCTTGACCCCGTGAGCATCCTTTCCGGCAATGTCGCACGGCTCCTGGGAGCAGACCCGTCAACGGAAATGCCGACAATAATCCATAAAACACCTTCAAGATGATTTCCAAGCTGATTACCCTCTGCGCATCCCTGCTGATGCTGCTTTCCGCATCCACCTGCTCCGAGAAAAAAGAACCAGCATCCAAGCAGGCCGAAACTCCCGCTGTCGTCGTACCTTCCACACAGACTCCCGATCCGGACGCACCTTCCGTATATTATACATCGAGTATCACTCCAGATGGTCTCGTACGGGTCTTTCAGGCCCTCGGTGTACCGGCCAGCGGGCGTGTTGCCGTAAAGATCTCTACGGGAGAATCTTCCAACAGCAACCATCTCCGTCCGGAACTCATCAAGGATCTGGTCCAGACGGTGAACGGTACCCTTGTAGAATGCAACACGGCTTACGGCGGTAACCGTTCTTCCACGAAAAGCCACCTCAAAGCCATCGAAAAACGGGGTTACAACGAGATTGCGACCGTAGACATCATGGATGCCGAAGGAACGATGGACATTCCCGTGACTGATACCAAATGGATTCAATTCGACCGCGTCGGGAGCCATCTCCAGAACTATGACTTCATGATCAACCTGGCCCATTTCAAGGGGCATGCAATGGGCGGTTTCGGCGGCGTGCTCAAGAACCAGAGTATCGGCGTGGCATCCTCCGACGGAAAACTGTACATCCATTCAGCCGGCCGGAGCACGACAAGATGGATGTCCGACAATCAGGACGGCTTCCTGGAATCGATGGCCGCAGCCGCCCAGGCCGTTCATAACTATTTCAAGCAGGACGGGAAGGATATCGTATACATCAACGTCATGAACAACATGTCCGTGGACTGTGACTGCGATGGCTCTCCTGCAACCCCGAGGCTCAAGGATATCGGCATTCTAGCATCCACCGACCCAGTTGCGCTGGACCAGGCCTGCCTGGATCTCATCTTCAAGCATACGGATACGGCCGGTGATGATGCCAAGCCCCTCCAGCAGCGGATCAACAGCCTCCACGGAACCCATATCACCGAATATGCCGAAGAAATCGGCCTCGGCACCAGAAAGTACAACATTGTCAATATCGACCCCCATGAATAGGATCCTATCCGCCATGATGATCATGGCGGCCACATTGACCGCATGCGGTCGGAATGGAAGTAATAACGTGAATGAAAAGATGATAAAGACACAAGAGATGGATCAAGTTCTTACACCGCGCCGGCAGGGTCTTGCCGTCATCGCCGCCTTGGAAGCCAAAGGGGACCAAACCGCTCTGGAGAAGGCCCTGGCCGAAGCATTGGACAACGGCCTGACCGTCAGTGAAGCGAAAGAAGCGCTTTCGCAACTATCCGCATATACGGGTTTTCCCCGTTCCCTCAATGCATTGGGCACCCTGCAGCGGGTACTGGAAGAGCGGAAGGCCAAAGGGATACAGGATGCCCCCGGAAAGGAAGCCGATCCGCTTCCGGAGGATT
>JAGAHD010000105.1 GCA_017627255.1 Bacteroidales bacterium | reverse complement strand
GCATCTTGCTTGGTACTACCAAGAACAACCGGCTCGGGACACACCAATTTAACGGAAGATTGATCGTTGCTAAACCCCGTAATCTCCGGGATGCCATCAACCTCCGGTACGGTAACCGTGGCCTTTCCTGCCAGCGTCTCGTCAAAAATGGCAGAAAAAGTAACGGAAGAGACGACAATATCTTCACCATACAGGAGAACCTTCCGGAATCCACAAAGGTTCTTGAAATAGAATCGGACCTGTCCGTGCTCGTTTTCCTGTGTAAAAGCTACCATCGTATTCGCGTCGCGGCCATACATGTCAGGACGATATGTCTGTTCGGCGGGAAGGAGAATGGTTAGCTCCTCATCATTACTCATTTTTGTTGTTGACCGATAGGGGTAGACTGCCACATGGTGGTCAATTGGGTTCTCGGTACCAAAAGTAGGTCCGGAAACATAATGAAATCCACCTGCGGTGTCACCATCCTCCACCTCATCATCAAGCTGATACTTGTTATTGAATGTGGACTTCTCGAAAATCGAGATACAGTCTCCTGCATTCCACAGTGTCCGTAACTGATCGTCAGCATACATTCTGGTAGAAGAATCTTCTTCCAGGATTCCGAAATAACGATGTTGTTTCGGACTTGTGGTGTCGGTGGGTTCCTGTGTGGAACACGAAACCGCCATGGCCGAGAGAACTCCGGCCCAAAATAAAGCACTTTTCATATCTTGGAATGAAACCGGTTAATTAGTCTGTCTGACAATCCAATTCGCATCCACCGTCAATGAGAGACTCGTTTTGACAAATGTTCTCTGTGGTAAGCTCGATTTCCTCGGTTTCAGGACGCATGTAAGCGTCGAACTTTTTTTCTTTGTTTTCCATGACTAAGATTATTTGAATTGTTTTTTCTACTCCAAAACGATGGATTTGAATGCGTCGATATCGGACTGAGAAATCCCGACTTCCTCCACGAGATAACGGTTGATGGTCTTCATCAAGGCCGTCGCCTCGTCCTCTGCCTTATAGGTGGAATAGTATGATTTCTTCTTGAAATCTTCCATACCCTGATAGAACAGATAGCCGGAACTGTTTCTTTCACGATTCCCGGAGGTGACATTCTTTGCAAAGCTGGTCAGCTCGAAATCGATGGAACAATCCTTGGCCGAAACGCCCAGCAAACCTTCGATCAGAAGCCCCCAGTATCCGGTTCGGTCGGAACCGATACGGCAATGGAAGTAAGACGCTTTTCCAGCCTTTGCGGCGGCGATGAAGGCTTGCATGGTTTGCTTGACTTTCGATGCCGTTGTCAGCTCAGAAAGAGAGGGATAGTAATCGGACATCTCGTATGTGACGTTGTATTTACTGGCAAAGGCTTCCTTACCTTCTGTGCTTTGACGAAGGTCGATATCCCATCCGATGTTGAGATAATCGGCCATCAACCCCTGCTCCGCATCGGTCGTGCTGTCCAGGTTCGTCCCACGGAAGATCCAACCATATTTGATAGTCTTTCCGTCAACGGTCCTCATCCCGCCCAAATCACGGAAATTGTTGGCACTGGAATAGTTCGCCGTATCACTGGCCTTGATCATGCGCCGGCGTCCTTCCGTGTTGAAAGCGCCCTTGAGCAGCAGGTCGCTGCTATCCTCTACTGTGCAGTAATAGGTCCTTCCAGGAATCAGGTTGTACACATCTTCCGAGGTCTTGCCAGAGGTAGTCGTCTGGGTCCAGACAATATTCTCCAGCGCCTCATCAGAGAATATGGTGACGGTCGTCGTTCCGGAGCTGGCATTGTCCCAAGTCAGGGTAACCGGTTTCGGGACATCCAAGCGATTGGTATTACTTGCGCTACTGGAGTATTCACCAACAATACTGGTGGAAGTATAGTTGTCATCCGTGTATTTGATCTCTGCTTGATTCAAGAACGCACTGACCTTGTCATTCTCCAGGTTGAAAGTACCGAGATCCGTGAATCCGCCGGGCAGCGGTTCGGCAATGCGAAGGGTATAGGAGGCACTGCCTGCCTTATACTCATCAGAAGCCGGAGCCGAAGCCGTTATCGTTGTCGCACCGAGTCCATGGACAGTGATCCGCGATCCACTGATGGTAGCAACCTCCTCATTAGACGACGAGTAAGTCACCGAAGTCTGGGCACCGGATACTTCCTGAGGGAAGTCATAGCTTTCGCCGATGGCGTAATCCTGGCCTTCACCGACGACCCAACGAACAATGGCCTTCTCAAAACTCAGTTTCTGCGGGGTCAAAGGCTTTGTGGTCGTATACAGGGCCGCGATGTGCGAACTACCAGAACTACTACTGACCGTGAAAGCGTTACTGCTTGAGCTGTAATACAAATAATAGGTAGTCGCTCCGCCATAACCGCTGTTCGAACTGAACGTCATATAACTCCTGTCGGCGTCGTAGGTCCATGCCGCGGAATTGGACTGGGATCCAATCGCAAGAGACAGACTGCCAAATCCGGGGTAATAGCCTCCTGAACTTGAAGAAGAAGTCCCGAGATACTGGCTGTTATTGGTCAACTGGTTGCCGGAAGTG
>JAGAHD010000104.1 GCA_017627255.1 Bacteroidales bacterium | reverse complement strand
GGACTACCGTTGACCATCAAGACTTTCATATTGCAAAGATAAGAATTATTCGAGACATTGCCGTTTTTCACGAAAAACCTTATCTTTGAAGAAAATCACAGTTTTATGGGAAAAGACAGGTTTGATATCAAGGAAAAAGAAGGCTTGAGCCTGATGACCGACGCCGTCATCATCATTGACAAGGAAACAGGAGTGAACTACCTTTATGTCTGTCGTGGATATGGGGGAGGCCTCACTCCGCTGCTGGACTCCGAGGGCAAGCCGATCGTAACGAAGGAATAATCATATGGCACAGCAATCTTACCCCTGCGAGAACTGCAAGTTCCGCGCACACTATGACAAGGCTCCGAAGTCGGTCCTGGGCCGTTTCTGGCGCTGGCATATTAGTTTCTGCCCCGGATTCAAGGCTTATTTTACGCATCAGGATGAGGAAACCCAGGCGGCCCTGAGACAGAAATACGATTTCAGGAAGTATCTGTAACAGCGATAGTAACCGCTTGATATTCAGTTTGGAAATGAAAAGATTATTCCTGTGTCTTTGGGTCGGTTTCGCGGTGCTTTTGCTTTCCGGCTGCAAGGTGACCCGGCCGATGCTGGAAGCGGTTGTCTCGGCCAGCAACAAGGTGTCCGGAAAACTGACGTATGCTGATTCATGCAGGCATGTGACGGACATCCCTTATGTCGAGGGAGGTACATCCTCGCAGGTGATGGACATCTATTATGCTGATGGGGAGAACCGCCGGGATGCTGTCCTTATCGATATTCACGGCGGCTTTTATGTGGCCGGGAATCGGAAGAACAACCGCTCTTTCGCTTCGGTATTCCTGAAAGAAGGCTATGACGTGGTGTTGCTGGAATATCGCCTGAATGACGGGGTTCTGGACGTCGCGGATGAACTGCAGGATTGTGCGGCGGCGCTGGACTATCTTGTAGACCATGCCGCGGAACGGGGACTCAACAAGGACCGGATGTTCCTCACGGGCGATTCGGCCGGCGGCCATCTGGCTTTGTACCTGGCGGAAGGCGCTGCCGATGCCTCTCTGCCCGTCCGTCCGAAGCGGTTCACGCCAAAGGGCGTTCTTCTCAACTGTCCCGCCTATGATTATGCTACATTCGCACATTCCGGGTCTTTTTCGAAGTCCGCCCTTGAGTGGTTTATCGGGCCCCGGTACCAGGACACAGCATGGATGGCTTCCATGTCACCACGGACGTTTATCGGCAGTTACACCGGGCCGCTCTTTGTCTCCACTTGCGCCCGTGATTTCATCCGGGGGCAGGCCCTGCTGGTCAAGTCTGATTGCGAAGCCCTGGGTCGTCCGGTAGAATTCATGGATATCGCGTCGGACGACAGGGCTGTCGGCCATGTCCATAACGTCGTGAATCCGGACCTGTCTGAATCACAGGCGGTCAATGCCGGGATGATCAGCTTCATGGAGCGGTACGGCGAAGAATGACAGGTGCGGCTAGATCAGTTTAATGGCGTTGATTATCCTCCCGCACCGGATTCCTTCCCGTCTTGCGGAGAAAAAGGACTCGTCGGTATAGGTGTCGATTCCGGCTACCTGGATATGGGATGCCGGGACCCCGGCCTCTTCCAGCAGCCACTGATTGGCTTTGAACAAATCGATATGGTGTCCTCCTGACATGGGGGCTCCATTACCGGGGCCCTGGTAGGACCCTATCCGGTCCATCGGGAATCCTGCATTTTTGAAGTGCCCGACTACTTCTTCTCCCACTTGGAAACTGTCCGGTCCGATACCCGGGCCGATGACTGCCCGCAGGTCCTCCGGGTGGCAGCCGAATTGGCGGATCATGACTCCGATCGTTTTCCGGGATATGTGCTTAACCGTCCCTTTCCAGCCGGCATGGATGGCGGCGACTGCCCTGTTCTCCGGATCATACAGCAGCACAGGAATGCAATCGGCCGTCCTTGCGCCAATGGCCACTCCGGGTATCCGGGTTACAAAAGCATCGATCCCTTCGAGCTCTTCCCGTGTCACTCCGGCACGCTCGATGACGGCTACTTGGCAGTCGTGGACCTGGTGTCCTTGGATTACCGGATAGGGGAGTGCCGCGTTCCTTCTTGTGGAAAACGCCTCCACTCCGGCCCCCAGGTCGTATGTCAGCAAGTCTGTGAACATTTTTCCGCTGTCTCCTCGCTTAATGGATGACCCGGCAGGGATTGCCGACGGCGACGGAACCGTCGGGAATGTCTTTGGTGACGACCGATCCTGCACCGATGGTTACATTGTTACCGATATGTACGCCGGGAAGGATGGTGACGCTGCCTCCGATCCAGACACTGTCTCCGATGGTGACCGGCTCCGCCCATTCACGGCGGCAGTTGCGTTCTGCCGGGTCCGTGCTGTGGCAGGCCGTGTAGATGCTTACGTTCGGCCCGATGAAACAGTCGTCGCCGATGGAAACAGGGGCTTCGTCCAGCACGGTAAAATTGAAATTAGCGAAAAACCGCTTCCCTACGCGGATTTGCTTTCCGTAATCGCAATAGAAAGGCTGATTGATGATGATCTGGTCATCACCGATATTGCCCAGCAGTCCTTTCAAGATAGCCAGACGCTCCGATTCGGCAGAGGGCGGCAATGCATTATAACGGTGAATGATCTCCTTTGTCTCTCCCAGTTCTCTCAGAAGATCCTGATCGACGGCCGAATACACTTGACCGGAAAGCATTTTCTCTTTTTCTGTCATCATTTGATGGTTCTACGTGTCTCTCGCCGGATTTCCATGAGGCCGGCAACTCCGCAGGGCTCTTCTTCGCGGTCCCTGTCATCAGCGGGCATCCATTGTATTTGCAAAGATAGCCAAAATTCTTCCACCATCAGCCCGTTTATCGTTCAGCATCGGTAAACTCATGTCAGGATCAGATGTTGCGAACCAGGTCTTCCAGGCTCCCTACGACTCCGTTGAACACTTTGTACATCAGTTCGGGCTCCTGTTTCTCCGGCATGTAGACGAGGGTTCTGAGACCCTTTCCGGCAAACCAGCCGGCTTCGGTGTGGGCACTTCTTCCGCAAGGAAGGACCAGTACACAGGTGTTAGCCCAGAGCATGGCGTCAAAGTCGGCCTTGAATCCTTTCTCGGCAACGGGATGGGTGAGGTTCCGGATGTACTCCTCCGGCTGCCAGTCCTGCCAGTTTTCGTCCACATCGGCCCAGTGGAAGCCGCCGGGATTGTCTTGTGGATTGCGGAAGTCATACACTTCGTGGCCGGCTTTTCGCAGCGCGGCCACCACTTCGGGCTGGTATTTGTTCCTCCAGCTGGAGGCGACGTAGATTCTGGCCATAAGGTTCCTGCTTGGTTGTTGCGAAGTTACAAATAATCTCCGGATTTTATTGTCTATGCCTCCTTTGAGTTATGCTGTCAGGGTAACTTTGTCACCGCAACCAGGGAGATTCCCCTCCATTTGAGTTCGTCTCATCTGTCCATACGAATAGTCTTGTGGTTCACAGGCCAAGGGGATGAAATCGTCTCCACCGGATTGTTCCCCAAAATGCTGAAAGCAGGGGAAAGCATTATGCTGCGGTAGCTGAGAGGATACCGCTAGGCTGCCGGTATCAATCTGGTGCGCAATAATGATTCTATTTGATTCCAGTATAAATGAGGTGAATCGATCCGCGCTGGTTTGATTTTTGCGAAGTCCTCCTTTCGTCACTATGATTCTTCGAGACCACATATCACTCACTTGGCGTTTTGGGAAAGGAATATTCCTGATTGGGGCAGCGTATAACCTTGTGTGTGCCGGATTCCAGGCAGGCGGGTTTTCCTACACTTTCATGGTGGATTCTTTCATCATAAAGGCCGTAGTTACTGTTATCACCGTGTATCTTGTCATGCGGTTCAGGGACCGGGATTCCATTTTCTTCTATATCAACCTGGGACTGACACGTAGGAAACTGCTCACCAGCGTTATCCTTGCCGATTTCCTGGCCCTTGCCATCCTCATGGCACTCATGCATCTGATTTATGGATAAACACAAGCTTATCGTGGACAGTGTGGTGGTCCGCTTTGGCCAGAAGACGGTCCTGAGCGGTGGCTATATTACATCCGAAACGGGAATAGTCACCGGTCTTCTGGGGCGCAACGGTGCCGGCAAATCCTGCATGTTCCGGGCGCTGATGGGCGGCCTGAAGGTGGAGAATGTGATGGTAAGCATTGACGGGAAACCCGTGGACAAGAGTGTGATCGGCAAGTCCGTCAAATACTTGCCCCAGGGCCGGTTGATTCCGGAAGGGATGAAACTGCACCGGGCGTTCGACCTCTATGGGGTGAACTACTGGTCTTTCGTGAACCGCGCGCCCAAGTTCTCCCGCCACTACGATTCTCCTATTTACGAACTCTCCGGCGGTGAAGCCCGCCTGGCCGAATTCTACCTGATTTTGCTGAGCGATGCTCCTTTTTACATTCTGGACGAGCCGTTTACGCAGGTCGATCCCGTCAATATCGACGAAGTAAAGGCCCTGATCCGGGAGCGGAGCCAGGACCATGGGATTATTGTCACGGACCATAACTACGATGCCCTTTCCTCCGTTGCAGACAATCTATTTGTCATCGCTGACGGCTATACCAGTCCTGTCCGCTGTCGGGAAGATCTTGTCAGGCACGGTTATCTGCGGTAATATCGGCGTACAATTATGCGTAAAATCAAAAGAGATTGATAATCAGTCGATTAACAATCTCTTTTTGTGGAGCATAGGAGAATCGAACTCCTGACCTTTTGAATGCCATTCAAACGCTCTACCAACTGAGCTAATACCCCGTTTGTGGATTGCAAAGGTACATACTTT
>JAGAHD010000018.1 GCA_017627255.1 Bacteroidales bacterium | reverse complement strand
CGGGACGATGATGGCCGGCCTTGTCGATGAAGCCGGAATGTTCAGAAAAGGGGGCGTCGGGGTTTTTGACGGAGACACGCCCATCCATATCGCTCCCCCGGCGGACAGGGTCAGGGACCTGATGAGCGACCTTTTCGGATGGCTGGAGAATGCCGATGACCATCTGCTCATCCGGAGTTGTGTCTTCCATTATGAGTTTGAATTCATCCACCCCTTCGCCGATGGGAACGGAAGAATCGGGCGTCTCTGGCAATCCCTCATCCTCGGCCGGCAGAATCCGATTTTCGAGCATCTTCCTGTCGAGAACATGGTCTATTCCAACCAACAGGCCTATTACCATGCCATCAACCGGAGTTCCGACCTCGGCGACAGTGGCCCCTTCATCGACTTCATGCTGGAAGTGATTCTGAACACGCTCATCGGCCATCAAGGGAAATCAAATGCCGACATTGCCGATGAGAAAGGTCTCAACTACCAACAACTCAGAGTCTTGGGACATCTGCGTGCAGACAGACATACCACGGCGGCCAAGATAGCGGCAGACCTTAGCATGAGCGCCCGCCAGATTGAGCGGATGCTTGCCGACATGAAAGCCAAAGGCATCATCCGTCGGATCGGTGCCAACAGGAACGGCTATTGGGAAATCGTGGATGATTGAGAGTCGACACTTTTGATGAACGCCTTCACCTTCCGGAGGTCCTCCAGAAGATTCGAGAGTTTTTTTGCTTTTGTGAAAAAGCTTGCCATGCAGATTCTCCGGTCACTTGGACATTTGACGGAATATGACTACCTTCACGTCGATAAAAACAGTTCCTTCCATGAAAAAATCATTATTCGCAGTCGTAATCGCCTGCCTGGCCTTATTCACCTCCTGCGGGGTGTCCCGTATCAATCATACCGGAGACCGTACGGGTGCCATTTACGGCGTGTGGGCATTGGAATCCAAAACCATCGTTCCCGCCAGCACAATCGGAAAGGGCGTCCGGAACCAAGTCGATTATTCCGGCGTTCACTTCTATCTATCCTTGAGTGAACCCCGCATCGCCCTTGCCAAGAAAGGCAGTTTCACGCAGTTTGACCTCAAAGATGTGGATGTGGACGGCTCCCAGTTTTCGTACAACGCATCCAAGAAGCTGATAGGTTTTGAAAAGACGCTCTGGCTCACGCAAGGCCTCCAATATGAAATGCGCCTTTCAGGGACATACCAAATCCTCGAAATGACCCGCACGAAACTGGTCATCCAGAAAGAATCCATGGGGATCAGGACCATCTATGCCTTCCGTCGGTACAAATAGCGTCCGGAATAGTTCTGCGGGGGGGGGTAATGCTCAGGTCTTGGATTACTTTTGAAAAAGGACTATCTTTGCATCACTTAAACAGAAAAGTTGCATGAAAAAGTTCACTTTATTTTTTACTTTGGTAATCCTGTCATTTGCCAGCCACTCTCTCAGCGCCCAGACAGCTTATGTCGGAGGCAGCCTCAACGCCGTCTATTATCGTTCCTTCCAGCTTAAAACCCACTTCTTTGGAGGATATGAGTTCAATGACAAATGGGCTATCGGCGGCGGTCTCGGCCTGGATCTGGCCGCCAGTAACAGGAATTCCGCAGCCGACGGCTTTGTCGGTGCGTATGTGAGATTTACACCCTGGCATAATGATGTCCTTTATACAGATATCAAGTGGAGGACGGAAGCCCTGATCGGGAATGGCATCGAAGGTGCAGATGTCGGTTTATGCGGGTCCCTTCGTTTCAGGGTCAGCGAGCACATTGATATCTTTACGGATTTCATGTCTCTCGGCGCGAGATACAGCGGCGGAGATTTCTATCCGCTGATCGGAGTCTTGTCTGACGGATGTTCCTTGGGGGTCCACTACCGATTCTAAGTATCAGTACAGTCAGATATATCAGTGATTCCGTGCCGCTTCAAGCCATGCGACACGGCAAAGACGCCTGGGCAAAAAAACACCGCTCCGACGCCGGAGACTGTCCCCATCCGTCGAAGGATGCGCTCTATCTGTAACAGGACTACAGGTAAGAAAGGATGGTATCGGCCAGTTGTTCTTCGGTGTGGCCGTCGGCTGTCAGGGTCAGGTCGTAATTCCGGACATCATACCGGCTGACACCGGCATATCGCCGGATATAGTTCTCCCGGGCCTCGTCCAGTCCCTTGATGACGGCCAGGGCCCGTTCTTCCGACAGATTCTGTTTCTTCATGATACGGTCCACCCGGAAGGGCATGGAAGCCGAAATGAATACGCTCAGTTTATTGGGATGATCCTTCAGGGCGAAAAAACCGGAACGGCCTGCGATGACGCAGGAACCCATCCGGGCAAATTCCTGAAGAATCGCCACCTCCGCCTTGAAGACATCGTCCGTCGTGACATCCGCCCGGAATTCCTCCGTGTATCTGGGATCCAGGTTGAACGCCTGCGCCGACGGCATCGGGGATATGCGGCTGATGAAATCGGCCAGCCAGTTTTTCTTCTTCCCTTTCAGCACTTCTATTTCAGACGCGCTCAAGCCGAACTGCTTTTCCAAGGATTCCAGCAACAATTTGTCACAATAACGGACGTTGAGTTTCCCGGCCAGGACATGCCCCACGGTGCGGCCGCCGGAACCGGCCTCCCGGCTGATGGTGATGACAAAGGGTTCTTTCACATTCATGGTTCTTACTGCTAGAAGGAAAACTAGGCAAAAATAGAAAAAAAACGGCACATACAGAAATCCTTCCGCAACGATGCTTGGACAGCCCCGCTGCGGAAGGATGGAAAACCGGATACCGGGTATTACAACGTTTTCGCCTTGGCGAGGAAATCGCGGACGTGCTGGGTATACTCGGCCGGATGGTCCTTGTAGGCCATGGCATGCTCGCTTCCCGGAGCAATCCACAATTCCTTGTACCCCTTGACCTTGGCGTTGTAATTCTTGTAAACGTGGTCAGTCGGGACGAAGTCATCCTTGTCGCCGTGGATAAACAGGACAGGACGCTCGCACTTGGCCAGCTGCTTGACCGAGGAGGCCTCCTTGAAATCCCAGCCATAACGTTTCTTGCACACGATGCTGGCGCTGTTCAGGACCGGGAAGGTCGGAAGATGGAAGGAGTCCTTCAGGTTATGGGCGAACTGGTCCCAGACGGAGCTGTAGCCGCAGTCGTCGACGAAGGCGCGCAGGTACGAAGGGAGATTCTCCTCGCCGCTGAGCATCATCGTCGTCGCGCCGCCCATCGAAACGCCATGGACGACCATGAAGTCGTCATGCCAGATATTGTGGGCCATCTCGGCGAATTTCAGCACATCCAGCCGGTCCAGCCAGCCCATCTGCACGGCCCGGCCCTCGGACAGGCCGTGATAGTGCAGGTCCGGAACCATCACATTGTAATTCAGCGAATCACGGTACATGCGGACCAGGTTCAAGAAGCAGATATGGTTGTCGGTATACCCGTGCACGACGACCGCCGTTCCCTGGCTGGAAGCCGGGTCGGAAGCCGGCGCATAGATCCCGTGCAGCTTATAGCCGCCTTCGCCGGTCAGGGTCGTGTCACGGAAAACTCCGCGCTCATGCAGACCGTCATACCAGGCCAGGATGCCGGGATAGCGGCCTTCCGTTTTCTCACGGTCCCCCTCGAGGTCATTGCCGTGCTCCTCCGGCAGGAGAGCGTAATTGCACATGAATTTTCCGACCATGCAGCCGGACAGGGTGTTCAGGACAAGAATCATCGCCGCAGCGAAGAATGCAAGACGTTTCAGTGTCATTTTGTTAGTTATTATGGCTTTCAAACGACAAATTTAAGGATAAAATCCGAAAAAACGTTACCTTTACGCAACCAATCAAGTCCCGCCATGAAAAAATCCCTTTTCCTGCTCCTGTCCGTTCTCCTTGCCGTCGCCTGCGGCCGGAACGCCTCCATCGTCCGCGAGACCATCGAGGCGGACGGACTCACTTGCGAAGTGACCGTCTACTCCCCCGACATCATCCGGGTCGTCAAATACCCCGCCGGAGGAACCGGTGCTGCCGGCAAGGAGAGCTATTCCGTCGTCATGGAACCGCAGCCGGTATCCGTACATCGGTCCGAAACGGAGGATGCCGTCCTGCTCCGGACCGGAAAAATCACGGCCTCCGTCGACAAGGCCACCGGCAACGTCACGTTCAGTGATCCTTCCAGCGGGAAGGTCCTGCTGCAGGAAACCGGAACCACGTTCGAGCCCCGGCCTGCCTCCGATGTGGACGCGGGCCGCTTCAAGGTCACCCAGCGGTGGCAGTTCGACACCGACGAGTACCTCTACGGCATGGGGCAGCGCCAGGATCCCGACCTGAGCATCCGCGGCAAGAAGATCCATCTGTGGAACACCAACATGTATATCTACATCCCCTTCTTCTGCTCGGAGAAGGGATACGGTCTCTACTGGGACAACCCCGGGATGGGCGACTTCGATGACACCGGCGCCGACGGGACCCTGATGAGCAGCGAAGTGGCGGACTGTTCCGACCTGTATTTCCTCTATGACGGAGGGAAACTCGACGGAATGGTCGCAGCCGGCCACAAGCTCGGCGGCAAACCGACGCTGTTCCCGCTCTGGCTCCATGGCTACTGGCAGTGCCGCGAACGCTATCACAGCACGGAAGAACTCTGCGAGGCGCTCCGCACCCACCGGGAGATGCAGATTCCCCTCGACGGAATCGTCCAGGACTGGCAGTACTGGGGGCCCAACACCAACTGGAATTCCATGCGGTTCGACAACCCCCTGTATGAGCGGGCCGACACCATGATCGATTTCGTCCACCGGAACAACGCCCACCTCATCATCTCCATCTGGCCGGACTTCGGTCCCGACACAGCCCCTTTCCAGGAACTCGACGCCATCGGAGCACTCCTTCCGTTCAAGACCTGGCCGATGGAAGGCGGCGTCAAGGTATACGACCCCTTCAACGAGCAGGCCCGTGAAATCTACTGGAAACATCTCAAAGGTCTTGTGGACCAGGGCGTAGATGCCCTCTGGAGCGATTCGACGGAGCCGGACCATTTCGACGAAACACCGGAGGATGACGATTATCCGACCGCCGACGGAAGCTGGCGGAGCGTCAAGAATGCCTTTCCGATCATCACCAACAACGGAATCTATGACCACTACCGTGCCGAAGGATATGCCAAACGGGCCGTCCAGATGACCCGCAGCGCCGCGTTCGGCATCCAGCGTTTCGCCACGTTCAGCTGGAGCGGCGATGTCAGCGCAACCTGGGACGTCCTGAAACGGCAGATCCCTTCCGGACTGGACTATTCCCTGTGCGGCATCCCTTACTGGAACACCGACATCGGCGGTTTCTTCAACAGCTGGTACGAAGGCGGCACCCATAATCCCGCCCTGCAGGAACTCCAGGTCCGCTGGATGCAGTGGAGCGTCTTTGTCCCGGTCATGCGCAACCACACCTCGGGGCCTCTCACCACCGAGATTTACCGCTTCGGCGCCCCCGGCGAATGGCCGTTCGACGAGCAGCTGCGCGCCATCCGGCTGCGTTACAAGCTCATGCCCTACATCTATTCCCTGGCGGGTGCGACCGTCTTGGAAGACGCGCTGATCATGCGGCCGCTGGTCATGGATTTCGCCGCCGACCGGAAAGCCCTCGCCCTCAGCGACGAATACCTGTTCGGGCCGTCCCTGCTGGTCCATCCCGTCACCGACCCGGTCCTCACGGAGGTCTATGACGGCGGAAAGGCCCGCCTGACTGGCCGCACCTCCGCCCCGTTCGGGACCTATCTTCCCTCCGGTACGGACTGGTATGATTTCCACACCGGCGAGCGGATCCCGGGTGGACAGACCTACACCCGCGACTACACCATCTCTGAAATCCCCGTTTTCGTGAAAGCCGGCGCCATCCTCCCCTATGGTCCTGATGTCCAATACACTTCCGAGAAACCCTGGGACGCCCTCGAAATCGCCGTCTTCCCCGGCGCGGACGGGCAGTTCACCCTGTATGAAGATGAAGGCGACGGATACGGATATGAAACGGGCGCCTGCTCGACCGTGACCTTCACCTGGGACGATGCCGCATCCCGGCTGGTCATCGGTTCCCGGCAGGGATCCTACCCCGGCATGCTGTCCGAACGGGACTTTATCGTCAGCCTTCCGGACCGCGAACCCGTCTCCGTACACTATTCCGGCACAAAAAAGACTGTCGAACTGTGATTTCTCATGATTTCCGGGTTGAAAATAGCCCGGAAATCATTATTTTTGCGGAACAAACGAATTTGACAAATCAATATGGCAGAAAAAAGATTGCTCCTCGGAGACGAGGCGGTCGCTTTGGGTGCCTTGTATGCCGGCCTGTCCGGTGTGTATGCCTACCCGGGGACCCCTTCCACCGAGATTACGGAATTCATCCAGAAAGATCCCCTCTCGAAGGAACGCGGGGTCAGAAGCCGCTGGTGCACCAATGAAAAGACAGCGATGGAGGCGGCCCTCGGCATGTCCTACGCCGGCAAGCGGGCGCTTGTCTGCATGAAGCATGTGGGAATGAACGTCTGTGCCGACGCTTTTGTCAATGCTGCCATCACCGGCGTCAACGGAGGACTGGTTGTCCTTGCAGCCGACGATCCCTCCATGCATTCTTCCCAGAACGAACAGGATTCCCGCTTCTATGGGAAATTCGCACTCATCCCCATCCTTGAGCCGTCCACCCAGCAGGAATGCTTCGACATGCAGGCTTATGCCTTCGACCTTTCCGAACGCCTGCGGCTGCCTGTCCTGATGCGGATCGTCACCCGGCTGGCCCATTCCAGGGCTGCCGTGGAGACCGGAGTGCCCCGTTCCCAGAACGAGCTGAATCCCGACAACGAACGGACCCGCTGGGTCCTCCTTCCCGGCAATGCCCGCCGGCAGTATGCCGCCCTGGTCGGAAAGATTCCTGAAACGGAGCAGTGTGCTCAGGAATCACCCTATAACACACTCCGCCTCTCCGGCCGGCGGGGACTCGGTGTCATCGCATCGGGAATCGGTTACAACTATGTCCTGGAGAATCTTCCGGAAGATGTTTCCGTCCTGAAAGTTTCCCAGTACCCCCTCCCGGCCGGACAAGTCCGCGCCCTTGCCTCCGCTTCGGATGAGATCCTCGTCGTAGAGGACGGACAGCCGTTCATCGAAGAACAGGTCAGGGGCATCCTGGGCGCCGGTTATCCGGTATCAGGGCGCTTGACCGGCCGGCTCCCCCGAACCGGAGAACTGGATCCGGATTGCGTCGCCAAGGCCCTCGGCCGGACAGGCGGACCCGTTCACGGTCCTGCCCGGAACCTTGCGCCCCGTCCTCCCCAACTATGCCAGGGATGCGGTCACCGCGATGTATATACAGCCCTGAACCAGGTTCTTGCCGACTATCCCGAGGCCCGGGTTTTCGGTGACATCGGCTGCTACACGCTCGGTGCACTTCCTCCCTACCGGGCCATCGACAGCTGCGTGGACATGGGTGCATCCATCACCATGGCCAAGGGTGCCGCCGATGCCGGAATGCATCCTGTTGTCGCCGTCATCGGGGATTCCACGTTCACCCATTCCGGCATGACCAGCCTGCTGGACGCAGTCAACGACAATGCCGCCATCACCGTTATCCTGTCCGACAACCTGACGACCGCCATGACGGGCGGGCAGGATTCCGCCGGCACCCATAAATTCGAAGCCATCTGCCTTGCCCTCGGCGTGGAACGCGACCATCTCCACGTTGTCGTCCCCCTGCCGAAGAACATGGAAGAGATTACCCGGACCATCCGGAAAGAATTGGAGTACAAGGGCGTTTCCGTCATCATCCCGCAGCGGGAATGCATGCAGACCCTCGCCCGCAAACAGCGCCTCAAGCAGGCACAAAAGCAGCAGTAAGATGAAGACAGATATCAAGCTTTCCGGTGTAGGAGGACAGGGAATCCTTTCTATCGCCACAGTCATCGGACAGGCGGCTACCACAGCGGGGCTCCATCTCAAGCAAGCGGAGGTCCATGGGATGAGCCAGCGGGGTGGGGACGTCCAGAGCGACCTCCGCCTCTCTACCGAGGACATCCACAGTGACCTGATTGCCCTGGGCACCGCCGACCTGATCCTCTCCATGGAACCGATGGAAGCCCTCCGCTACCTGCCATATCTCGGGAAGGAAGGTGTTGTCGTTACCTCCTCCAAACCTTTCGTCAACATTCCCGACTACCCCGACGAGACATCCCTCCTGGAAGAATTGGACGCCCTTCCCCGCGTGGCGCGCATGGATATCGAACAGGTCGCCCGCACCCTGATGGCTCCCCGGAGCGCAAACATGGTGCTGCTCGGCATGGCCGCCCGGTATATACCCATCCTCACCCCGGCTCACCTGCGGGAAGCGATCCGCACCATCTTCGGCAGCAAGGGAGAAAAAACTGTATCCGACAACCTCAAAGCATTCGACGCCGGTTATGAAGGTATTCAGTGAAGCGCTGGTTCGGGAGGCGCAGGAAGAGGAACACGTGGCCGACCTGTCCCGTGCGACCATCGGGGAAATCCTTCTGGTGGCCCAGTATCTGGAAAAGAAAACAGGCATCCCTTTCATCCGCATGGACCAGGGATCGCCCGGACTCCCCCCCAACCAGTTCGGTGTCGAGGCGGAAAAGGAAGCCCTCGACCGCGGTGTAGGTTCCCAGTATCCTCCCGCAGCCGGTGTCCCGGAACTGAAAGCTGCGGCAAGCCGTTTCATCAAAGCGTTCGTCAACATCGATATCCATCCGGAGGGTTGCATCCCGACCACCGGCTCCGTTGCCGGGTCCTTCGCCTCGTTCATCGCCTGTACCCAGCGGATTCCGGGCAAGGACAAGATCCTGTTCATCGATCCGGGATTCCCCATCCAGAAATCCCAGCTCCGCGTCCTCGGAATCAAATGGAAGGAATTTGACATCTATCCTTTCCGCGGAGAAGCGCTCCGCGAAAGGCTGGAAGAAGAACTGAAGACGGGAGACGTCGCCGCCATCGTCTATTCCAACCCCAACAATCCAGCATGGATCTGCCTGGAAGATAGCGAATTACAGATTATCGGAGAACTTGCGACCCGGTATGATGCCATCGTAATGGAAGACCTGGCGTATTTCTGCATGGACTACCGCCGGGACCTTGGCCATCCCTTCCGCCCGCCATACGTCCCCACCGTCGCCCGATACACTGACAACTATATCCTCTTCCTTTCCGCGTCCAAGATTTTCAGCTATGCCGGACAACGGATCGCCCTGGTCTGCATCGGCGACAACCTGTTTTCCCGCACGTACCCCGCCCTGAAGGAGCGGTATGCCGACTCCGGCGTCTTCGGACTCTCCTTCACGGCATCCATCCTGTACATGATCACCAGCGGATGCACCGCCACCACCCAGTATGCCTATGCCCGGATGCTGGACCTCTCCTCCGACGGAACCATCGATTTCGTCGAAGACACCCGGATCTATGCCCGGCGAGCCGAGCGGATGAAGAAGATCTTCTGCGACAACGGATTCCATGTCGTCTATGACCGGGACGTGACCCGTGAAGTCGGCGACGGATTCTTTTTTACGCTCGGATACGGCGACCTGAGCGGCGGAGAACTGCTGCGCGAGTTGCTGTACTACGGCGTCAGCTGTATTTCCCTGTCCACCACCGGAAGTCTCCGGCAAGGTGTCCGCGGCTGCACAAGCCGCATGAAAGACGATCTCTATCCCATCCTGGAACAGCGCATGAAAGCCTTCCGGGAAGATCACCCATAATCCGGAAAAACGAACTTGACACATGATCTGGAACCCCAACAAAGAATGCATGAGCCGCGATGAAATGAGCTCATTGCAAGGAAAACGCCTCCATAAAATCGTGGAGTACGTCTATCACAACGTCCCCTTCTACCGTCACAAGCTGCAGGACATGGACATCACCCCGGACGATATCCGGACCATCGACGATATCGTCAAGCTGCCCTTCACCACCAAGAAGGACCTCCGTGACAACTATCCTTTCGGCTTGCAAGCCGCTCCCCAGAGCGAGATCATCCGCATCCACGCATCGTCCGGCACGACCGGCAACCCCACCATCGTGGGCTATACCCGGAAGGACATCGGCGTCTGGAGCGAATGCATGGCCCGTTGCCTGACGGCTTACGGTGTCGGTCGGGACGACATCTTCTCCGTATCCTACGGCTATGGCCTGTTCACGGGCGGCCTGGGTGCCCACAACGGCGTGGAAATGGTCGGTGCTTCCGTAGTACCGGCATCCACCGGCAACACGGAAAAGCATGCCAAGTTGATCCGCGACCTAGGCATCACCGGTATTGCCTGTACCCCTTCCTACGCGCTGTATCTCGCTGAGACAATGGAGCATATGGGTATCACCAAGGAGCACATCAAGCTCCGCGTAGGCGCTTTCGGAGCCGAGCCGTGGACGGAAAGCATGCGGGCGGAAATCGAAGAGCGCCTTGGCCTGAAGGCGTTCAACCTGTACGGCCTGAGCGAAGTGATGGGCCCCAGCGTCAGCTATGAATGCCAGATGCAGAACGGTTCCCACATCAACGAAGACCATTTCTATCCCGAGATCATCAATCCGGTCACCCTTGAGCCACTGCCGAACGGCCAGTCCGGCGAACTGGTCTTCACTACGCTCACCAAGGAAGGCATGCCGGTCATCCGGTACCGGACCCGCGACCTGTGCTCCCTGATGCAGGGCGAGTGCGACTGCGGCCGCACCAGCGTCCGGATGACGCCCATCACGGGCCGGAGCGATGACATGCTTATCATCCGGGGTATCAATGTCTTCCCGTCCCAGGTAGAGAGCGTCGTCCTGAGCATGAAGGAATTCGCTCCCCGTTACATGCTCATCGTCGACCGCATCAACAACCTGGATACCCTGCAGGTCCAGGTGGAACTCCGCCAGGAGTATTTCACGGCCACCTTCGACACTCCCGCCGCCATCGATGAACTGCAGAAACGCCTGTCCGACAAGCTCAGAAGTGTCTTGAGCATCAGTGCGAAAGTGCAGCTCAAGGCTCCCAACTCCATTGAGAGAAGCCAGGGGAAGAGCGCACACGTCATTGACAACAGAAAACAACAATAGCGACGATTATGACTGTCAACCAGCTTTCCATCTTCCTCGAGAACCGTTCCGGCACCCTCACCAAGGTTCTCGATATCATGAAGCGGACCGGAATCCGGATCATCGCTTCCACCATTGCGGACACGGCCCAGTACGGCCTGTTCCGCGTCATCTGCTCCAATCCGCGCCAAGCCTATCTGGAACTCGTGAATGAGGGCTTTGCCGTCGCCATGTCGGATGTGTTCGCCATCGAAATGGAAAACCGTCCCGGCCAGACGGCCGACACGGTCAAGTGTTTCAGCGAAGCCGGCATCAGCATTATCTACATGTATTCCTTCCTCAAGGACGGGAAGGGCATCCTGCTGTTCCGTACTGACGATATGGAAACGGCACGGGAAGTCATCCACCGTGCCGGATTCAAGTGCGTCTCCGAAAAAGACCTGGCAGACTGGAAATAAGCCTTGCGGGCCGTCCGGTCCGTGTCATCCGGTCCCGGTACCAGCCAGGGAGCAATCAGGGCGGGTCATTTCCCGTACCTACATTTAACAAGTCTGGGCCATCGAAACGGTGGCCCAGAACAATATAATACAAATCAGGATCTGTTTGATGGATCAGAATCTCCAGCCAAGGGTGAGCATCGCATCGACCATCGTCGTCTTGATGCCGATCTCCGGCGTCAGGACCGTGTCATCGATGAAGGTACCCTGGTCATCCCAGTCATAATAGTAATACGGAATCAGGTACTCGTCCTGCAGATAGTGCAGACGGACTGCCGCATCGGCGAAGAACGAACCGTTGGAATCGTAGCCGAGACCGAAGGAGACCCGCTGCTTGGGCGTCGTCAGGCCGACGACGGGATTGGTCTCGAAATTATAACCGACGCGGATGGCCATTTCCGGAAGGGGCTTGAGTTCCACACCGGCGCGGAGGGCATGGGACATGGTCATCATCTGGGCAATGTCGCCGTTGACCCCGCCGAAATCGGTCAAAAACTCGTTGTAATTGGAAGAGCGGAAACTCATCGTGCTGTAATCGCACAGTTCATAGTCAACACTCACAAGCCCGAGTTTTCCGAACGTATAGGCGATACCCGCATTGACCCGGTAAGGGCTGACAAGGTTGTAATACCACTCATCCTCGGGCGTCTGGGCCGTACGGCTGGAACCGGAGAGTACCGTCTGGGCGTCCAGGGCATAGTTCTCACGGATTTCCATGATCGTGGGTGTCTGGATGGCCGCACCGATCCTCAGGCCGCCGAATGGACGGGCCAGGAAGCCGATCTTCGCATAGATCCCGCTGCCTTCCGCCTGGTAGGCGCTCCGGATACGGAGGGAGTTGAACGCCACGTTCTGGCCCTCATAATTGACGGTGATGTTCGTGCCGTCAGCCGGTTCCTCGGCCCGGACCTGGTCCGAATGATAGGAAAGTGAGGTGATTCCGATGTTGGCGCCAAGGTAGAACCGGTCGGAAAAATCCATCGCGAAATTCATCAGCAGATCGTACTTGTTACCGACCCGCTGCTGACCGTAGCGCTGCTTGATCTGGTCGGCAAGCTGGACTTTTCCGTTGGAGAGGAGGCGCTCGGTAACACCGATGTAAGCGTTCTCCCGGCCGGCCATCGGGGAAATGATACCGGCTTTGTATCCCACCATGGTCTCCCAGGAAGGAATGTCATCCTGATAGTAGCCCCCGTCCATGATGGAAACGGGATAACCGTCAGCCTGGCTCGCCAGGGAACCTGCCACCGAGGTGTCGAAATTGGTGCCGGATGCCGCAATCTTGGACGTAAAGTCATTGGTCGCATGCCCTACCAGTCCGAAAGTGACCCTCCGGAGGCTGCTGGAATGGGTATCATAACTCATCACAAAGCCGAAATTCGGCATCTTGAAACGGGGCATCCGGGATTTCAGGCCGTCCTCGAAGCCGTAAGGGACGGTTTCACCGGAGAGGGTCGTACCCTGGGCGAACACATTGGAAATGGTCACCGACGGAGTGATTGCGAAGGTGGAATATCCCGCCACGGCAGAACCCGCCGGGTTGAAGACGAGGGAACCCAGGTCACCGCCTACCGCAGTCATGGCATTGCCCATACCCACGGAGCGGGCCGTTCCCACATAATTGTTCTCAGAGAAGACATACGCATCCTGCCATGTCTGTGCCCCGACATTCAATGAAACTGCTGCAAGCAGAAGTGCTGTAAGTGTCCTTTTCATGGTTTTCCTTGGATTAAGTGTCAATTAGCGCCTGCCGCCGCTGCGGCCACCACCGGAGCTGGATCCGCCCGAAGAACGGGACGATCCGCCGCCCGAATAGCCGCCGGAGGAACGGGACGATCCGCCGGAGTAGCCGCCCGAAGAACGGGAAGTACCGCCAGAAGAGCGGAATGAACCGCCGGAAGAACGGACAGAAGAACCGCTGGAACGGCTCGAGGAGCCGGAGGAACGGTAATTAGTGGTACCGGAGGAACGGTAGTTGGCCGAACCGGCGGAGCGGCGGGCTGAACTGGAGGAACGGCTGACCGAACCGGAAGAACGGCGGGCCGCCGTACCGGCGGAACGGACGGCAGAGGAACCGCTCCGGGAGGTTCCGGAAGAGCGCACGGACGTGCTGCTGGAAGAGCGCCGCACGCCGGTAAGGCCGGAAGAGCGGCTCACACCTGTCCGGGCGGAAGTGCCGCCACGGACGCTGCCGGAAGAACGGCGGGAAGTAGTCAGGGCAGAGCCTGATCCGCTGCGGCGGGAAACGGCAGTAGCGCCTCCGCGGACGGACGAACCGGCACCGAGGCCACTGCGACGGGAAACCAGGTTCCGGGTGCCATTGGCCATGTCACGGTGACCGAGGGCATTGGCGCGGCTGGGACCGTGATGGATGAAAGAGCGTCCTCCGGGACCGTAATAGTGGCCATAATAGCCATAGTAGCCGTAATAGCCATAGTGAGGTCCCCAGTACCAGGGATCGTAATACCAGGAGGAATACCCGTAATACCACGGATCATAGTACCAGAGATCCCAGAAACCGTAATAATGGGAATAGAACGGACGGTAGAACCCGCCATAATAATAAGGGCGGTAATACCAGGGGTCCCAATACCAGGGATCCCAGGCCCAGGAAGAATAATACCACGGGCTGTAGTATCCGCTCAGGTACCACGGACGATAACTCCACGAATAATTGTTCCACCAGTAATCCTGCGTGTCGAACACGCTCAGGTCTGCGGACGTCTGATCAGGATTGAACTGCAGACGGGCCGTCTTCCCGGACGGGACAACGACCGTATCTCCTTCTGCACGGAGGACCAGGACTTCGGAAGAAAGACTCTCCTTCACGAGGGCGTCCATTTCTTCCTGGGAAGAGACAGTGACGGTCTGTGCCTGAGGCGTCGCATAGATACCGTCATCGAACTTCCGGGGGCCGGAAGCATACTGTGCCATGGAGCCGCAGGATGTGGCGGCTACCAGCGCAATCAGGTAGAATGCCAGATGCTTTTTCATGTCAGAACCTCCTATTATAAAATAAAAATAAGTATCTTTGTGACCGGAAAAGCCCGGTCGGTTTCGTCTCCAGATACAATTTCTGTACCTGAAACCGGATTCTCCGAGGCAATATTAAGGACAAAAATAGTAAAAAACAATAAAAGTATGGCAAAAGAGGTTACAAAACGCTCGGACAACTACTCCCAATGGTACAACGATCTGGTGGTGAAAGCCGACCTGGCCGAACAGTCCGCCGTCCGCGGCTGCATGGTCATCAAACCCTACGGCTATGCCATCTGGGAGAAGATGCAGCATATTCTGGACGGCATGTTCAAGGAAACGGGACACAAGAACGCCTATTTCCCGCTCTTCATTCCGAAATCCTTCTTCAGCCGCGAAGCTGAGCATGTCGCCGGATTCGCCAAAGAGTGTGCCGTCGTCACCCACCACCGCCTCATGAACGATCCCGACGGGAAAGGCGTGGTCGTTGACCCGGAGGCCAAACTGGAAGAAGAACTCATCGTCCGCCCCACATCCGAAACCATCATCTGGAACACGTACAAGAACTGGGTCCACTCCTGGAGGGATCTGCCGATCCTGTGCAACCAGTGGGCCAATGTCGTGCGCTGGGAGATGCGCACCCGACTGTTCCTCCGCACGGCGGAATTCCTCTGGCAGGAAGGCCATACGGCCCATGCGACTGCCGAAGAGGCCATCGAGGAAACCCGCCGCATGGTCAATGTCTACGCCCGTTTCGCCCGTGAAACGATGGCGCTGCCGGTAGTAATCGGGCACAAGAGCCCGGGAGAACGCTTCGCCGGTGCCCTTGACACGATGACCATCGAAGCCCTCATGCAGGACGGCAAGGCCCTGCAGGCCGGTACGTCCCACTTCCTCGGCCAGAATTTCGCCAAGTCCTTCGACGTCCAGTTCACCAACAAAGAAGGCAAACTGGATTACGTATGGGCGACTTCCTGGGGCGTTTCCACCCGTCTGATGGGTGCCCTCATCATGGCCCACGGTGATGACAACGGCCTCGTCCTTCCTCCCGCCCTGGCCCCGATCCAGGTGGTCATGGTTCCGATCTACAAGAGCGACGAAGAACGTAACGCCGTACTGGACAAGATGTTCGAACTCAAGAAAGCCCTTGAAGCCAAGGGACACTCCGTAGAAGTGGACGACCGCGACACCGTCCGTCCGGGCTTCAAGTTCGCCGAATGGGAACTCAAGGGCGTACCGGTGCGTCTCGCCATGGGTCCCCGTGACCTTGTCAGCGGAACCGTGGAAGTCCACCGCCGCGACACCCTCGAAAAGGTGACCGAACCCCTGGAAGGTCTTGACGAGCGGATCATCGGACTGCTGGACGACATCCAGAAGAACATCTATGCGAAGGCCCTGCAATTCCGCGAGCAGTCTGTCCGCAAGGTAGATACCTGGGAAGAATTCAAGGTGGAGATCGAGAAGGGCGGATTCCTGCTCTGCCACTGGGACGGCACTGCCGAGACCGAAGCCCGGATCCAGGAAGAGACCAAGGCGACCATCCGTTGCATTCCCGAAGACAGTTTCGTCTGCGAAGAGGAAGGCAAGTGCGTTTACTCCGGCAAACCGTCCAAGCAGCGCGTCATTTTTGCCAGATCGTATTAATTTATTATTCTGACGCGGCAGGATACCGGCCTCCCATGACGTGAAGTTCGATATCCTACCGCCTCCAAAAGGAAAAACGATGAAGAAGGTATTTTTATCCATAGCGGCCGTCCTCATGGCGACGACCGCCCTGCAGGCCCAGGATGCCCAGAAAGCCGCGGCAGAAGCGGCGGCAGCCCTGACGGCGGCCGAAGATGTCCCCGAAGCGGTCCAGAAGCCCAAATACTGGGACGTCTCCTCCATCAACAGCATCAATTTCGCCCAGACCTCCCTGTGGAACTGGGCCGCCGGCGGCTTCAACAACTATTCTCTGGCCGCCAGCATCGATGCCAATGCCAATTATGCCAAGGACAAGACCACCTGGACCAACCGGCTCCAGCTGGACTACGGCTTCCTCTATTCCGCAGACAAGCCGATCCTCCAGAAGCACAAGGACCGCATCTATTTCGAATCCCGCTGGGGATATGAGACACCGATCCGCCATCTGAGCTATTCCGCCAGCTTCGATTTCAGGACCCAGTTCGACAACAATTACAAGTACGGGACACCGACCGGCTTTTCCGGTGACGAACCGTCCGTGCAGGACTGGCTCGATGCGCGGAAACTCATGTCCGGACTCTTTGCACCGGCTTACCTCAACCTCGGTATCGGTCTCACCTGGAAGCCGAAAGACTGGCTGACCGTGTCCTTCTCGCCGGTGACGGCAGACCTGGTTATCGTCCGGGACCCGCTCCTGCGCAACACTTACGGCATGGAACTCCGGGAAGAAGGGCTTGACACCTCCGTCGGCGACAATTTCCGCCCGTTCCGTTTCGGTCTTGGTGCCTTGCTGAAAGCGGAAGGCAAGTGGGTCATCAACGACACCTTCTCCTATGACACCCAGATTGTCCTGTTCTCCAACTACTTGAAGAACCCGCAGAATTTCCGTGTCAACTGGGACAACAAGATTTTCTGGAAACTGGCCAAGTACTTTGCCCTCACCCTGTCGACCAACCTGATTTACGACGATACGATCAAGGTGAAGACCCTGTCGGACGGCACCGCCGTCCCTGCGGTCCAGTTCAAGGAATATTTCGAGTTCGGCATTACGTACACCATCGCACCCAAGAAGAAATAGCCTTATGGTTCTGGTGGCCGTCAGCGGAGGCATGGACTCCATGTATCTGGCAGAAAAGGTCCGTCTGGAAGGCGGACCTTTCGCTATTGCCCACTGCAATTTCCAATTGCGGGGAGCGGACAGCGACGCCGACGAGGAACTGGTCCGCAGCTGGGCGGTCTCGCATGGTATCCCGTGCCACATCCGGCGGTTCGACACGACCGTTTTCGCCGGCGGGAAAGGAATCAGCATCGAGATGTCCGCCCGGGAACTGCGCTACCGCTGGTTCGGCGAACTTTGCCGTGAACACGGATACGAAGCGGTCCTGACCGCCCACCACGCCGGGGACAATGCGGAGACGTTTTTCCTCAACCTGCTGCGCGGAACCGGCATCCGGGGACTCTGCGGCATGGCGGAAGACAGCTTCCTGCCTGTTCCGGAATACAACGACATCCCCCTCCGACGGCCGATCCTGGGTATCACGCGCGCTGAAATCGCCGCCTTCCTCAAGGAGAGGCAGATTCCCTGGCGGGAGGACCAGACCAATGCGGAAAACACCTACAAACGCAACAAACTCCGCAACCAGGTCTTTCCCCTGCTGCGGGAAATCAATCCTTCTTTCGAAAAGACGCTGGCCTCCGACATGGCCCGTCTGCGGAGTGTCAGCGACATCGCCGACGATTTTTACCAGGAGTACCGCAGTGTCGTTTCCGATGGAAGCCACATCGACACCGCCCTGCTCCGGACACTGCCCCACTGGGAGTATCTTCTTTACCGTCTGCTGGAAGAGGACGGCTGTCCGCCCTCCGATATCGAAAGGGCGGTCGCCATTGTGCGCAGCGGAGAAAGCGGTCGGCAGGCAGGCGTCTGGTTCAGCAGCGCCGGACAGCTGGTACGGGAGGACCATACCCCGCTCCGGTATGCCATCCGCGAGGAGGCATGGGACGGGACGGAATCCCTCATCCAGAAAGAAGGCGTCCTGATCCTGGACGCAGACAAGGTCCGCGGTACCTTGGAAGAGAGCCACTGGGTGAAGGGAGACTGGTTCCGGCCGCTCGGCATGCGGGGCCGGAAAAAACTCCAGGACTGGTTCACGGACCGGCATTTCTCCATTGTAGACAAACACCGAACCGTCCTGCTTCGGGATTCCGGACATCCGGATCCCCACCATGTCGTCGCCATCGCGGGCTACGCAGTCGACGATTTCTACAAAGTCACCTCCGCCACACGGCGGATTTTCCGGATCCTTCCCCTTCGATAGACAAGCGGCCATGAAAGGCAAAAAATGGAGGCTGACCGTTGGGCAAGCCTCCAATCATTATGGGATCATCCAATGCCTACAGAGCCTTCAGGGCATCCTGCAGGACTTTGTATGCGCGTGCGATGAAATCCTTCGTACCGCTTCCGTCGTTGACATACTGGACGACCATGTCGGCAAAGTCGATGGCCTCGCGGAGTTCCGTCGTCTTGTTGGCAATGTTCTTGGACTCGGTCACCAGGATCAGCAGG
>JAGAHD010000103.1 GCA_017627255.1 Bacteroidales bacterium | reverse complement strand
TCGGAACTGGCCTCCTTCGATGAAAACGCCTCCGCCTGGGTCGTCGACAAGGGAGACTACTCGTTCCTTTTCGGCTCCTCATCCCGTGACATCCGCTGTACGGTCACCGCCGGTGTGGCCGCATCCCAAACTCCCGTACATAACGTTTTGAACAAATAGCAGTAATTATGGCAAAGAAAACTGGCAAAGTCATCGCCTGGACGATCGTACTCATCCTTCTGGTCGGAGCCGCCTTCGGCTACTATAAATTCCTCTGGGTCTTCA
The DNA here is from genome assembly GCA_017627255.1 of Bacteroidales bacterium. GTDB lineage: Bacteria > Bacteroidota > Bacteroidia > Bacteroidales > UBA932 > Cryptobacteroides. Next base: position 23,153 of record JAGAHD010000103.1, on the reverse strand, counting down.
GTGACGGCACCAAGACCGGTGAACTGAACACGCTTACCTACACCGGGTACCTCTTCAAGACCTATGAGGGCGAGATCATCCTCACCGGATATGGGAACAAGGCCGGTGGAACCGGTTCCGTCCAATCCAAGAACTTCAAGTTTTCCGTGGCGGACGCCGAAGTCGCCCAGCAGCTGGCCACCCTCACCGGCCAGCGGGTCACCGTGCATTTCAAAGAATACAAGGGCGCCCTGCCGTGGAGAGGCTATGAACGGGCCATCGTCGACATGGTCATCACTTCCGAACCGGTGGAAGAAAGCAATCACAATCTTCCCTATGATACGGCTGTCGCCCCCGAATTCCTGTAAGCCATGCCGTTGAAAGCCCTTCTATCCCTGCTGTCCGCCCTCGCCGGCGTTGTGGCAGGCGCCCAGAACCGGGTCATTGATGTCCATCCCGCCCATGAAGGCCGGGACCTGACCATGCAGGAAGCCGTCCTGGGCCGTACCGTCTATCCGGAAAACCGGTACTACCAGTGGAAAAACACGGACGAATACGTGTTCCGGGACGGGAACGAATGGAAAACCGGCTCCGTCAGCGGGACGGGACGCAGCACGGAACCTGTCACCCCCCGGTGGGCGGCGTTCAATGCCGGAAACAGCCTTTTCGTCACGGATGGGCGGGACACGCTCGCCGTTGCCGTCTCCAATGATCCCGAAACCGTTTTCGGCCAAAGCGTAAGCCGCAATGAATTCGGCATCGGGGAAGGCTGGTACTGGTCCCCCTCCGGAGAGAGAATCGCCTTCTACTGTAAGGACGAATCCCGCGTGACGGATTTCCCGCTCCTGGATATCGGCAGCCGTACCGGCACCCTCCGGACCATCAAGTACCCGATGAACGGAATGGATTCGGAACTTGTCTCCCTCGGCATCTTCGACATTGCCCGCAGGACGACGGTTTACCTCCGTGTCAGCGATTTCACGGAAGAGCGTTTCCTGACCAACATCACCTGGTCCCCGGACGACCGGTACGTGTTTGTCCAGGTCCTGGACCGCACCCAGCACCATATGCGCCTCAACCAGTACCGGGTATCGGACGGGTGTTATGTCCGCACCATCCTGACGGAGGACAATGACGCCTGGGTGGAGCCACAGGATCCGCTGCACTTCCTGCAGGGCAGGAACGACCTCTTCCTGTACCGCACCGACAACCGGGACGGCTACAAGAACCTGTATCTGGTGGATACCCTCGGGGCGGTCCGCCGCCTGACGGCCGTGGATGCGGACGTAGAGTATATCGGCAACGACGGCAAGTGCATCTATTACACTTCGGCCGAAGTCTCCCCGGCGGAGAACCACCTGTTCAAAATGAACGTCAAGGTCCCCGCCGGCAAGGACGCTGTAAAGAAAGCCCGTTTCGGCAAGCCCGTCAGGCTGACTCCGGAACGCGGATGGCACAGCGTCAGCATGAACGGGGACTGTACCTGGTTCTTCGACAGCTGGTCCAGCCTGAATGTTCCCCGGGTAAGCCGTTTGCGCAGCACCGACGGCAAACAGGACCAGTTCCTTTTCGAAGCGGGAGATCCCCTTTCGGAGTACGCCTCCTGCGAGGTGGAATTCGGAACGGTTCCGAGCGCGGACGGTCTTTACGAGAATTATTACCGCCTCATCAAACCGAAGGATTTCGATCCGTCGCGGAAGTATCCTCTCCTCCTGTACGTGTACGGCGGCCCTCACTCCCAGCTTGTCCGCGACTCATGGCTCGGAGAAATCCGCATGTGGGAAATGCTGATGGCCCAGAAAGGGTATCTCGTATATGTTCAGGACAACCGCGGAACCCCCAACCGGGGAGCCGCCTTCGAGAAAGCGATCAACCGTGCCTGCGGACAGGCCGAAATGGCTGACCAGATGGTCGGCATCCGCCGCCTTATGGCGCTCCCGTATGTCGATGTCTCCCGTATCGGTGTCCATGGATGGAGCTACGGCGGATTCATGACCATCAGTCTCATGACGCATTTTCCGGATGTCTTCAAGGTGGGTGTGGCCGGCGGTCCGGTCATCGACTGGAAATGGTATGAAATCATGTATGGAGAGCGGTACATGGATACCGAGGCGACCAATCCGGAGGGATTCGCCAAGACCAGTCTCCTGAACCATGCCGCCCGCCTTCGTGGCAAACTCCTGATCTGCCAGGGCGCCGTGGACAACACAGTCGTATGGGAACATTCCCTGAGTTTTATCCAGGCCTGCATTGACCAGAACATTCCTGTTGACTATTTCCCCTATCCGGTCGCAGAGCACAACGTCATCGGCCCCAACCGTGTCCATCTGATGGACAAAGTAACGGCATACTTCGACGATTATCTATAAAATAGGAAGACCTCCCCCAATCCGGGCAATCCAACTTGGACTGTCCGGATTTTTTTGTAAATTGACCCCTCAAATCTCAGATATAAAATGACTTAACAATGGTACAGGAATTTCAACTGCTTCTGACGCGGTCCGGACTGGCTCCGAATACCGTGGAATCCTATGTATGGACTGTCAAGAACTACCTTTCAAGCTATGATTACTTCAACGAAGAGAATCTCCGCGCCTACAAGGCCTATCTCATCGAAAACTTCAAACCCCAAACCGTCAACCTCCGGCTCCAGGCCATCAACAAATATCTGGAGTTCATCCAGAAGGATTCCCTCAAACTTCACTTTATCAAAACGCAGCAAAAGACCTATCTGGAGCATGTTATCAGCGATGCGGACTATCGCTTTTTCAAACGGAAACTCAAATCGGAAGGACATACGGAATGGTATTTCATCGTCTGGTTCCTGGCAGCGACAGGGGCAAGGGTCAGTGAACTGCTGAAAATCAAGGCGGAACATGTCGAATGCGGTTTCCTGGACCTGTACTCCAAGGGAGGGAAGGTCCGGCGCCTGTATATCCCCAGAAGGCTGCGGGAAGAAGCATTCCGCTGGCTTGAATCGGAGGACCTGCAGACTGGATACATCTTCAAGAACCGATTCGGAAAAGTACTGACTCCCCGTGGCATCGCCCAGCAGCTGAAATACTATGCGGAATCCTACGGCCTTGACAAACGGGTTGTCTACCCGCATTCCTTCCGTCACCGCTTCGCCAAGAATTTCCTGGAAAAATTCAACGACATTGCCTTGCTGGCCGACTTGATGGGACATGAGAGCATCGAAACGACCCGCATTTATCTGAGACGGACGGCCAGCGAACAACAGGAAATCGTAGACCGGGTCGTGACTTGGTGACCGGAGCATATAAAAAAGCGTCTGCGGGAAGCAGACGCCATAGGGATGTGAGGACTGGCAGATTTGAACTGCCGACCTCTTGCCTGTCAAGCAAGCGCTCTAAACCAACTGAGCTAAGCCCTCATTCAATCGGGAATGCAAAGTTAGGATAAATAATTGAATACTCCAAATTTTTATCCCCGATTCTTGCCTTTATCCTTGCAATTTTTCCACTGCATAGCTGCGCGTCAGGTGGAACGTCCGCTTACGGGATGACGGAGCTTCGTACATGGCATCATTCATGATCTGTTCACAGATGCTCCTCAGGCCGCGGGCCCCCAACTTTTTCTCGATAGCCGTATCCACGACCAGGTCCAGGACGTCCGGATCCACTTCCAGTTTCATGCCGTCCATTTCGAAGAGCTTCCCATACTGGCGCATGATGGCATTCTTCGGTTCGGTAAGGATTCGCAGCAGGGAGGCACGGTCCAGCTGGTCCAGAAACGTGACGACCGGTAAACGGCCCACGATCTCGGGAATCAGCCCATAGGCACGAAGATCCTCCGCCTCCACATACTGGAGCAGGTTATCACGGGAAATCCGCTGTTTCTCCTCTGCGCCGAACCCGATGATCTGTGTATTCTTCCGCCGGGCGATATGACGTTCAATTCCCTCGAAGGCGCCCCCGCAGATGAACAGGATATTCTGGGTATCCAGATGGATGAACTCCTGTTCGGGATGCTTGCGGCCTCCCTTCGGCGGGACATTCACCACATTGCCTTCCAGAAGCTTCAGCATAGCTTGCTGGACTCCTTCACCCGAGACATCACGGGTAATCGAAGGATTGTCGGACTTCCGGGCGATCTTGTCGATTTCATCGATAAAGACAATCCCCCGTTCCGCCTTCTTCTGGTCGAAATCCGCTTCCTGCAGCAAGCGGGTCAGGATACTCTCCACATCTTCGCCCACATAGCCGGCTTCCGTGAGGACAGTAGCGTCGACAATCGTGAACGGGACGTCGAGCAGCTTGGCAATGGTCTTGGCCAGCAACGTTTTTCCGGTTCCGGTGGGTCCCACCAGAAGGATGTTCGACTTCTCCAGCTCCACTCCGTCATCGTTTTTTCCGGAGAGGTTGTGACTGATTCTCTTATAGTGGTTGTAAACCGCTACAGAAAGGACGGTCTTGGCGCGGTCCTGGCCGATCACATACTGGTCCAGGAAGGCCTTGATCTCCTTCGGTTTCGGAGCCTTGTCCATCGATGAAGCAGGGAGGACGGCCGTTTTCGCACCCGACTTCCCTTCCAGTTCCCGGACATAATCCGCCGCCAGCACGGCACAGTCACTGCAGATATAGCCGTCAATGCCCTGCAGCAGATACGGCACCTCGGCATCTGTACGTCCGCAGAGAATGCAATGGTTATGTTGGATGTCTGTCTTCCGGGCCATCAGCTTCTCTTGCTAAGAATCTCGTCGACCATACCATAGGCCTTCGCCTCCTGCGCCGTCATCCAAAAATCCCGGTCCCCGTCTGCAGCAACCCGTTCATAGGGCTGCCCGGAATGCTCGGAAATAATCCGGAACAGTTCCGTACGGGTCTTCTCGATTTCCTTGGCGGCAATCAGGATGTCTGTCGCCTGTCCCTGCGCTCCTCCCAGCGGCTGGTGGATCAGTACACGGGAATGCGGAAGGGCCGAACGCTTGCCGGGCGTACCGGCGCAGAGCAGCACGGAGCCCATCGAGGCGGCCATACCGGTGCAGATCGTCGCGACATCCGGCTGGACCAGCTGCATCGTGTCATAGATGGCGAGTCCGGAGGATACCTGACCGCCAGGGGTGTTCAGGTAAAGGGAAACGTCGGCATGACTGTCAGTGGAGGCCAGGAACAGAAGCTGGGCCATGATGATATTGGCGACGTCATCATCGATCGGAACACCGAGGAAGATGATCCGGTCCATCATGAGGCGGCTGAAGACATCCATCTGGGCCACATTGAGTTTGCGCTCTTCCGTGATGGTCGGATTGATGTAACCGTCCAGGACGGACTGATAACGAGACAGGGTCATCGAACTGATGCCCCTGTCCTTCACTGCAAATTTCTCGAATTCGTTCATATTATTTCAATTCACGGAATTTCTCTTCGGAAATCTTCTTGGTCTGGACCGTTACTTCCTCGCGGATGCGCGCGATGGTCTTGTTGTCCTCCACCTGTTCTTCCAGCCGGCGTCTCTGGTTCTCGTCTTCCAGGACATTGCGGGCGGAGCTCTTGATCATATCCTCCGGGACATTGCCCATGCCGTACATCGCATACTGGTATGCGACATAGGATTCGGCGGCTTCACGCAAATCCTGCTCTTCCACCTTGAGGCCGAACTTCTGCATCATGTATCCCCGGATGAGCTGCCACTTGAAATCCTCGGCGAACGCAGGGAATTCCTTCTCGACCTGCTCGGCCGTGTATTTGCCGTCATTGGCATGGACCAGCCAGCGCTTCAGGAAAGCCTCCGGAAGCTCCACGGCCGCCTTGTCCATGTAATACTTGCGGACATCATTGCCGAACCGGTAATTGGCGTCCTGGGTATGACCGGCCTTGATACGCTCGACGACTTTTTCCTCGAACTGCTCGGGAGTCGTGACCGTACCCTCGCCAAACATCTTGTCGTAAGTTTCCTGATTCTCTTCGGCGGCGACGAAGGTCTTCACGTTCACGATCGTAAACGTAAACATCGGGTCGAGTTCGGCGAGACGGTTCTTGTCAACCTTCAGCATGGAAGCCCGGTCTGTCTCGTTCTCAAAGGCCTCGTTCACATTCACGGTGACCTTGTCTCCGGCCTTCTTGCCGATGAACAGGCTGCGGGCGGCTTCCGCGATATTGCTCACGGACACGTAGACACCTTCCGCTCTGTGGCCTTCATTGGCGATGTCAGCGATAATGTAATCGTTCTCCCCGACCTTCTCTCCTTCCTGGAGCGAACCGTACTGCTGGAGCATCTGGGCCTTCATCGCCTTCTTGGCATCGGCCGTCACGTTGATCTCATAATACGGGATCTTGTCTTCCTTCCCAACCTCGAAAACAAGTTCCGGGGTCTGGGCAATGTCGAACTTGAACGTGAAGTCGTTGCCGGGCTTCCAGTCGAGCTGAGGCTGGTCGTCGGAAGGGAGCGGTTCGCCGACAACCCGGATCTTCTCGTCCCGGATGAAGTTGTTCAGCTGGTCGGAGAGGGTGTTGTTGACCGTTTCATAGAGGGCCTGGTCACCGTAGAGCCGCTGAATGAGCGACAACGGAGCCATTCCCTTGCGGAAGCCCTTGATGTCCGCGCGGCGGCGGTATTCACTGAGGCGCTTCTTAAAAGCCTCGGCATAGTCGTCGGCTGCGATCTCAAAAGTCACCTGATAGTTCAGGGCGTCAATCTGGTTCTTTACAATGTTCATGGTTATCGATTATTATATTATTCAAAAGGGCCGCAAAGTTAGTGAAAAATCCTCGAAGGTGTAACGTCTCAGGCATCCCTTCGCTGCGGATATTCCACTCGTTCGTGATAAATCTGCTGCAGATAGGTCTTGAGCACCGCTTTTACTACGAACAGCTCGTGGACCGTAATCTCGGACTCTTCCAGTTGTCCCATCTTCTCTTTGCCGGCAACGATTCCTTCGACAAAGTGGTCGAGCGCTTCGGGAGAGAAGTCTTTCAGGGTACGCGAGGCTGCCTCCACGGAATCGCAGATCATCAGGATTACCTGCTCTTTGGTCTGCGGTTTCCGGCCGTGATAGTAGAAATCCGCGACATCGGAAGGATCGCCGCCCGCATTCAGATACTGATTGAGGAAATAACCGGTGGCCGAAGTTCCGTGATGGGTGAGGATGAACTCGCTGACCTGTCCGGGAAGCTTATGTTCCTCGGCGATAGCCATGCCATCCGCGACGTGCCGGATAATATCCCGGGCGCTGTCACGGGGATCCTTACCGTCATGATAGCGCGTCAAACCCGGATTGCTGCTCTCATTCTCGATGAAACAGTTCGGGTTCTTCATCTTGCCGAGGTCATGATACAGGGCGCCGGCCCGCAGCAGCGGGACGTTCGCATGGACGGCCCGGCCGGCGGCGTCCACCATGTTCATCACCTGGAGGCAGTGCTGGAAAGTTCCGGGGGCGTTCTGAGCCAGTTCCTGCAGAAGCGGATTGTTCGTGTCGGTCATTTCGATCAGCTTGGTCGGGGAGACCAGGTTGAAAACCCGCTCGAACAAATAGATAAGCGGATACATGGCCACCGTCAGGACAGCGCCTCCGAAAAGCATGAGCAGATTCATCCAGACAAGGCTCCGGCCGGCGTCTATCAGACGGAAGCCCGTGAAAACCAGCAGTTCCACCAGGAAGATAATCAGCGCATTGACAAACTGCAGCCACCCCTTGCTGAAAAACTTGAACGTCCGCATGGAAACCACGCCCGCCGTCAGGAAAATGACGAACAGTTCCACGCCGTTTCCGCTGAAGACCAGCAGCGGGAGAAGGGATACCATGTAAGCCGGCATCACGACCCGCTTTTTGAAGAAAGCCAGCAGATACAGGGCGGAGATCGAGAATGGCATCAGATACACCAGCGAAGGAGACAGGCGCTCTATCAGGAAGGAGGCCACCGCCGTGATCAGGAACACCGTCAGCAGGTAATAGTACCGGTTGCGGTCCTCGAAAATCAGGCGGTTGGTGTAGAAAATGCAGAAGAAAAGGATCACCACGATGGCCAGGGCGATCAGCATGTCGCCCAGCCAAAGCAGGATACGCGGACCGTCATAACCGAATATCTTGTTATACTCAGCTTTGTAGGAATCCAGGATCTGGGCGATTTCCGGCGTCACGATCTCGCCTTTGGAAACGATTTTCTGGTCCGCATTCACATAACCGGACGTCGGAGAGACGAAATCAGCCGAATTGGCATGGCCCAGTTCCGTCATCGTCTTGTCGAAAATCAGGTTCGGCGCAATCAGGTCGTAAACACCCGATCGGCGGAACAGCGAATCCAGGTTGACATCCGGATATGTCCGGCTCATCTGGGACACCAGCTGGGTCTGGGCATCGGACACCCTATACACTTCCGAACGGGGATACTTCGTCGCACGCTTGTTCTTCTGGATGAAGATCACGTCATTGGAAACCTGGGCATAGCCGCGGTCCAGCTTGATCTTCGCATCGGAAATGACACCCTTGCCATAGATATCGTTCATCCGGTTCACAAGAGTCGGACGCAGGCTGTTGTAACGTCCCAGATCAAGGCTTTGCAGCGCTTTCATGGTATTTCCCACCACCTCCTCCGAGAAGCGGTAATACGGGATGGTGGAGGCACCGGCCTCTTCCATCTCCGACATGAGCTGCTCCTCCGTCTTGAGGATCGGGAAATCGAACTGGGAAATCAGCGTCTCATACGGCCAGGGAGAACCTTTCCGGTAGTCATAATTGAATTTCGCGGTCCTCGGCATGAAGAGCACGAGGACTGCGAATACGACCAGCAGCGGAACAATGACCCGCCGGTTGATTTTAGGCATCGATATTTGCATAATGGGCATTTTCTTCGATGAAAGCCCGGCGCGGCGGGACATCGTCACCCATCAGCATGGAGAAAGTCCGTTCCGCTTCGGCGGCATTGTCGATCGTGATCTGCCTGAGTACGCGACGGGAAGGATCCATGGTCGTCTCCCACAGCTGGGTGTCAGACATCTCACCGAGACCTTTGTAGCGCTGTACCGTAACTCCCTTGTCAGTACCCCGCCCGAGACGGGCCGTCGCCTCGTCCCGCTGGGCATCCGTCCAGCAATAGACCTCTTCCTTTCCTTTCTTGACCAGGTACAGCGGCGGCGTTGCCAAGTACACATACCCGTTCTTGATGAGGTCGAACATGTAGCGGAAGAAGAAGGTGAGGATCAGGCAGGCGATATGGGAACCGTCCACATCCGCATCCGTCATGATGATGACCTTATGGTAGCGCAACTTGCTCAGGTCCATGTGCTTTTCTCCCGTCTCATCCTCCTGGGCAATGGTAACGCCAAGGGCCGTATAGATGTTCCGGACCTCCTGGCTCTCGAAAGCGCGGTCCTGGGCGGCCTTCTCGACATTCAGGATCTTGCCCCGGAGCGGCAGGATCGCCTGGGTGCGGCGGTCTCTCCCCTGCTTGGCCGTACCGCCTGCGGAATCACCCTCCACCAGGAAGAGTTCGCATTTTTCCGGATCGTGATCCGAGCAGTCAGCCAGTTTGCCAGGCATGCCCGCACCGCCCATGGGGGTCTTGCGCTGGACCATTTCACGGGCTCTCCGGGCAGCGGCCCGGGCCGTGGCAGCCAGCACGATCTTCTCCACGATGGTCTTTCCTTCCTTGGGGTGTTCCTCCAGATACTGGTCCATGGCGGCAGCCGTAGCCTGGGAAACCGCCGACGTCACCTCGCTGTTGCCCAGCTTGGTCTTGGTCTGGCCCTCGAACTGCGGCTCAGCCACCTTGACGGAAATCACGGCGGTAAGGCCCTCACGGAAATCCTCCGGACTCAGGTCTCCCTTGAATTTCGCCAGGAGGTTATTCTTTTCGGCATAATTCTTCAAGGAACGGGAAAGGCCCATCTTGAAGCCCTGGAGGTGGGTACCGCCTTCAATCGTGTGGATATTGTTCACATAGGAGTAGATCCGCTCCCGGAAACCGGTATTGTACTGGAGGGCGATATCGATGGGAATCACCTTGTCCGTATCGACGCAGATCGCTTCCGGTATCAGCTTGGCTTCCCCGGCATCCAGGTAATCGATGAACTCCCGGAGTCCCTGTTCGGAATAGAAGACATCGCTCCTGTGGACCTGGCGGCCCGTCGCCTGGCGTTCCCCGTCTTCAGCCGTAGAGAATTCGTCGACCATTTCACGGAGGTCCGTCAGGGTGATGCGGATTCCCTTGTTCAGGTAGGCCAGTTCACGGAGCCGGTTGGCCAGCGTCTCATACTTGTAGACCTGGGTCAGCTGGAAAATGGACGCATCCGGATGAAAGGTGATGGTAGTACCCGTATCCTCGGTTTCACCGACAACTTCCACGCCCGTAATAGGCTTGCCCTTGGAGTACTTCTGGACGAAAATCTTTCCTTCGCGGTGGATTTCCGCCACCAGCAGGTCGCTCAGGGCATTGACGCAGCTGACGCCCACGCCGTGAAGACCGCCGGAAACCTTATAGCTGTTCTTGTCGAACTTACCGCCGGCATGGAGGACCGTCAGGACGACCTCAAGGGCGCTGCGGTGCTCCTTCTCATGCATGCCGGTAGGGATGCCGCGGCCATTGTCACGGACCCTGATGGAATTGTCTTCCAGAATGGTAACGTCAATATCCGTGCAGAAGCCGGCCATTGCCTCGTCGATACAGTTGTCGACCACTTCATACACAAGATGATGGAGACCGCGCTCACCGATGTCTCCGATATACATGGACGGCCGCTTGCGGACCGCTTCCAATCCTTCCAGAACTTGGATACTGTTTGCCGAATACTGCGCCTCGGCCTCTCTCATCTGCTCGTTATCTGCCATATTTGTACACTTTCTTATAAACGTACAAAGATAGCAAAAAATTATCAGAAATTCAAGCGGATGCCCGCGGTTGCATAGATTCCGCTTTCAGCGATGAAAGGGATCCGCTGGATGGTCTGGTTCAGCAAGTTTCCGATACGCAGCCAGACCCCAGTCTTCCGGCTCCAGGCATATTCGCCGTACAGGCCCAGGTCCAGGTAACCGGGGATGGCCACCGGACGGCTGTCCCGGACAGAATTGCCGGATTTGCGGGCCGTGGAGAAGTCCGCATCGAGACCGGCCTTGATCCGGTCGCCCCAGAGATAATAGGCGCTCACATTGCCCTTGAAAGGGGCTGGAGCGAAGAATTCGTTCACTTCCTGCATCCAGGTGTAATTGTAACGGAGACAGGCGTCTGCCTCGACCGAAGAAGACCTCCAGGCCATCTTCAAATCCGTATACATCTGGGCATAATCCGCATAGCCGAGGGTAGGACGCCTCGCCAGCTCGTCCCGCTTCACGTCACCGGCCCCGTACATCAGTTCATGGTCACGGTACATGAATCCCACCTTCCAGTCATAGCCGAAACGCCGGGCTATATTGCCCCGTGCTCCGACAAAGGCATGGATCCTTTCGACGGAATTGTCCAGGAAAGGATAGCCCGCAAAGGTATAGAACTGGCTGAAGAAATGATCCTTTTCCACAAGGTCGAAATAGGAGTTGTAGGTGCCACCTCCCCTGGCAGCCGCCTGGAAGATCACCGATTCCCCGAGCGGAGTCCATTCCACGGAAACCGCCGGATAGATGCGCTGGCTCTGTTTCGTGAACATCTCCACATGTTGTCCGCCGCTGGCATAACCCTCACCGGAAACGAAACCGTCGGTTCCGTCTTCGTGGAAGAAGGTTGAAAGCCGGACGCCGAGGTCGAAATGCCAGTTCCCGGTTTCGAACCGATAATGCGGGGTCACGGCCAGGTTGCCGACAAATGCGGTCAGGTTGCCGGACAAGCGCTGGATTCCCACCGCGGCATCCAGCAACATGGCGGAACGGTTCTCCATGACAGGTCCCAGACTCGTGGCAAAACGGAATTCGGAGCCATGATTGACAATCGTTTCCGATGCATCGAGATCTGTCGGACGGTTGTATCCGTACCGGTACGAAAGGGATGCATCATAGAAAAAACCGGGAGCATCTCCATGGAGCGACCTCACACGGGCATCCGCCAGGGCGCCATGGCGCAGATTCGAAACGCCGAGGTAGGAATGGCGGGACACGAGGTTGTCATATGCAAGGGCGAGGGTCGCCTCCCCTCCGTCCCATCCATAGCGGCCGTCCGCCCCAAGACGCGTTTTCAAGTCCAGGCCGGCATCGCTGAAAGAATCAGGAAGGTCTCTTCGAAGCAGGCGGACATCCTCTCCGGAGAAATCCGCCCCGACGGGACGGTACCGGTCGATGAAAGAACGATGGGACGCCGTGAGATTGATTTCCAGGTCGTTCCGCCGCAGCGGCGTATAGACCAGTTCCAGTTCGGGACGGAGACGGTACCCGGCACCCGCACGAAGATAGAATTTCCGTTCCCCGGAGGCAGCAGGCTGGGGGCGGAGCTGGACCTGATACGGACGGAATTCGTAAGCCCCCCGGTACGGATTATCGAAAACCTCATAATCGAAATCCAGGTTGAAGCGGGTGACGGAATCCGGCACCTGCATCACCTGCAAGGGTTTTTTAATCGCCTCCGCACCGCCTTCGTAGGCATTCGTCACCTCAACGGTCGGATTCAGGTTCTGTCCGTAGGCCAGGGCGGTCACCGCCAGAAGGGCCCCTGTCAATATCTCGTGTTTCATCATCGTCTACTTTGAAAGTTTGTTGAGTCGCAACTGCACCTGGTCCAGCACATCATCATCCGCCCCGGAAGGAGTATAACCGTTCCGGATACTCTCGAAGGTAGCCTTGGCCTGGGCCATGTTCCCGTTTTCCGCAAAGGTGTCACCCAGAACGATGAACGCCTTGGCCAACCAGTAGTTCTGTCCCTCGGCCTTGCCGGCGAAATCATACACCTTGTCCTCGATGCCCGCAAAGGAAGCGCGGTCATACATGTCCTGGATCACCAGGTAAGCCGCCTCCGCCCCTTCGTCGGTCGAAGGCTGGGAGGAGAGGGTTTTGAAGATTTCATAGGCACGGCTCCGCTGACTCGTCGCCAGATAGGATTTGGCCCGGACATAATCGGCTTCCCGGGCAAGCGCCGAACCGGCCGCAGCACCCGGCTTGAGAGCCTCGGCAGCCTGGATGGCCTCCGCATAGGCCCTGCCCCGGTAAGCGGCCCGCATCATGCCGGTCGCCGCCGTCCGGCGATTTTCATCCATACGGGCCTTGGCGCCCAGTTCCCGGTACGCCCCATATGCCTCGGAGAAACGTTCCATGCTGTAGGTAAGGTCCGCATAACGGAGCCAGGCCTGCTCTTCGAACGATCCGTCCAGTCCCTTGTCCAGGGCCGCGACATAGTGGTCGCAGGCGCGGTCCTTGTCGCCCTCCATCCGGTAACTCTCCGCCAGATAGAACTCCGCCTTGGCCCGTTCCGCTCCCTCAGGATACTTCTCCAGATAGCTCTGGAGGGTCGCGACGGCCTTGCTCCAATTGCCCGACAGGAAGATCTGCTCGGCCGTTCCGAAATAGGACTCGCCCTTCTGTTCCTCCGTCCGGGACGCCTTGTCGCCCAAGGAGTTCAGATAGGCCAAGTAGGCATCAGGTTCCTGGCGGGTCCGGTAAATGGATTCGATGGCAAGAAGAGCGTCTTCGGTATAATCCGTTCCCTGCTCCACCACCTGCTTGTAATACCCGAGGGCACGCTCGTCGTCCCCTTTGTTGCGGGAAATCATGGCGAGTTCCAGCAGGGCGCGGGTGGCAAAATTCCGGTCTTCCGTATTGGAACGGAGGGTACGGAACGTCCGTACGGCGTCATCATCGTCTCCGGTGGACACATAGGCACGGCCAAGCTCATACATCGCTTCGGAATAGTACGGAGAGGAGGGAGAAGCCTGCTTGACCCGCTCCAGGAAACGGACTTTACCGGCAAAATCACCCGCCAGTCCGCTGGCAACTCCGGCCCGGTAATACGGATAGATGTCATCCGCATCGGGATAGTCCGAAAGCTTGCGCTCGAACGCGGCAATCGCCGTCTTGTAATCCCGCGTAAAGAAATAGCAGTCCCCGATCCGCGTCTCGGCATCCGCGCCGTACGCGTCATGCCGCCCGTCCAGGTAATTGTTGAACCATTTCAGGGCGGAAGCATACTCCCCTTCCCGGAAATAGGTATATGCCATGTTGTATGAAATCAAGTCGCCCTCCGGTTTCCCGTCCAGGGCGGAAAGGTTGTACAGGTCCGTCAGGACGTCCCGGGCTTCAGGATACTTTCCGTCCCGGAAATACGATTCAGCCAACCAGTAACGCGACAGCTGGTTGAAAGGATCGTGCCGCGAGCTGTAATAGGCCGCCGCCTTGAGGTGCGGTACGGCATCGCGGTATGCGCCGCTAGAGATCAGCTGCTCTGCCCTGAGGAAATAGGCCTTCATGTAATTGGACTGCATGCGCGGGTCCAGTTCGTCAATATGGTCATAGGCAGCAACGGCAGCTTCGTAGTCATGGTTGGCCAGGGCGGCCATTGCCATGTAACTGTAGATCCCGTCCCCCTTGGAATAGGCATTGTACCGGGACAGGTAATCATTGAATGCGGAAACGTCGTTGTTCAGGTCAAACGCCAGTTTGGCATAGTTGAAATAGGCGTCCTCCTGGATCTCAGGATCGAACCGGAGGTCGGACGCCTCCTTGAAGGCTTCCATGGCCGCCACCTTGTTCCGCAGCTGCACATAGCTGTACCCCATCTGGTAGCGCGAGACCTGGCCGAGCGAATCCGTCGGATCGGTCATCTTGCTGAAATTGTCGACGGCGCCCTGCCAGTCCTTCACGGCATACAGGACGGACCCGGCATGGAAATAGTCGGAACGGGTCTTCTCCGCCTTGTCCTCGAGGTTTTTCTGGTAATAAGTCCGGGCTTTTTCCGTATCGCCAAGCACCAGGTAGGATTCGGACATGATGCGGGCCAGGTGGGGCTGGCGGTCGGCAGGAACCTTGTTGAACATGTCCTCGCCATGCCGGACCACATACCGGTAATCCTTCTCCATGAAACGGCATTCCAGGATATAATAATTCGCCAGCTGCTCGAAGCGCGCGTCCCGGGCGGCTTTTCCGAACCACTCCGCCGCCTCACGGAAATCCCCTTCCGTGTAGCAGGAATAACCGAGGGAATACTGGGCGGGAGCGGTATAGTCGGAATGCGGCAGGGACTGCATGTTCTCGAACAGGGTACGGGCACGGGCTACATCCCCGGCCCCAAGAGCACTGTATGCACGCTTGTAGCAGAATTCGGGAAGCTGTTCCTTCATCAGGTCCGCCTGGGAGATGCTGGAGAAACGGCGGGACGCCTCTTCATATGCCTCCCGGTCGAACAGGTCTTTCGCCCATTCGAAATTCACCCGGGGAACCAGCAAGGACTCGGGCCAGCGTTCCAGGAAGGCCGCGGCACGCTCTTCGTATCCCTTTTCATGGAGCGCAATGGCGCAGAGGGCGACATAGCCTTCAGGTCCGTCACCCTCCATGGTGCCGAACAGGCGGGAGGCTTCGGAATACATGCCGTGCTCATACAGGTCTACGGCATTCCGGTATTCCGGAGCCTGGGCACGGGAGACGGTAACTATCAGGGAGGCCGCTAGGGCAAGGATCAGCTTCTTGTTCATCGAATACAGTATTATTTTACAAAAATACGAATTTTTCTGATTATCTTTGTATGTTAATGCCTACAAAAATGGAACCACTGATACAATTTCGCGGCGCGGACATCCGCAACGGTGAGAGTGTCGTTCTCTACGGCCTCGACATGGACATCTTCCCGGGTGATTTCGTCTACATTGTCGGGAAGGTGGGAACCGGCAAGACGTCCATCATCCGTACCATGACGGCGGAAAACCGCCTCCTGAACGGTGAGGGAACGGTCTGCGGATTCAACCTCCGGGGCATCCGCACCAAAGACATCCCGTTCCTGCGCCGCAGGCTCGGCGTGGTCTTCCAGGATTTCCAGCTGCTGATGGACCGGACCGTTGAAGCCAACCTGGAATTCGTCCTCCGGGCAACCGGATGGAAGGACAAAGGTAAAATCGACGACCGTATCAACGAAGTCCTCGCGGACGTAGGCATGGAAACCAAAGCCCACAAGAAACCCCACCAGCTGTCCGGCGGCGAACAGCAGCGCATCGCCATCGCCCGGGCACTGCTGAACCACCCGGACGTCATCATCGCCGACGAACCCACCGGCAACCTGGACGGCGAGACGGCCGACGGAATCCTCCAGCTTCTCCGCACCCTCAACGCGGAAGGGACGGCCGTGGTGATGGTGACCCACAACCGCGCCATTTTCGAAAAGTATCCCGGCAGGGTTTTCGCCTGCAGTGACGAACACTGCGCCGAACAGCTGGAAGATGATACTTTCGACCTGGAGCTCACCATCTGACACGAACGCCATGACACGCAAGGAAAGAAGTGCCGCCGTCATCGGCTGGTTTGCGGAAAACCGGCCCGTCGCCGAGACGGAGCTGCAGTATGAGAATACCTTCCAGTTGCTGGTGGCCGTCATCCTGTCTGCCCAATGCACCGACCGGAGGGTCAATCTGGTGACACCTCCCCTGTTCCGGGCATTCCCGACCCCGCAGGCCATGGCCGAAGCTTCCTTCGAAGAATTGTTTCCCTTTGTCCGGAGCGTTTCTTACCCCAATTCCAAGACCCGTCACCTGATTGACATGTCCCGGAAACTCCTGAGCGACTTCGGCGGGGAGGTTCCTTCCGACATCGACGCCCTGATGTCCCTGCCCGGCGTCGGACGCAAGACGGCCAACGTCATCGCGTCCGTCGTCTATGACAAGCCGGTCATCGCCGTCGACACCCATGTTTTCCGCGTTTCCCGCCGCATCGGCCTCTCCGACGGGAAAACGCCCTACGAAGTGGAACAGGACCTGGAGCGGCACATCCCTGTCCAGCGGCGCGCCAAGGCCCATCACTGGCTGATTCTCCATGGCCGCTATACCTGCACCGCCCGCTCCCCCAAATGCAGCGATTGCCCGCTCACGCAGTGGTGCCGGGCCTTTGCCTTGCAGGAATTCTGATCAGTCGTCCTGCCGGCTTTTCCGCCAGAGATAATAAAAAGACAACCCGGCGCCGAGAATCACGGCGACAAGGGATCCTTCCGCCCCGAATTCCCCGCCCGTCAGCAGCATGGGGCCTTCGATGGAAGGAGCCAGGAAAGAGGAAGTATCCATCCCGGAGACAGCGAAACCGAAGAGCGGTCCCTGCGTCCAGTTCCATGCCCAGTGGATGCCGATTGGAAGCCACAGGTTGTCCGCATATTTATAGGCAGCCGCCAGCAGGAGTCCCGCCTCGATGGCGATGGCGAAAGAAGACCACACTGTCGCATTCTGGTTCGTGATGTGGAGGAAGCCGAACAGCAAGGCGGAAACCACGAGGGCGACAAGCGTTCCCCAACGACGGTCCATCCTCCGGAAAAGGATGCCCCGGAATACGATTTCCTCCGCCGCTGCGGCCGGCAGGAAAAACAGCAGCTGGGACACCAGCCTGAGGACGTCCCCGGGGACCGACACCACCCGATATCCTCCCAAAAGGGCAATGACACCGGTGACGGCAGACAGCAGGAGGAACCCGGTCAGGAATCCGGCCCCGGCAGAAGGCAGCATCCTCCGCATGGGAAGGTCATCCGGCCATTGGCGCTCCGTCAGGCGGATCCACAAGGCGTACAGCGAGAGGAGCGCTGCCGTCACCCCGAGGACAGTCAGGACCGATACCCCAACGGCCAGCCAGAGCGGCATCCGGCTGACGAATCCTCCCTGGAAATCCGTCCCGAGGGAGACGGGGGCCATCCCCATACTGTACAGGAACATGAACAAGAGTGCGCCGCCCACAGTCACCAGCAGCCATATCCACCAACGTTGTCTTTTTGCCATAGCGTTATTTTCGTTTGGAAACAATCAGGTAATTGCCGCTCTCCTGCTTCCCGTCAATGCGGACGCCCCAAAGATGGATATCGCCTCCGGAGGAGCAGCCCGTTTTCCGGCGGAGCAGTTCCGAAGTCATCGGGATGTTCCGCGCCGTCACCTCCGCCTTCGGAAACCGTTTTCCGATTTCCCGCATGGACCGGTTGTTCAGGGGAAGGATCTCCAGGATTTCGAACACTTTCCCGAACGGCCGCAACTCCTCCGGAACGGACACGCCTGCATACAAGTGCGTGTGCTGCCCCAGTTTGGTCAATCCAAACCGTACGCAAGGCAGATTGAACGCTCCGGCCTTAAGCAGGGCCTTCCCGGGCTCGAAGAGCAGGGCCCCCGCCTCAGGCAGTGCCGGCCGGACCCCGCCGCCGGCGTCCTCTCCGAAGGGAACCTCCATTACGGCGCCGCTCTCGGCCACGAACAGGGAAATCGGACCGGACCACTCCCGGTCCAGCAGGAACAGGAGTTCCTTGCACTCTCCGCCCGCAGCCACGACATGCACCTCTTTCACCCGTTCTCCCAACCGCCTGCAAGCCATCGTGATATCCGCCATCGGCGAGAGTTTCAGCAGCAGATGGCGGCTGGCCCGGAACAGTTCCGGCAAAAGGCCCAGCACATCCGGCTGACACTCCTCGATGAGGAACACCTTCCGGCCGTCCTCCGCCCGCCGGGCAGGATCCAGGAAGATGACATCGGGTTCGAAACCGTCAAGCACCTCCCGCACCTTCCCAGACTCTACCAAACCGTTCCCAATCCACACGTTCTTCATTCCCAATTTCTTGAAATTCAACGCTGCCGCCTTCACCAGTTTCTCCTGCACCTCATTATACAGCACCTCGGAAGCCACCTGGGCGAACGCCCAACAGTCCACCCCCATTCCCCCTGTCAGGTCCGCTACTTTCAGGTTGGAGGACTCACCCTCCAACCGGATCTTCGCGAGCAGGGATGCCTTATACCTGGCCGTTTCAGAAGAGCTGCACTGTTCACCGGACAATCTCGAAGGATAGACCAGCGACGGAACGGCGTACCATTCCGGGACTTTGGTCCGGAGCCGGGAACGCACCTCCAGCGTAGTCACCGCCAGGTCCATGTCAATGTCAGGATACCGGTCCCGGGCAAGGAGAAGACGCGACGGATCATCGTCGTCATGCTGCAATATGAAATCTTCAAAAAGCATCTCATTGCAAAGTTAGTCAATAAATGTTATATTTGTATGATTCGTTGCAACCCTCAAATACAAGAATATCATGAAAGATTACAAGGATGTTGTCAAGAGCTGGCTCGAAGGCAACTTTGACGAAGAAACCAAGGCAGAAATCAGGCAGTTGCAGGAAACCGACCCCGCCGGGCTGGAAGACGCCTTCTACCGGAATCTCGAATTCGGTACGGGCGGTCTCCGCGGCATCATGGGCGTCGGTACCAACCGCATGAACAAATACACGGTCGGCATGGCTACCCAAGGTCTCGCCAATTATATCAAAGCCCATGTGGAAGGAGCAGCCAGCGTCTGCATCTCTCACGACAGCCGGAACAACTCCCGCCTGTTTGCGGAGATTTCCGCCGACGTCCTTTCCAACAACGGGATCCACGTATACCTGTTCGACAGTCTTCGTCCCACCCCGGAACTCAGCTATTCGATCCGCCTGAAAGGAGCCACGGCCGGCATCATGGTCACCGCCAGCCACAATCCCAAGGAATACAACGGCTATAAGGTGTTCTGGTCCGACGGCGGACAGATTACCGCGCCGGTCGACAAGGACATCGTGGCAGAAGTTGCGAAGATAACGGATCCCGCCCATGTCCGCTTCTCTCCGGTGGACGGCACCCCTTGCGGAGGCATTGAGACCATGGGGGCGGAAGTGGATGCGTGCTATCTGCGCGACATCACCTCCCTGGCCCTGAGTCCGGAGGCCGTAGCCCGGCACAATGACCTCAAGATCGTCTATACGCCCCTTCACGGCTGCGGCGTCCGCCTGATGCCGGCTGCCTTGGAGCGCATCGGATTCAAGAATATCATCCATGTTCCCGAACAGGATGTCACGGACGGAAACTTCCCGACCGTCGTTTCGCCGAATCCGGAAGAACCGGCTGCCATGAAGATGGCCATTGAGAAGGCCGAGGAGACCGGTGCGGACCTGGTCCTGGCCACCGATCCGGACGCAGACCGCCTCGGCATCGCCGTCCGCGACAACCAGGGAAAGATGGTCCAGCTCACCGGCAACCAGACCTGGTCCTTCCTGACCTACTACATCCTTACCCGCTGGAAGGAGCTGGGCAAGCTTGACAACACCAAATACTGTGTCAAGACCATCGTCACCACCGAACTGATCGCCGCCATCTGCGACTCGTTCAACGTGAAATGCTACAATGTCCTCACCGGATTCAAGTACATTGCGGAAATCGTCAAGCAAAACGAAGGCAAGGGCGAATTCATCTGCGGAGGCGAAGAGAGTTACGGCTTCAACCTGGGCGAGTTCGTCCGCGACAAATGCGCGCAGGTCGCCGGTTGCCTGGTGGCGGAATGTGCCGCATGGGCCGCTGAACAGGGGCTGACCCTCTACCAGTTGTTGCAGAAAGTGTACGACATCTACGGCCTCTACGTGGAAAAAATGGTCTACATCGTCCGCAAGGGGAAGACCGGTGCCGAAGAAATCCAGCAGATCATGGCTGGATACCGGGCCAATCCGCCGCAGGTCATTGCCGGCAGTCCCCTCGCCAAAGTCATCGATTACAATCAGCCCGAGAAGACCGGACTTCCGAAATCCAATGTCCTCCAGTTCTTCAACGAAGAGGGCGATGTCGTCTCGGTCCGCCCTTCAGGCACCGAGCCGAAGATCAAGTTCTATTTCGGGGCCCGCGGAGATGACGCCCCCAAGAAGATCGAACTTCTGAAGGAACAGTTCATCCGCTAGGTCAGATTTTCAGTTTGACGTGCAGCCGCTCCAGAAGGGCGGCTGTTCCTATGCATGCCAGCGAAAAAAGGAAACACTTACCGACTCCCGTCCATCCGCTCAGCCAGGCGGGGATCGATGGCGAGAGGAACACCCAGAAACTGTAGAAGAGATACGGGACCATGTATACCGTAAGGGTTGCCGTTCCCGCAGGGCGCAGCGGGGCGAACCACCGGACCCATCCATGTACTTCGAGGAGTCTCAGTACCGTAAACGCCGCCACGGACAGCGCTGAAACGAACAGGCACCACGGAAGCGTCCCGAGGTTCTTGGAGACTATCCAGAAACGGTGGGAAATCATCCCAAGCAGCAGCAGGAAGAGGGCGGCGCCGAAACCGGCGGCTGCTTTCCTCCCCTCTTTCCAGGAAGCGACACGCCAGAATCCCAGCGTTGTGAGCGCTCCGCCGAGCGCCATGATGATGCTGTGGCCGTTGCCCAGATGAAGGGCTTCCGGGAAATCGGCGATGAGGTGGGCGCCCGGAAGCAGCGCCTGCCCCTCCCGGAGCGGGACCGTCAGGATGTTGACCAGCACGAAAGCCCCCCAAAGCAGCGCCAGGACCCATGGCCGTTCCCTCGTCAACAGATATGCGACGGCTGTGAAAAGGTACATCCAGCCGATCTGCCCCAGAATGCCCCACCATTGGGCCCGGAACAGTTCTCCTTCCGGGGAACGGAACGTAACGGCCAGGAACAGCAGAATCGCCGTGCCCAGTCCCCGGAGCCAGGGTTTTGCACGGAAGTTACGGGGATACTGGTTCCAGACCAGGAAGAACCCGGCCAGCATCAGCATCCAGTATACTCCCTTGTTATAACCGGGCAGCGGCGCGATTTCCCCTTCGGCGTTAACGATGAAAGTGCCCATCAGCAGCAGGGCAAGCGTCCGGGAGAAGATATGCCCGAGCGTAGATTCCACGCTGAATCCCCGGGCATGCCGGCGCTCGATCGCATAAGGGACGGACAGGCCCATGGCAAAGAGGAACATCGGGAACACGATGTCCGACAGGCCCATTCCGTCCTCGTATGTCGCGAAGTGTTCCAGGGAATGAGGCACATCCAGCACCGTCCAGAAATCATTCACGGCCACCATCAGGAACATGACGAGGCCGCGGAGCATGTCAATCGCCCCGTTCCGCGAGCTGCGGTCCGTCATGTTCATTCCTTCCGGTATACGCGAAGCATCCGCACATCCTCCAGCGGACGGTCGAACTCATCCGTGGCCACCTTCTGGATAGCTTCCAGCACGTCCATTCCGCTGACCACTTCGCCGAAAACGGTATACTGCCCATCCAGGTGCGGGCTGCCGCCCATTTCCTTGTAGACTTTCCGCATCTTGCGGGTAAGCTTGACCTTGCCGCCGGTCGCTTCATCCAGCCTCGCCTGGGCACGGTCCAGCTGTTCGTCACTCATGGGACTGCCCATCATGAAACAGAACTGGGAGGCGCAGGATTCCCGGTCGGGATTGGTTTCATCCCCTTCCCGCGCGGCGTTCACCACGCCCTTGTGATGGAAAAGGCCCTTATCCAGACGGAATTCGGCAGGAACGCGGTAATCAGGCTCCCCGTCCCCGAGCATCTGTCCCGGAACGGCATGCTTCGAATTCGGGTCACCACCCTGGATGACGAAATTGTCAATCACCCGATGGAACAGGAGACTGTCGAAATAATGCTCCTCCGCCAGCCGGATAAAATTGTCCCGGTGCAGGGGCGTTTCATTGAAAAGCTTGAATTCTACATTGCCCATGGTCGTTTACACAACCATGACGACTTCCTTCTGCGCCTTCTGTCCGCACGAGACCATCGCGAGGACAAGGGCGGCAAGGCCCAGGAGATACTTTTTCATGACAGTTCGGTTTTACGGGCAGATTCCCGGTTGTTATCCGTACAAATATGGCAAAAACTCCTTACTTTTGCAATATGATGAAACGTTTTCCCCCGCATTCCGGCATCCCGGCCCGACTGGCCGCCATTCTTCTTCTCCTGTCTTCCTGCGGGACCGGAAAGGTCCATGAAACCGATGTCCTTGTCATCGGTGGAGGAACCGGAGGAACTGCCGCCGCCATCGAGGCCGCCCGGGACGGAGTCTCCGTCCTGGTGGCGGACCAGGTCCCCTGGCTCGGGGGCATGCTGACCTCGGCCGGGGTCAGCGCCATCGACGGGAATTACCGGCTTCGCGGAGGATTGTTCGGAGAGTTCTGCGACTCCCTGGCCCATCGGTACGGAGGCTACGAAGCCCTGAAATCCGGCTGGGTGTCGAACATCCTGTTCAACCCCGCCGACGGAGCCGGTATCCTGGACAGGATGGCCGCAAGGGCCGGCGTGGAGCGCTGGACGGATGTCCGTCCGGAGGCCGTCAGCC
>JAGAHD010000102.1 GCA_017627255.1 Bacteroidales bacterium | reverse complement strand
GTATAGTCGCAGATCTCGTCGATCGAGGCACCGTCGAAAATCGGGGTGGAGAACTTCAGGCCCAGTTCAGAACCGGCCCATCCGAGCACGGTCTCGTAAATCTGGCCGAGGTTCATTCGGGAAGGCACGCCCAGCGGGTTCAGCACGATATCCACCGGAGTACCGTCCTCGAGGAACGGCATGTCCTCCTGGCGGACGATCTTGGCGACGATACCCTTGTTGCCGTGACGGCCGGCCATCTTGTCACCTACGGTGATCTTGCGCTTCTTGGCGATGTAGACCTTGGCCATCTGCATGACTCCGTTCGGAAGTTCGTCACCGACCTTGATCTTGTCCAGCTCACGCTTGGAATGGGTCTCCATCTCCTTGTGGGCGATGCAGTAACCCTGGATCAGCTCACGGACCAGGCCGGAGGTGCGGGCGTCGGAGGTCCACTTGGCGGAATTGATGTTCATGTAATCCGCCTCACGGAGGCCCTGGAGCGTGAATTCCTTGCCCTTCGGGAAGATTTCCACACCGTAGAGGTCGCTCACGCCGGCGCTCTTCTTGCCCTGCACGAGGGTCCAGAGTTTCTCGATGAAGCCGGCGCGGAGTTTCTCCGCCTGGCTTTCGAATTCGGCCTGCTTGATCTCGATGCGGGTCTTCTGCTCGGTCTTCGCATTCTTGCGGCCGGTCTCCTTGGAAACCTTGGCATAGAGTGCAGTCTTGATCACGGTACCGCTCAGGGAAGGATTGGCCTTCAGGGAAGCGTCCTTCACGTCGCCGGCCTTGTCACCGAAGATGGCCTTGAGGAGCTTCTCTTCCGGGGAAGGATCGCTCTCGCCCTTCGGGGTGATCTTGCCGATCATGATGTCGCCCGGTTCGATATGGGCGCCGATGCGGACGATACCGTCCTTGTCGAGGTCCTTGGTGGCATCCTCGCTGACATTCGGGATATCGGATGTAAGTTCTTCCATGCCGCGCTTGGTCTCACGCACCTCGGTCAGGTACTCGTCCACATGGATGGAAGTCAGGATGTCCCACTTCATCATCTCCTCGCTCAGGACAATGGCATCCTCGTAGTTGTATCCCTTCCAGGGCATGAAGGCGACCTTCAGGTTGCGGCCCAGGGCCAGTTCGCCCTTCTGGGTGGCATAACCTTCGGTCAGGACCTGTCCCTTGGTCACCGTGTCCCCCTTGCGGACGACCGGCTTCAGCATGATGGTCGTCGACTGGTTGGTGCGGCGGTAGATCGGGAGCTTGTAGACCGTTTCCTCGGGAAGGAAGCTGACGAACTTCTCATCCTCGGTACGGTCATATTTGACATGGATTTCGTTGGCGTCCACATAGGTGACCACGCCGGTGCGTTCGGCGATGACCTGGGTCCGGGAGTCGATGCAGACACGTTCCTCCAGGCCGGTACCCACGATCGGGGCTTCCGGGGAAAGGAGCGGAACGGCCTGGCGCATCATGTTCGCACCCATCAGGGCGCGGTGTGCATCGTCGTGCTCGAGGAACGGGATCAGGGAAGCCGCCACGGATGCCATCTGGTTCGGGGCGACGTCCATGTAATTGACCTCTTCCTTGGTCACGAGCGGGAAGTCGGCCTCCAGACGGCACTGGATGCGGTCGCCGAGCAGTTCGCCATCCTCGGACATAGGGACGTTGGCCAGGGAGACGAGCTTGGACTCCTCCTCCTCGGCGCTCATGTAATGCCAGCCGCTGTCGCTCAGGTCCACCTTTCCGTCATGCACCTCGCGGTACGGAGTCTCGATGAAACCGAGCGCATTGATGCGGGCATACACGCAAAGGGAGGAAATCAGACCGATGTTCGGTCCTTCCGGGGACTCGATCGGGCACAGGCGGCCGTAATGGGTATAGTGCACGTCACGGACTTCGAAGCCGGCACGGTCACGGGAAAGACCGCCGGGACCGAGGGCGGACAGACGGCGCTTATGGGTAATTTCAGCCAGCGGGTTGGTCTGGTCCATGAACTGGGAAAGCTGGCTCGTGCCGAAGAACGAGTTGATCACCGAAGAGAGGGTCTTCGCATTGATCAGGTCGATCGGGTTGAACTGCTCGCTGTCACGGACGTTCATCCGCTCGCGGATGGTGCGGGCCATACGGCTCAGACCGACGCTGAACTGGTTGGCGAGCTGTTCGCCGACCGTACGGACGCGACGGTTCGAGAGGTGGTCGATATCGTCCACAGTAGCCCGGGAATTGATCAGCTGGATCAGGTACTTGATGATCTCGATGATATCCGTGTTGGTCAGCACGCGGACGCCCGGATCCGTGGAGAGGCCCAGCTTCTTGTTGAGGCGGTAGCGTCCCACGCTTCCGAGGTCATATCTCTTCTCG
>JAGAHD010000101.1 GCA_017627255.1 Bacteroidales bacterium | reverse complement strand
GTCGCAAACATCAAGGACGCGCTGTACCTCACCGATCACATACTCCGCGCGGAGGAAATCCTCCTCGGGAATCTCTTCGCGGACCTCATCCAGCCAGACACGCTTGGCGTCGGAGAGGAAATCCACCTCGGGATGGTTCTTCTTGATGGCGGCGGCAGCGTTCTCGCAGGAGGCGCGGCGCTTGTTGTAGGCGCTGGATGCCAGCTCATGCTTGACGCAAGAGTCGATAAGGACCAGCTTATACCCTACCGGATTGAACGGGAAATACTTGTACTCCAAGGTCTTGCAGTTCAGGCGGATCAGGGAGCCGGCCTTGCCGAAGACGGAGGCGAACTGGTCCATGATGCCGCACATCACACCGCAGTAGTTGTGCTCGGTGGACTGGCCGATCTTGGCGAGTTCGAACTTGTCGATGCCGTTGGCGAAGATCTCGTTCAAGGCAAAGGCGAAGGTGCTCTCCAGGGCTGCGGAGGAACTCAGGCCGGCGCCGAGGGGAACGTCACCGGCGAAGACGGTGTCGAAGCCTTCGACCTTTCCGCCGCGCTTGATGGTTTCGCGGCAGACGCCGAAAATATAGCGGGCCCACTGCTGTTCGGGCTTGTCCTCTTCCTTGAGGCCAAATTCAACGAACTCGTCATAATCGAGGGAAAAAGCTTTGACCTTGTCCGTACCGTTGGGTTTGATCTCGGCCATAATGCCACAGTCAATGGCTCCCGGGAATACATAACCGCCGTTATAGTCGGTATGTTCGCCAATCAGGTTGATACGTCCCGCGGAAGCAAACAGATCACCGTCCGTTCCAAACAATGTGCGGAATTTTTCCTGGATTTTTTCTTTCATTTCCATATTGTCGTGTTTTTAGTGTTTATTGTGCAGTCTGTCATACAAATATAGCAAAAAAACTCAAGAGACCATCCGGATCGATCTCTTTGACTGTTTTGCCATTCTATTTTGACCGTTTTAAAACCGTCCGTCCTCCCTACAGGCGAAAGATCGTCCCTGCCTTGATCCAACGCCCCGGCTGGGGAATATTCCCATGGTCGAAATAGGCTGCATCGAGCAGGTTGTCAGCCTGCAGGTAGAATGTCCAGCAACCGCCGTCCCAGGACAGTTTTCCATCCAGCAGGGAATACGGCTGATAGGGCAGGAGCGATCCGGTCGGTTTTCCGTCCAGATAATCCTCATAGCTGCCGACCCGGTCCTGCCAGCGGTACGAAAGATGAAGCGACAACCGGGACACCAGCCGGACATCGGCCTGGATGACCACCTTGTTGCGGAGATACTCCAGGGCATAGAAGGACTGGACTTCCGTTTCGGCATCTTTGCTCTGGGTGGTATGGGCATAACTGGCCGAAAGGCTCCGGACTGGGAACCACGGCATCCCCAGCAGGACATCCGGCTGGACCCTGAGTGTCGCCTCCCCGCCGAGGGAGCGGATCCGCGCATGATTGACAGATTGCCAGGGGGCGTCTTCCACGGCCGTATCCCGGATCCAGTCGATAAGGTCCCTGCCGTCCAGGTAATACACGCAGGCCACAGCCCTTACACCTCGTGCCAGGTATTTCAGCCCGCCTTCCAGGGACTGCATCTTTTCCGCCTTGAGGTTCGGGTCGGCCTTGTAACCGCCGACCGAATAATACAGTTCCGTAAAGGACGGCATCCGGAGGGAACTGTTGTAAGAAGCATACAGTTTAAGGCCGGGCGTGATCCGGAAACTTGCATCCAGGCCCGGATACAGCCGGAAACCTTCCCGGTTCCCGGTATTCCGCGACAGGCTGGCGCCGCCCGAAAGGCTGAACCGGTCCAAGGTGATGTTGTGTTCCAGGAAAAAGCTGATATCCGTCCGGTTGAGACCCACCTTGTAAGCAGCGTCCGCTCCCCGTACCGGGATCTCCTTGCCGAGGGGCTCGCCCAGGTTGGTGCTGCGGATACTCTCGTTGCGCAGTTCCGTTCCGAAGACGGTCTTTCCGAAACGGCTCTGGAACCACCCGTCGAGATTCGCTCCCAGGACATTGGTTCGGTGATAGTTGAACGGATAGAGGTCTGCCCGGGACCGGAACAGTTCGAAACGGTCCTCTCCATGATTCCAGTAGATTCTCGGCCGGACATGCAGTCGGCCCGAGGACTCGCCCTGGAAGGCCGCATAGGTTTTCAGGGTGTGTTCAAACTGGTCGTCAAAACGGGGGGAGTAGAAGGTCGAGGAGCCAAAATCCTTGGCAGAAAGGCCGGCATGCCACCGCATGCTGAATCCGCGAAGGGAGGCGCTCCCCTGGTAAAACGTCTTTGCTGCCCGGAAATCGGTATTAGGAGTCCCCTCCCGGCTCTTTGTAAACCCGTCGCTCCGGGCATACGAGGCGGAAAGGGCATTGCTGACTTTGCCGCCTGACCGCAGGGACACAGAGCCGGAAGCAAGGCCATGGGAACCGCCTTCAAAACGGGCCTCAAGACCCTTGTTCTCGGGTTTCCGGGTCACGATATTGATGGCCCCGAGCAGGGAAGCGGTTCCATACGTCCGGGCCGCCGGACCTTCCAGGATCTCGATCCGCTCAATCTCTGACAGGGGAATGGGAAAATCCGCCGAATTGTGACCCGTTTGCGGGTCACTGATACTGATTCCGTCCAGGAGGATAGCGACCTGCTCACAGGTTCCGCCCCGCAGGCTGATGTCCGTCTGGACCGCCTCGGCACCCCGCTGGCGCACATCCACCCCCACCGCGGATTTGAGCAGGTCGTTGATGTTCGACGCTGGGATCGAGGAGATGGCTACGCTGTCCAAAACGGTCACCATCCGGGCGCTCTGCCCCAGGAAAGCCGGAAGCCGGGTTGCCGTGACTACCACCCCTTCCAGGGTCTCGACAGACGTCGTATTGTTTTCCTGCGCCCGCAGGGCGGCAGCGGCCGCCAGGAAAGCGGCCAGAAAAGTCAGATATTTTCTTATCATTTTGTGTGAAAGGAAGTTAGGGTTCCGGTAGCCTAGCGGCGGCGGATTCCCCAAACGGAAAAGTCATAGCGGGATTCGGTGTCGTCCTCCAGGTCATCCGGAAGCGCCGGATACAAATCGAGCCCCGTGCGCTCCTCCAGTTCGTCGATGGAGAGGGCGCAGTCCTGGAGCCAGTAGCGTTCGGCATCATTGCCCATCACGAAGGCAATCGACTGGTACCGACGACCGTCATGGACCAGTACCGCCTTGAAGAACGCGTCGGGCACGACGACATGGTCTTCACCGATCGTTCCATAGATATTATCCCCGATGATAGGGCCGCTCACGACCCAAACCTTACCGTACCGGTTTGCCCAGTTTCGGACCTGTTTTTCCAGATACTGCCAGTCCTTGTTGTTGAGTTCCTCCCGCTGGGGGCAGATATTCTGGAAAAAGAAGGTCTCCGCCATGGCATCATCATCCCAGAAAAAATCGGCGGCGGGGGCCATGTGCCCCTTGGTCCAGCCGCTGCGCGCATAATCTTCCCGCTTGGCCTGGCGGCCGCGGAAAGAAAGGTCCATGCTGAAATTCTTGTCGGCACGCGTTGCATCGCCCGATGTCTCATCGGACGTCAGTTCATACGCCACCCAGTTCGGAATGAGGGTTTCCGTGTTGTACGAGGAGACAAAGCCCCGGTATTCGATGATATGGTCTCCGGCCTTTTCTGCAGGAAGTTCCAGCAGGCTGGTAGTATCGATCTCTGTAACAAGCGGATTGGGGGATGCAGAAGGATGCTGACGAAAAACCAGCCACAAGGCCAGTGCCAGCAAAACGACCCCAACCAGGACCAGTTGGCTTTTCTTTTCCATTTCTCGTTTTTGTTTCCCGCCCGGCTGCCGGGCGCTTTTGCGGGAACAAAAGTAACGAAAATGGATGGAATATGAAAATGCCTCCGCCTTCCAGGGCCTAGCTTCCCGGCCCCCGCCGGAATCGATGCCCTTCCACAACCGGGAGGCATGATCCCCCGGCCCTTTTCGGGATGAGACCGTGCGCCCCCGGCGGGTTGTCCGGACGGGTGGCCGTAACCCGTTCATTATCAGCACTCCCCTAAACGCCTTCCGGACAACCCCTCCCTTTTATCGGGGGCTGTCCGGAGGACGAATAATAAAGCACTGATTACCACCTGTTTCTGGAGGCAGCTCCGGACAACCCCGCCCGGTCCAGCCCTCAGAACCGGTAACCGATCCCGGCACGGCCACCCCAATACTGGTGGCCGTAGCCCGCTTCCGCAAATCCGTACAACTTCTTCCCGAACGTCACTCCGACAGGAACCAGCTCATAGCCGACGTACTTGACGAAATCCAGTGC
>JAGAHD010000100.1 GCA_017627255.1 Bacteroidales bacterium | reverse complement strand
CGAGGATCCGATCGAAAACTGGAAGCATGTGATGGATGACATGTATCCGGTGGGGAAGGATGTCGTCCTGGCAAACGGCGAACGGATTCCGGAACCGACGTCCCCTGAAGTCCTGGCCCATCAGGCGGAAATGCAAAAGCGTTTCAAGGGGTTCATGGAACGGTACGTCCCGAATGCCCGGCCAGCCACGGCCGCATCGAGCCCCCGTCCCCGGACCTATCCGCGCCAGCTGCTGGAGGCCCTGGACTGGCTGACGGACCAGAACGCCGATCCCGCCTCGGAGTACTATGGCAAGGTGGACCTTCACCACGTGGCAGCCATGGGCCAGTCCTGCGGCGGCAGCCAGGTCGTGGTCATCGCCCATGACCCCCGACTGACGACTTGCATCCTGCTGAATTCCGGCATCGGCGACGGCTCCATGTCCGGCGCCTCGAAAACGATGCTGGAGGACCACCGTACCCCGCTGCTCTACCTGGTCGGCGGACCGACGGACATCGGCTATGACAACGCGGTAAAGGATTTCGCCCATGTCAAGGGCGCTCCCATCGTGTTGATCAACACCCCGCCTGACGGCCATCACGGTACCTTCTATGAAATGTATGGCGGTGCGTATGCGACGGCAGTCCGCAAGTGGCTTGACTGGCACCTGAAAGGCAAGGTTGGGGAGTCTGCCCTCTTCCTGGACACCGAGTACATGCACTGGAAGTATCCGGGCTGGACGGTGGACCGCAAGAACTGGTAAGGCAAAGTCTATTCGTACGGAGGAAGGGAGACCTTCCCGGAGGCGTGTCCACCCTCGGACACGGGCAGGGGGAAGGGCCCGCCAGATACAAGTTATTTGCGTAGCAAATGACGAAGGAGATGGTGGGAGGGGCCGGAGTGAAGCGCATCAGCGCGGAACAGAGTCCTCCGGGAAGGCCTCCCTTCCTCCATACAGCCATGAAAAAAAAGAAGAGGATAACCTCAACGTCTGTTGGTTACCCTCTTCTTCTTTGTCTATTGAGTCCGGAAGCTACTTCAGCAGCTCGAGCAGAGCCTTGTCGTGGTTGTAGCGGACTCCGCAGGTGGTGTCGAAGATCATGCAGGCGCCCTTCTCTTCCGTGAACGGTTCCCAGGCGGGCTGTCCGGCACAGTTCGGGTCGCCGGTCTTGATGAAGGAGAGCCAGTAATTGCTCATGATCTCTTCCAACTTGTAGGCGCTTTCGGAGGATCCGGTCATTTCACGCTGGATCGCCACATTGTTCGACATAAACGGGAGTTCCATGCCATGGGCGGCGCCGAGGACATTGTTTTCCGGCATCCAGTTGAACTGGTACAGATAAACCGGCGCACCGCCTTGACGGCTCTTGAGCGTGGCCTGCTGCAGGGATCCGCTGCGGAAGCGGTTCTCCATGAACAGGATGGCTCCGGGCTTCTTTTCCGGGTAGGTTTTCTGGAAGGTTTCGAAGACCTGCGCAGCCTTTTCCGTGCCCATCCGTTCGGCGAGGGACGCCTTGATCTCTTCAGGGGTCTTGTCGGCAACGCTGGTGTCGAAATTGAATTCGTTGAAGTTGGAACCGATGATCATCGTGATGTCTTTCATCTGGGAGGCAGCAACCGGATCGAAGGTCTGCTCCGTGATGATGGTACCGTCCAGGACCGGGCCGAATCCGCCCCGTTCGCCGGTGGCAGCCGTCACTTTCCGGGTGGCGCGGTTGCCGGCTTCGGCGAGTTGTTCGTAAGTGAATGTCCCGAGTTTCGCTTCCGCCTGGGAGGGCTTCACGCCCAGCTCTTCGAGGAAGGCGAGGCCGAGCATGCGCCCGTATTCAGCCGAGGCGACGCGGAGATAGGAGCCGCTCTGGACGATTCCCCTGTGGAAGAGTCCTTTGGCGGAGGGCATCACCATGAGGGCGGTGACCTTTCCGCCGCCGCCGGACTGACCGGCGATGGTTACTTGATTCGGATCGCCGCCGAACTTTTCGATGTTGTCGCGGATCCATTCAAGGGCTTTCACGATATCCTGGTGACCGAGATTGACGGAGTGCTCGTATTTCCCGCCCACGGCGGTCAGGTCCATGTACCCGAGGACGTTGAGCCGGTGGTTGACACTGACGGTGACGATGTCTCCCTTGTCGGCAAGGTTCCGGCCCTCGTAGCAGTCAAGGTCATGGGCGGAGCCGCCGGAGAAGCCACCGCCGTGCAGCCACACGAAAACAGGACGCTTCCGGGTTTTGTCAAGGGCTTTGGTCCAGACGTTCAGGACAAAGCACTCCTCTTCGCTCATCGGTTCGAGGTTGAACTTGTTCCCGAAATAGTAGTCGGTCTGGGTATTGTCCCGCCAGACAAGGTCTGTGCCCTGCGGAGCCCGGGGGCCGAAGAGCTTGCACATGCGGACGCCCTCGAACTTGTCAGGGTCCTGCGGAGGCATGAAGCGTCCGGCCTTCGCATACCGGATGCCTTTGAAGGTATAGACATCGTCGTCAAGGTAGCCTTCGACGGTGCCGTACTTGGTGTCTACGCGGGTGTGCGGTCCCGCTGTAATGGCGCCGGGATGGGCCGGCTGGCCGGATTCCTTCGGGCCGCAGCCTGTCAGGAGCAGGGCGCCGAGGATGGCAACGGAGAAAAAGGTGGTTTTCATGGCAGTTGGTTTTCGTAAAGATACGAAAAACAACCGTTCCCCTGTCTGGACTGCATCAATAGCGGTCTTTAAATGAACGATTTGGGAACGGTTGTTTCAAAAACGGCTTACTGGGTCAGACCCAGGAGAGCCTTGTCGTGGTAATACCGGACAGTGCAGGGATTGTCCAGCACCATGCAGGCGCCCTTCTCTTCCGTGAACGGTTCCCAGACGGGCCGTCCGGCGCAGTTCGGATCACCGGTCTTGATGAAGGAAATCCAGTAGTCGCTGACGGCATCCTGCAACTGATAGGCGCTTTCGGACGATCCCGTCATCCCGCGCTGGCGTGCGACATTGTTGAACATGAACGGGAGTTCCATGCCGTGGCTTGCACCGAGGATGTTGTTCTCGGGCTTCCAGTTGAAATGGTACAGGTAAACATGCTTGTTGCCCATCCGGGATTTAGCCGTGACCATCCGGATGGCGTTGGCCCGCACGCGGGTGTCTACATAGAGCATGTACTTGGGATCGACGCCCGGATAGGCCTTGCGGAACTCATCCATGAAACGTCCGGCCTTTTCTTCGCCCATCCGTTCGACCAGGGTTGCCTTGACCTCTTCCGGGGTTTTGTCGACATTGTCGAAGATAAACTCGTTGAAGTTGGTCCCGATCATGATGGGGATGTCCCTGGAAAGCGTAGCGGTTTCCGGATCGTACGTCTGTTCGGAGATGATGGCCCCGTCGATGTACGGGCAGTACCCGCCCCGTTCGCCGGGAGCCGCCTTCAGGGTACGGATGGCCCGGTCTCCCGCGGCCCGGAGTTCCTGGTAGGTAAAGTCCTTGAGGCGGGCTTCCGCCTGGGAAGGCTTCACACCGAGTTCATTCAGGAACGCGAGGCCGAGTCTGCGGCCATAGTCGTCGCTCGTGGCCCGGCTGAAGGATCCGCTCTGGACGATGGCGCGGTGGAAAAGACCTTTGGCGGAAGGCATGGCCTGGAGGGTGGAAACCTTTCCGGCGCCGCCGGACTGTCCCGCGATGGTGACACAGTTCGGGTCGCCGCCGAATTTCTCGATATTGTCACGGACCCATTCCAGGGCCTTGACGATATCCTGCATGCCAAGATTCACGCTCTGGGCGTATTTCCCGCCGAGGCTCCGCAGGTCCATGTACCCGAGGACATTGAGCCGGTGGTTGATGCTGACGGTGACGATGTCGCCCTTGTCGGCGAGGGAGCGGCCTTCATAGCAGTCGAGATCAATGGCGGAACCGTCATTGAAACCGCCGCCGTGGATCCAGAAGAAGACCGGCCGTTTCTTACCGTCGCCCAGGCCTTTGGTCCAGACGTTCAGGACGAGACAGTTTTCCTCGCTCATCGGTTCCAGGTTGAACTGGTTGCCGAAATTGTAGTCTCGCTGGGTGTTGTCCTTCCATTCCAGGTTCTGGGACTGGGGGGCCTTGGGACCGTAGAGTTTGCACATGCGGACACCCTGGAACTTGTCAGGGGCCTGCGGAGGCAGGAAACGTCCTGCTTTGGCATACTGGATGCCCTTGAAGGTGTAGACATCGTCATCCAGGTACCCTTCGACGGTGCCGTAGGTAGTATTGACACGGGTGTGCTCCCCGGCCGTGATGGGACCGGGGTGCACAGCTTCCCGTGAGGTCGTAGTGGCGGAGCCGCATCCTGCCAGAAGGAAGGTGGCGGCGGAAATGATTCCGATTGGGAGGAAGGAGCGGTTCATAGCCAAAGAAGAATTACTGGGTCAGTTCAATGAGAGCCTTGTCATGGTTGTAGCGGATCTCGCAGGTGTTGTCGAGGATCATGCAAGGGCCGGTTTCCTCATTGTACGGCTCCCAGACGGGACGGCCGGGCGTATTCGGATCGCCGGTCTTGATGAAAGAGATCCAGTAGTCGCTCATGATGTCGGCGAGTTTGTAGGCGCTCTCGGAGGAGCCGGTCATCTCGCGCTGGACAGCGATATTGTTGAACATGAACGGAAGTTCCATGCCATGGCTGGCGCCGAGCACGTTGTTCTCCGGCTTCCAGGTGAACTGGTAGATGTAGGCTTTCGTGCCCTGGCGGGTCTTGAGGGCTGCCTGGTGCGTAGCGTTGCCGCGGGTGCGGGTGTCAACATAAAGCATAGCCTTCGGCTCCTCGTTCGGGAAGGCCTTCTTGAATTCTTCCATGAACTTGACAGCCTTCTCCTCACCCAGACGTTCGGTAAGGGCGGCTTTCACTTCTGCTTCGGTCTTCTGTTCGCTGATGTCGAACTTCATCTCGTTGAAGTTGCAGCCGACCAGCAGCGGAACGTCCTTGGAAATGTCGGTAGCAACCTCGTCGAACGGATGTTCAGCGATGTACTTGCCGTCCTTGACCGGGCCGAAGCTCACGCGGACGCCTTCCTTGGCAAGCCGTGCGGAAGCGCGGCTGCCGGCCTCTACGAGCTCCTGATAGGTGAAGGAGTCCATCTTGGCTTCCGCCTGGGCGGGTTTCAGGCCGAGTTCCTGGAGGAAGACGGGTCCGAACTTGATGGAAGCCTCCGCATCGCCGGAACGGGGACCGGAACCGCTCTGGATGATTGCGCGGTGGAACAGACCCTTGGCAGAAGGCATGGCCATGGTGTTGGACACCTTTCCGCCGCCGCCGGACTGTCCGCCGATCGTGACGCAGTTCGGGTCGCCGCCGAACTTGTCGATATTGGCGTGGATCCACTCGAGAGCCTTGACGATATCCTGGTGTCCGAGGTTGACGGACTCGGAATACTTGCCGCCAAGCGCCCGGAGGTCGGCATAACCGAGAATGTTGAGGCGGTGGTTGATGGTGACGGTGACGATGTCACCCTTGTCGGCGAGGGCGCGGCCCTCGTAGCAGTCCAGGTCATGGCCGGAGCCGCTGGAGAAACCGCCGCCATGCAGCCACACGAAGACCGGACGTTTCTTACCGTCGTTGATTCCCTTGGTCCATACATTCAGCACGAGGCAGTTCTTCTCGTCCATCGGTTCGATGACGAACTGGTTGCCGAAATAGTAGTCGGTCTGGGTGTTGTCCCTCCAGACGAGGTCGAGGCGCTGCGGGGCCTTCGGGCCATAGAGCTTGCACATCCTCACGCCCTCGAATTTGTCAGGAGCCTGCGGAGGCATGAAGCGGTCTGCCTTGGCATACTGGATGCCCTTGAACGTGTAGACGTCATCGTCGAGATAACCTTCGACGGTTCCGTAGGTTGTGTTGACGCGGGTATGTTCCCCCGCGGTGATGGGGCCGGGATGCGCCGGCTGTTGCGGCTGGGAGGTGGCGGAGCCGCATCCTGCCAGGAGAGCGAGCGAGGCGATCACTCCGGCAGAAAGGATTAAACGTTTCATACAGTGTTTTTTTAGGTGTTTTCTCAGTGATGAATATTAGTTGGTGGCCAGTTCGATGAGGGCTTTGTCATGGTTGTAGCGCATCTCGCAGGTGTTGTCGAGGATCATGCAAGGACCGGTCTGCTCGTTGTACGGTTCCCACTTGGGCTGTCCGGGGCAGTTCGGATCGCCGGTCTTGATGAAAGCGAGCCAGTAGTTGCTGATGACATCGGCAAGCTTGTAGGCGCTCTCGGAGGAACCGGTCATCTCGCGCTGGACGGCGATGTTGTTGAACATGAACGGGAGTTCCATGCCGTGGCTGGCGCCGAGCACGTTGTTTTCCGGCTTCCAGGTAAACTGGTAGAAGTAGGCGGGGGCACCGCCCTGGCGGCTCTTGGCGGCAGCCTGCTTGATGGCGCCGGAACGGAAGCTGGTATCCATGTAAAGCATAGCCTTGGCAGGCTCGTTCGGGAAGGCTTTCTTGAATTCTTCCATGAACTTGACGGCCTTTTCAGCACCCATCTTTTCGGTGAGGGCAGCCTTGACTTCGTCCACCGTCTTCTCTTCGCTGATGTCGAAGGTGAACTCGTTGAAATCGGTACCGATCAGCATCGGGACATCCTTGGAGATCGAGGAAGCTTCCGGATCGAAGGGCTGCTCGGCGACGATGGTGCCGTCCATGACAGGACCGAAGCCGGCGCGGACTCCGGCGGTAGCGATCTTGCGGGAAGCACGGTTACCGGCTGCGACCAGTTCGTCATAGGTGAAGGTGCCGAGTTTCGCTTCGGCCTGGGCAGGCTTCACGCCCAGTTCGTCGAGGACGGCAAGGCCGAGTTTCCGGGAATACTCCTTGTCGCCGACACGGAGGGTCGATCCGCTCTGGACGACGGCACGCTTGAAGAGGCCCTTTGCAGACGGCATGGCGAGGATGGTGGAAACCTTTCCGCCGCCGCCGGACTGACCGCCGATGGTGACCTGGTTCGGGTCGCCGCCGAACTTCTCGATGTTGTCGCGGACCCACTCCAGGGCCTTGACGATGTCCTGCATGCCGAGGTTCACGCTCTGGGAATACTTGCCGCCGAGTGCGGTCAGGTCAATGTATCCCAGGATGTTGAGCCGGTGGTTGATGCTGATGGTGACAATGTCACCCTTGTCGGCGAGGGCGCGGCCTTCATAGCAGTCGAGGTCGTGGCCGGAACCGGTGGCGAAACCGCCGCCATGGATCCAGATGAAGACCGGGCGCTTCTTGCCGTCATTGATGCCCTTGGTCCATACATTCAGCACGAGGCAGCTCTTCTCGTCCATCGGTTCGATGACGAACTGGTTGCCGAAGTTGTAGTCGCGCTGGGTGTTGTCCCTCCAGACGAGGTCGAGGCGCTGCGGGGCCTTCGGGCCGTAGAGTTTGCACATCCTCACGCCCTCGAACTTGTCGGGAGCCTGCGGGGGCATGAAGCGGTCTGCTTTGGCATACTGGATGCCCTTGAAGGTGTAGACGTCATCGTCGAGATAGCCTTCGACGGTACCGTACTTGGTGTCGACGCGGGTGTGCTGCCCGGCGGTAATGGGGCCGGGATGCGCCGGCTGCTGAGACTGTGTTCCGGTGGTCCCGCATCCGGTCAGGATGAGAGCCGAAACAGCCAGGAGGTCAATGAGTCTAGTTTTCATATGCAGTTAATAATTAAAAACGGTTCGTGTATCCAGGGGTAGGGAGGTTGTCGGTGATGGAAGCACCGGCTGCATGGTCTTTCTTCAGCGGGGCAGTCAGGGTGATGTCCAGGACGGTGGTTTTCACCTCCCGTGTCCATTCTCCTATCTTTACGGTATTGGTAATCGTGCGGGGTTCCCCGATCGTAGCGACCTGGGCGGTTTCGAGGCCCGCTCCGGCACCGATCAGGAACGGATGTCCAATCCGCAGGCCCTTCGTATCGGTGATGACGATCTTCTGTTCGCCCGCCGCTGCAGCCTTATAGAGGTTTGTGGAGAGCTGGAAGCGGAAGTCGATCATGTTGTCGTCGCTGTCGCTGCCGTCCGGATACCGTCCGGCGCTCAGGTTAGGGTTGGCCAGGATGGGATCGTTCGGGTTGCGGCCAAATCCGCGGTTCTCGTTTTCAACCTTGAGATGGATATAGTTGCCGTATTCGTCCAGGCCGGACTGGCCGTGGAAACCTTCGGAGAGCATCGGGTTTACAACCGTTCCCCAGTTGAGGCAGTCCACCACGTTGCCGGAAGCATCGTAGAGGGTCATGTTGCCCATGCGGCCGAGGGCCGGGCCGCCGAAGAGCTGGTCGGCCGGAGTCTCGCCCTGGTAACCGGCGGAGGTGACGGTCGGGTCGCAGATGACCTCATCGATCGGATGGTCGGCGCGGAGGGGTTCTTCCAGCACGATTTCGAAGCACAGGGCCAGGACCGGCTCGTTGCTGGAGTGGTCGAACTGGGTGGCCGGGGTGAAGCTGATGCCGGTTCCGTTGCAGCTGAACGGCATGTTGGCGGAGTGGGCGTATTTCAGCGGCTTGGTCAGTTCGAGACCGGTGCCGGCTTCTTCGAGGGTCATGGGGCCGCGGCCCGGGCTCTTGGTGGAGGCGGTACCGACCTTCTTGACCTTGACGGTCTCGATGCCATGTCCCTTGCTGTCGATGTCCAGGCGGATCACGTCGCCGACGGAGATGTTCTCGACGGAGGAAACCTTGATGTTGCGGTCGCCCGGCTTGGCATCGTAGGCGAGCCATGCCTGGGTGCCCGGCTTGCCGACCTTGGTGACGGTCACGACTTCATACTTTTCAAGTTTCGCGGTCGGGGCGGGGTAGGTGGCACCGTAACCGATAGCCATCTTGGTGCCTTCCTTGAAACCGAACGTGTTGTTGACCGGGACGCTCTTGGATCCGGCAGGAATGGTGATGACCGGTCCGTCCGGCAGCGGCTGCCAGAGGGTGGTCGGCGTACCGAGTGCGTTCATGACGCGGCCGTAATTCCGCATGGGCGCGCCGTTATCACCTTCCGCTGCAGGATCGTGGCGGACGACGGCAGCCACCTTGTGCTGTTCGGCGGCGGAACCCGTGCCCACGGTGATGACATCGCCGGCCTTGATGCCCGTGACGTCACGCACATACAGGGTCTTGTCTCCCTTGGCGGCAGGGACGGCCAGGCCGGACGTGGACAGGCCGAGCAGATAGAAGCCCTTGGGTGCCAGCCTGGTCCCGCCGGGAACCTTGATGGTCGAGAAATACGGAAGCGTGGCGGCGTGATGGATGATTTCCCAGCCGGAGATATCGGTCTCCTTGTCGGATGCATTGTACAGCTCGATGAAGGAGTTGGTCTTGTTCTCGCCGTCTCCGACACGGAACTCGTTGATCTTGACGGGCGCGACGTTACGGACCTTCATGGCGGCGGTCTCTTTCCAGGCCTTGCCGGAAGCCCCCGTCCAGCTGGCGGTGGCGGTCAGGTCGCCGTTGAACTCCCGGGAACCGGAAGTGACAGTGAAATTCACCACGACGGTCTCGCCGGGGAGAACGTCATGGCCGACGGTCTTCTCGCTCTCCTTGGCACCGAGGACCTGGGCTTTCCAGCCTTTCGGCGTATCGATGCCGAGCACGAGGTCGCGGAGGGTCTCCTTGGTCGTATTGACAAAGGTCACCGTGGTGTGGCCCGTGGAACCCGGAGAGAAGGTCTGGAGGTTGTTCGGGGTGGCGGTCTTGTCGGATGCGCTGATGGCGAGGCGCTGCACGTCGTAACCTGCGGCGACGATGTTGGCCTGGAGGGCCTGGTTCACCTCGACGGTCGGGAAGGTACCGGCGGCAGTCATGGCCCCTTCATAGAAGGTACCGGAAGAATAGTTGTTGTTGTCTCCGCCGTTTCCGAGGACGATGGCGCCCTGCTTGCGCATCGGGTCGTAGCTGTTGCGGTCGTTCTGGATACGGGGACCGTCGAACATCGTGAAGAGCTCACCGCTCTGGGCGTCACCGCCCATGGAGCGCCAGTGATGGGGCTCGCCGTCGGCGGTGGCCGTCACGAAGCGCCAGGTGATGCTCGGAAGGCCTTCGCAGTACTTGTCATTCGGATCAGGATTGACGCAGCCCACGAGGTTGTTCTCCTGGTCGGTCATGATCCAGGGACCCGGAGCTTCGCCGTGGTACCACAGCGGCTGGTTTCCGTAATAGGTGGTTTCCATGGTACCGTCGCCGTCGTCGCGGCTGTCGGTTTCGGCATTGCCGTAGTCAAAGCAGCAGCCGGAATTGAAATGATGGCCGTTGATGACCCAATACTGGCCTTCCGCCTGGTCGTCGACCGCGGTGCCGCGCGGATCGTTCTGGCGCATGCCCATGCCCGGAACGAAATACACACCGTACACCTTGTGGCCCATGAGGGTTACCGGCGCCATGTCGGCAATCGGAAGGGTGTCGAATCCGCCCAGAGCCGCTCCGACGAAAGCTCCGCGGGGAGCCTGATAGAGGTGGTTTTTCATTTCCGACTGGTCGTAAATGCAAGTCACCCAGCAGGTTGTATTCTTGCAGAATTCGTCTTGGGCGGCTGCGTCGGCATATCCGCCCGGATCGCCGGGGCTCGGAGGAACGACGCCGATGTCGAGGGTTTTTCCGTCGGATTCACGCATGACCTGGTAGAGCGGGCCGTCATAGGCCGCATACAGGGCGCGGGTGGAACTGTGGGCGGCAACGCAAGGGGCGCCGCCGGCGGCATATACGTCGCACGGTCCTTCCGGACGGGAAGGGACCGTTGCGGAACTGCCGGAAAGGGCGATCCCCGCCACGATGGTGGCGGGTGCGGCCAGAGCCAGGGGGATCAACCCCAGCAGGATCTTCTTTCGATTCATATCAGGTGTTTTTGTTTACCAGTTTTTGCGGTCAACTGTCCAGCCCGGGTTCTTCCACAGCATGTATTCGGTGTCGAGGAAGAGGGCGGACTGTCCGACCTGGCCCTTCAGGTGCCAGTCCAGCCATTTCCGAACGGCCGTCGCATATGCGCCGCCATACAGTTCATAATAGGTTCCGTGGTGTCCGTCCGGGGGAGTGTTGATCATCACGACAGGGACATGCTTGATGTTGGCGAAATCCTTGACTGCGTTGGCATAAGCGACGTCTGTGGGACCGCCGATGAGGTAGAGCATCGGGGTATGGAGGCTGTTCAGTGAAGAAGGGGTGGCACCGGACATGCCCCTGTCG
Source organism: Bacteroidales bacterium (assembly GCA_017627255.1). GTDB lineage: Bacteria > Bacteroidota > Bacteroidia > Bacteroidales > UBA932 > Cryptobacteroides. The sequence goes on along the minus strand of JAGAHD010000100.1, from coordinate 7,315 downwards.
CCGATACCGGAATTCAGGAGAATGCAGGTTGTCAGGCGGGGATCATGTGCAATGGCCATGGCCTGGGCGCCGCCACAGGACTGTCCCATCGCCGCTACATGGCAGAGGTCCACTTTGCCGTAGTATTCGGAATTCGGATCAATACTCTGGTCGGTCAGCCAGTCAAGTGCCTCAAGCAGCTGGCGGGCATAGGTACGCGGACGGGCCTGCTGGGCCTGCGGATTCTTGCGCATCTGCTCCATCATCTCCGCCCTGCGTTTGGCCTGTTCTTCCTGACGGGCCTTCATCTCGGCAGCGCTCGGGGCCTTGATCTTCTCACCGTTGGCAAAAACGACATTCTTCCCTTCCGGATACATGTCTCTCATCACATTTCTCCAACTCTCGAGCGGATCGTCCTCCTCATAGGGGCCGATGCCGATGACGAGATAGCCGTGGGAGGCGACATCGTTGAGCAGGAAACGCATCTGGACGGTGCTGTTGGCACAGCCGCCGTTCGCATACAGCAGAACGGGGAGTTTGTCCACAGCCTTCAGGTCCTGCGGACGGTAGATGGTGAAATTCGGCAGGGATGCATCTGCGGCCACCATGGCCTTGTACGGGCCGGAGCCGCCGCCCTGGACGATGTGGGACTTTTCGGTCTGGGCGAAGCAGAAAGCTGCAGAAAGTGTCAGCAGCAGAGTGATGAAAATCTTGCGCATGGCTGAAATACTTTTAGTTTGATGCAAACATACGCATTCCAGTCTGCTTCGGGGTGGAATATCCTTTCAAAGGGGAGTATTATCCCCCGAAAAAAAAGAATTGCCGTCCGGCGCCCCCGCCGCTCTTTTCAATTCTTCCCGCTATGATGACGGCTCTTCATCATGGAGTTCAGTGGGAAGGATGTAGGTACTCCTGTAGATGGGATGCTCAACGGCCACTCCTTCGGGCAGGAAGTGGTCATCCCGGATGATTTCTTTCCGGGTTGGGATAAAAACCTTTTCTGGCCAGGTGAGGGGTGTTTCCGGCGCCCGGACCACACAGACTCTCTTTCCGTCGTCGAAGATGAATTCTGCTTCGTCGCATGTGCTGAGGGATGGGGGGAAATCGTCCCTTGTAACGGGAAACTCCAAGGACTGGCCGGGCTCCAAGGCGAAGACGTTTTGCGAAGTCGGGTCAATCCCTGTTAGGGTACAGTGGATAGGATGTCCGGATTCGTTGACAATCAGGTCTTTTGCCAGAACGACCCATTCTATTAGCGGATATATAGTCTTCTTATGATTCGCCCGCAGGGGATCTTTCGTAATTCCTCTAATGGAAAAGGAAAGAGCCTCATCACAGACAATGCCTTCCAAGTGGATCTGGCAGGAGGGGTCCGGACCGTATTCCATCAGGGAGATCTCCCCTGACGCGGTAATGTCGCATAACGTTGCTTCTTGTCCCCGGAAGGTCACCTGGCAGGGATAAGTCTTTTTTTCGAAGAACAGCCTTTTTTCTTGCAAGTGGGCGGTAATTCCATCGAAAGAGAAACATAGGTTGAAGCGGTCCCACATGTATGTAATGACCAATTGCAAGGAATCAGACTCGGATATGGAATACTGCAAGGATGCTTTCTCCGGAACGATCCGGACCGGATCGTCACCGTTGAAACTGCCGTAACTGTCGGAAATCAGGTATTCCCCACGATAATCAAGTTCGTTTTCATCTGCTGGCTTTTCGTCCAGGCAGGACACTGCGCAGAAGGAAAGGGCGAGAAGGGATATGAAACAACTAATAAAGTGAATAGAATTGTTCATAGCTGGTTATCCATTGATAATAGGTGTTAAAATACTCCATTTGCCCATCGGTTAACGAGCATTCATTTTGGATGATGTCAATCACGTCCGACAACGTTTCGCATAAGATAAAACCGTTATTCAAAGAAAAACTTGTATTAGAGATTATATCATTCAATAAATATGCTCTTGCGGATCGTTGGTTGAACGAATCGAATAGATCGATAAAAAGTGGGGAGTAGGGTGAAGATGTAGCTCCATACCAGATTTGATGATTTTGTGTATTAATATGATCTCCTTCATTTGTTTTTGAATATCCGTGCAAAAGATAATACTCTTCTCCATAGTACCACCCGATTAAACTTGCAAAGGACTCGATAATCAAATTTGAGACACCAGTAAAACTATTTAATGCGGTATATTGAAGATAGTGTCCGAGTTCATGAATTACATCGCCAACAGTAACATTAACGTCTCGATTACTCGAGGCGAATACTCGAATAAAAGGAATAGTTGCTGGGTAGAAAGCAGCAGAATAGCCATTTTCATTGGTTGTTGTTAACGAATGGATTGTGATGTAATTTAGTGAAACGCAAAATGGATTGGAAATAGCTAATCTGTGATATAGAAAGTCTGCCGCCCTAAAAACGGAGGTATGTTGATTTTCAGGAATAATAAATTCATGAGGGTTAGTTCCATCTCCCCATATGTCATAGATCGTTCCCAAAGAAATAGTGATTGGAGAGGATGTGTTGTTTTCAGTTACAGTGAACTGATCCGTCTGAAGGACAAGGTAAAGTGTTGTATCATCGGAGTAGTTACCAATCAATTGGAATAATCCATTATTTGAAGTTATATATGAATAACTAGATCCATTTACAACTTTTATTTTAAGCTTTGAAACAGTAACAGTATTATCCAGGAATGAATCAAAAAAGCGGATAAATCCGTTATGCACTGACATCGATTTTCTGGAATTGAATGATGATTGCATTAACGCATTCTCAAGATTCGAAGATAATATTGAACAACTTGACGAATTGAAACTTCTCGGAATGAAAACATCATGACTTTTTTTCCAACAGAGGGAGTCCGGGATGGGCAGATCAACAGGCCATATTGCGTATAGTATGGGCAAATCAATATCAGGTTCTTCATTTTCAATAATACATGAGACCTGTTCTTGGAAATTTGGAGGAGAAACTATGCTTTGACGTAGGGAAGAGGCCTTCGTCGGTGGAACTCTGATAAATCCAAATGGAATATTGTCAATGGCTATCCTTTCGTCAAGTTCTAGCCGGCGTTCTTCTCCAATGTCATTAGGATAAATAATGATTGCAGAATGAGTCGGGCTGATTCTATTATTTCCATTCAGTTCCTCCTTGAAAGATGGGTATAGGGCCATAAGAGAGTCAAGTGTAGACTGGATAATATCTAATTTGAAACGATCTTCCTTTGGTAATAGCCAACTATTTGATGGCGCATGGAAGATAAGATTCGTTTTATCAGCACTGTCAGATCTTGTTGTTGCGGTGAGATTATTACAATCCGAAATCGGACTGGATAAAACTGTCTCTTGTGAGCATGAGGTGATAAGAAAAGACAGAAGAATTAAGAAAAGACAGAAGAATAAGGGATGAGCGGGTGTTCTTGTTCATGAGGGATGATTTCAATGTTAAAAAACAAAATCTTGCAAGTTGTCGGGTTGTTTTTCATCTGAGGAGCAGACCGTGCCGCTGCTTTTGTCCAATACAGTCTCGGGGAAAAAGTGCCTTTGTCAAGACTTTCCCCAGAAAAAGCATGATATTCTACCCGGAAGCGGAATTAATTCACTAAATTGCAGCCAAATAACCGATTTGCTATGCATACCTTGAAACATTTCCTTCTCCTGGCGGGTCTCTTGTCCGCCATCAGCATTTCCGCCCAGCCGCGGCGCACCGCTCCCGTTCCGGGAACCATCGTCGAGTATCCTGACGCCCACGATCCCGTGGCTGCGTATTGCGACGGACGTTATTATGTCTTCACGACCGGCATGTCGGTCATGTCTTCGGACGACCTGGTCCACTGGCGCATTGAGAAACCCGTATTCAGCGAGACCCCGCAGTGGGCCGTGGACAAGGGCTTCCGCTGGATGCCTTGGGCTCCGGATATCCAGTACCACAACGGCCTGTGGTACATCTATTACTCCTATTCGGTTTTCGGCCGCAACATCTCTGCGATCGGTGTGGCGACCAACAAGACCCTGAATCCCGAATCTCCGGACTTCAAGTGGGAAGACCAGGGAATGATCGTGGAATCCATCCCGGGACGTGACGAGTGGAATGCCATCGACGCGAACATGATTGTGGACGAAGACGGGGTCGGCTGGCTCTGTTTCGGCTCTTTCTGGCGCGGTATCAAGATGTTCCGCCTGGACGAAACCCTCACGAAGATGCCTGAGAAGCAGGAATGGTATCCGCTATGCCGCCGTCCGGAGGGGACGACCAAGGATATCGCCGGCAAGGATGACGGTATCGCCCGCGACCCGCGCGGAGCCGACTTCGATCCGGGCAACGGCGCCGTCGAGGCCCCGTTCATCTTCCGCCATGGCGGTTATTACTATCTGTTTGTTTCCTATGACCTTTGCTGCCGCGGCAAGAACAGCACCTACAACGTGGTGGTGGGTCGTTCCGAGAAGGTGACGGGTCCGTACATCGACAAGGACGGCGTTTCCCTGATGGACGGCGGCGGCACCGTCGTCGCTACGGGCAATGGCCATTATGCCGGCGTAGGCCACTGTGCCGTGGTGGATTTCGACGGCAAGGACTATATGTTCATGCACGGCTATGACAGCGAGTACGAGTATCGGTCGAAGCTTCTCATCAAGGAGATTACCTGGACACCCGATGGCTGGCCGACTGTCAAGTTGGACTGATTTTCCCATAAGAGATGAACTCGATGAAAGCTGCTTGCTTCATGTTGGCCGGGGCCCTGTTGGTGACAGGAGCCCCGGCTTGGGCAGGATGCCGCGTTGAACAGCGCACGATGCCCGTTTCCCTGCTCCAGGGTGTTCAGGAGCGGGCCTATTCGGTCTGCCTTCCTGAAAGTTATGACTCCGAACCTGACCGCATCTATCCGGTCCTGTACCTGCTGCACGGCGGAGGCGACCACCATACGACCTGGGAATTGCAAGGCAAGATGTCCCAGACCGTGGACCGTCTCGTTTCCGAAGGCAAGATGGAAGAGATGGTGATTGTCTGTCCCGAGGCCTGCGATGGCAACATGATCTATTTCAACATGCCGGAATGGCGATATGAGGACTATTTCTTCGGCGAATTGATTCCCTATATGGAGAAAACGTACCGCATCAGCCGGGAGAAGCGCTACCGGTCCGTGGCCGGCCTTTCGATGGGCGGCGGCGGTGCGACGGTCTACGGCCTCCACCATCCGGAGATGTTCAACATGGTCTGTGACATGAGCGGCTACCTCCGTCGTCAGGAGATCTTTGGAAACAGCGGGGATCCTGCCCTGGAAGCCCGCCAACGGTGTGTGGAGGAGAACAATCCTATTCCTACGGTGGAAAACGGTACCCCCGAAGAGGTCCGTGCCTGGCGCACCGTCCGCTGGCTGATTGATTGCGGCGACCATGATTTTACCCTGGAGTCCAACATGGATTTCGTGAAGGCGCTGCGCACAAAGGGAATTGATTATGAGATGCGCGTCCGTTCCGGTATCCACGAGTGGTCTTACTGGCAGGTTTCCCTTGGGATGGCCCTCGAGTATTTCACGCAGAACATGTATCCGTCCAAGGTTGTGGACGGCGGTGGCAGCGGTGCCTACCCGGCCGTTGCCCTGACAGAGCATTCCCTCCCGGATTTTGTTGTCTATCGTCCTGAAAATCTGGAATACGCAGCGGCAACGGAAGGGCCCTTGCCGGTCCTTGTCTTCGCCAATGGAGGCTGCAACAACACCTCCCTGACCCATGAGAAGGTTCTCAGCGAAATCGCCTCCCACGGGTACGTGGTCATTGCCCTCGGTCCCATGCAGAAGCGACTGGATGACCGGGAGATTGTCAAGGCTCCGGATGCGATGATGTACGAGGCCATGGACTGGATCCTCGCGCAGAACGCCGATCCAGAAAGCCCCTATTACGGCAAGATCGATCCCGACCGCATGGCGGCGGGCGGCCAGTCCTGCGGCGGTGCCCAGGTCATGAACGTGGCCGCCGACCCGCGTCTCAAGACCTATCTGATGTACAATACCGGTATCGGTGACATGCAGATGAACGGCTGCTCGAAGGAAAAACTGACCAATTTCCATGGCCCTGTCCTTTATATTATCGGTGATGACGAGGACGTGGCCTATGCCAACGCCATCAAGGATTACGCACGCATCAAGAAGACTCCGGTGGCCTTCGCCAACCTGAAGGACGGGGGGCATATGGGAACATTTGCCCAACCGAACGGCGGATCTTTCGCCCGGATCGCCCTCCAGTGGCTGGACTGGCAGCTCAAGGGCCGGGTGAGCAACTCGGTCGTCTTCCTCAACGGACAGCTCCAGGACTATCCGGACTGGACGGTGGAATCCAAGAATTTCAAGAAAGTTTACCAGGTGACCGACTATACGGTCTCCGACCTGGATTGCACAAGCGGCGGAAAACGCATCTGGGGCGAGGTGTTCATGCCCAAGGGCGTGAAAGGGAAAGTTCCCCTCGTGATCATCGGCCATGGCTACAACTCCTCCTGGCGGGAAACCCGTCCGTATGCCGAAGCCCTGGCCTCCCGGGGCGTGGCCGCCTGCATTTTCGATTTCTGCGGCGGCTCGATGACAAGCCGCAGCGAAGGGGCGACAACCGAGATGTCCGTCTTTACCGAGAGTGACGACATGGTCGCCATCATGGACGCCGCCCGGAAATGGAAAGGCATCGATTCCAAGCGCATCGTCATTATGGGTTGCAGCCAGGGTGGCCTCGTCGCTTCGATCACCGGTGCAGCCCACCCGGACCGTGTCCATTCGATGGTGCTGATTTATCCGGCCTTCAACATCGGATATGACGCCGTGAACCGCCATCCCAAGGAAGCGATCCACTCCGAGAAATTCAATCTGATGGGACTTGACATCAGCCATGTCTTCTACGATAAACTCCTGGGTTACAATGTGTATGAAGACATCAAGAAATACAGGAATCCTGTCGTCGCAATCTATGGAGACCGTGACGCTGTCACAGCGAACAACGCCATGGAGAAGGCGGATGCTTCCTTCGGGCATTTCGAGACACGCGTGATCTCCCAAGCGACCCACGGCTTCCCGAATCCGTCCCATCTGAAGCAGGCCATCAATTTCACCCTCGATTTCATAGGCACCTACGTCCTGTAGCCGGCCGGTTATCTCGGGGATTGTCAGTTTGTCGTGCCATAGGGCATTGACTTGAGGGGGCTGACTGTTGTTTTACCGAACGACATTTGCCTGTCGGAAGTTGTGGGGCAGCTGGTTGGCGTGTCTGTTGTTTTACCGGGGAAACTTTGCCCTGTCGGAAGTTGTGGGGCAGTTGGTTGACGTGTCTGTTGTTTTACCGGGCGACATTT
>JAGAHD010000099.1 GCA_017627255.1 Bacteroidales bacterium | reverse complement strand
GGCTTTTTGCGGTAGTCTTTTTGTCGTCTGGTGATACCATTGCAAAACGGGCCGTTCTCATCATTGAAAATACAATGCGCAACGGTCCGTTTGCAAAGACTGGCATTCTCTGGGGTTACTCCCAGGCGTCGATGAAGGTGGTCCCGGCGCGTACGGGACGCTCATCGAACGGGGCAAGAGTCCCTTCGTGGATGCCGTACATCCGGGCGGCGGATGCCTTGACAGCCTCGACCATCAGCGGGTACGGCCGGTCGGTCGCGTCAAGCAGGCCGGTGTTGTAGTTTTCACCGTCGCCGCGTCCCAGCAGCGGCTCGTCGTACCAGGCGAACCAGCAGACGCCGATGAGCCCCGGGTGGGCGAACGCCTTTTCCGTATAATTCCGGTAGGCGACGGCCCGCTGTGCAGGGGAGGTGACCTTGATCACGGATTCACCCAGGGAACGGTCTACGGAGCCGAAGTGGTACTCGCCGATGATCATCGGGAGGCCGGTGACTTCGCTGACCCGGTCCATGGTGCGGACATTGGCCTCGATGCCGTAGTTGTTGAAACTGTATACGTCAAAGTATTTGCGGCAGATCTCGAGGACTTCGTCGGCGGGGAGGCCGGCGCCGAAGCGGATACCGAGGTTGAGGTGGTTCGGATCGTATTTCTTCAGGGCCTTGTCCACCGTCTGCACGAAGCGCTCAAAGGTCTGGTAGGCAAAGGCTTTCCGGCTCTGCGGGGTGTCGCCATGGGCGGCGAGATGCTTCTGCAGGGCCTGCTTCATGGGCATGGCGTCATTCGCTTCAAGAATGTAGTCGCACAGGAGGAGTTCCTTGTTGCTCCAGGTCGGCTCGTTGCCGAGGAACCAGCCGATCAGCATCCGGCTGTCCTTGTAGCGGGCCGTGGACGTGCGGACCCCCTCGTCCACGATTGCCTCGAAATCGTCCCGGTACACGTCCGGCATGCCGTACAGGCCGGTCTGGATGCCGATGTTGCCGAGGGAAGTCATGAACGGAACCTGGTCCATATCCATGAGGGCACGGCTGGACCAGTTGCCGATTGTATTCATGCCCCATGCTTTCATACGGTTGATATTCAGCTGGTTGGCCTTTCGCTCCGTATCTTCCGCCCCATGGCGACGGTACAGGTTCCAGTCGGTCAGCCAGACTACGTGGTCCTCTTCGCCTTCCGGGGCGGGCTGGACGCGGACGATGCGGCCGAGGGTCTGGCGAAGCTGCGGAGCCTGGAACCCTTCTGGAGCCTTTTCGACGTACATCCCTTCCAGCGGGTTGAGAACCGTTCCGCCGCCGCCCGGTTCGATGTCGGTGGATCCGTTGGACAGGAACCGGTATCCGTCCGGATCGATGAACCACCAGCGGCCGTCGGTCTTTTCAACCCGGAACCAGCCGGTTGCGCGGGACCGGTGACTGAGGTCTCCGCCGTAGGCCGAATGGCCCTCGTCCGAGAAGGCGGCAAGGTCGGCGTCTTCCCGGGCCCATTCGGCGCGCAGTTCCTCCTCGGAATGGATCTTCCCTTCGAATTCCCCGAGGTTCCACTGACCGAATTCGTCCACGATGGGCCGGGTGCCGAGATAGGCGTCACCCGGATCGTCCACGGAGAGTCTCACGTCCGCGATTTCGATGCGGCTTTCCTTCACGGGCATGTTCATGCGGATGCCGATGGAATCCACGCCGGTCAGCTCATGCTGGGTGCCGTGCAGGCCGATGTGGGCGAACGGGCGTTTCTTGTTGAACGTGGCCGCCATGTCGTGCGAGGCGGCGGGGCGCTTCCGGAAATAGTCCAGCGGAATCGCCGTGCGGATCCATCCGTCAGAGGCGTAGAAGGTGACGCTGGCCTCGGCATAACCGCTGTCCGTGTTCATCCCGAGGTACATGTACTGGGACGTGGAGGTGCGGGCGGTCACAACGAGATAGTTATAGGCGCTCCAGTCTGTGGGGAAGGCCTTGTCGAAATCCGTGAGTGCGATTTTTCGACCGGACATCTGCCTGGTCGGATCGAAGCGGACGGTCGCGACGGGGGAGGGACCGTTTTCCTTGCAGGAGGAAACAAAAAGCGCCGGCATCAGGATGAATGCCAGCGCGGCAAGAGTAAGTCTGCTTTTCATGTTGCTGATTATTGGTAGACACGGACATAGTCGATGTAGTACCGCTGCGGGAAAGCCGTCTGGGACGGGTCTCCGCCGTTCTGGCCGATGGCGTGGTCCAGCAGGATGTAGTCCTTGAAATCAGGATCGTCGTTGCTGAAAGGATTCTGGCCCTGGCCGCGGCCCTTGTTGACCGTTTCCGAGAGGTCGACCCGGTTCAGGACTTCTCCGTCCAGGGAAAGGACGATCTCCTGCGGAGTCCAGTCCATCACCCAGACATGGTATTTGTCTACCCAGTCGGGATCCTTCTGCAGGAAGCGCTCGAGGTTGTGATACGTGGACCGCCATTCGGCACCCCGCTCACCGCCCCATGCCACGTTGGCCAGGATCGTCGGAGTGTCGTTCTCGCCCACTACGTAGTATTCCATCAGGTCGACTTCGCCGCAGGCGGGCCAGCCGATCTTGTTGCCGAGGGTCCAGATGGCGGGCCAGCAGCCCTTCGCCACCGAGATCTTCGCGCGGACGACCAGTTTACCATATTTGTAGGTAAAACTGTCGCGGGTGTTGACGGAGCCTGACGTGTAGGCGGCATAGGGACGGGAATGCTTCCAGTCCTGTTCGGGGGCCTCGGGATTGTATTCCGGGTTTACCACCGTGTCCCTGCGTGCCTCGAGGACGAGGGTCCCGTTCTCGACAAAGCAGTTCTCTTCCTGGTACCACTGGAGTTCCCGGTTCCGGACGAACCCTTTCTCGTAAGACCAGTCGGCCCCCGGGCGTCCGTCCACGTCGAACTCGTCGTGCCAGACAAGCTTCATGCCGTCGATCTTGTCCACCGCGGCTCCCTTGGGGAGGGGATGGTAATCGGCATAGCGGTCGTCACCGCCCTTGCAGCCTCCCGCAAGAAGGGAGGCTGCAGCGGCAGCGGCGAATAAAAGTGCGGTTTTTTTCATGGGGAGGATGAAAAAAGATTATTTCCAGAGATCGTGCTGGATGAGGTTGTCGTTGGCGTCAATCTCGGTCTGCGGGATCGGCCAGACATATTCCTTCTCACCGCGGTAGAAGCGGTCCTCATACCAGAAGCCATACTTGGCTTTCTCAGCCATGATCTTGTTCACTTCTTCCTCGATCATGTGCCAGCGGTAGAGGTCGTACAGGCGGAGTCCTTCAAACGCGAGTTCGACGCGGCGTTCGTGACGGACCACCTCGCGGAGGTCAGCCTGGGAAGTAGCCTTCTCCACATCCTCGACCTTCGGCATGCCGACGCGGGCGCGGACCTGGTCGACCAGCTGGATGGCCTTGTCCAGGTTGGTACCCTGCTCCACATAGGCCTCGGCCAGGGAGAGGAGCACTTCGGCGTAACGGACGACATAGAAGTCGTCACCGGCATCCCAGGAGTTGGATGTGTCATAGGCGTCGAAATACTTGTTCACATAGATGGTGGAGTAGGAAGCCGCAGCGCCGCCGTAGGTGTCACCGGTCTCGATGCTCTTGCCCTTCCAGGACATGCCCGGAACCCACAGGGTGGTCTTCAGGCGCGGGTCGCGGTTGTTGTAACGGTCCGGATTCGGCTTGTTGATGTCGATGGCGCCGTCCTTCCACTCGCCTACGTCATCCTTGTTCGGATACGGGGTGCCGTCCAGCTGGTAGAAGGCGTCTGCCAGGTCGATCGTTCCGTTGAGGGCTTCCAGCGGGGTGTTCCAATGGGCGTTGAACTGGCCGCCTTCGCTCTGGCCGGGGCCGGTATAGCGGACGGAGAAGATGATTTCGTTGCAACCTTCGTTGTCTGCGCAGAACAGGGTGGTATAGTCGTTGAAGAGCTCGTAGCAGCCGAGGTTGATGATCTGCTCATAGGTCTTGGCGGCATCGCTCCACATTTCGTTGTACAGATACACGCGGCCGAGGATGGCCAGCGCGGCACCCTTGGTGATGCGGCCGAGGGCCGGAGCCTGCACCGGCAAGGCGGCAGCGGCTTCCGTCAGTTCGGCGATGAGCTTGGGTACGATCTCGGACTTGGTATTCTTGGAAACCTTGGCGGTCTCGATGGTAAGCGGTTCGGTCAGGTAAGGGACATCCTGGAAGGTGGAGGTCAGGTTGAGATACATGAAGGAGCGGAGCACCTTCGCCTCGGCGATGTACTGGTCGAGGGTTTCCTGACTGAGACCCTGGCAGTTGCCGATATTGGCGATGAGGGCGTTGCAGCGCTTGATGACCTCATAGTAGGCGGCCCAGAAACGCTTTGAGCAGGAGTTCGAAGTAGAGGAAGTGCCGTTCACGATATCGTAACCCGGCATCCAGCCGCTCCAGTTGAAGTGGCCGCCGTCGTCGGTCATGCAGTCCATGTTGAGAGGCCCGATGCCCCAGGGACCGCCATTGTAGACATCCACGCTCTGGAGACCGTCATAGCAGGCGGCAAGTCCGTTAAGCGCATCAGACGGCGTCTGCCAGAAGGTAGTGGCAGACACGGCAGACAGGGAATCCCGCTGCAGGAAATCGTCCGAGCAGGAGTTCGTGGCCAGCATCAGGCCGGCCGCTGCGACAAATGCGAAAAATATGTTGAGATGTTTCATGACAGCGTCGGATTAGAAGTTGATGTTGATACCCGCGGAATAGGACTTGATGTTCGGGAACATCCGGTTGTCAGAGTCGCCGGAGGTCTTCTCCGCGTCGTAGCCCTTCACGCCGGTGATGGTGAGAAGGTTGGTGCCCTGCAGGTAGATGCGGACGCCGTGGAGTCCGATCTTGCGGACGAGCGTCGGGCTGAAGGTGTAACCCAGCTCGAGGTTCTTGAGGCGGAAGTAGTCGGAACGCTGCATCCAGAAGGTGGAGTTGAGTTCGTTGTTCTCTTCGCCCATGCGGCACCAGGTGCCGTTCGGATTGTCTGCGCTCACGCGGTCCAGCCAGCGGGTGGTCAGGTTACCGCCGTTGGAGATGGTGGCCTGCTCGGCATAGAAGCGGGAGATGCCGCCGATACCCTGCCAGAACATGGTCATGTCGAAGTTCTTCCATGCGGCGCCGAGGTTCAGGGAGTAGGAGAACTTCGGGAACGGGTTGCCGATGATCTGGCGGTCGTCCGCATCGATCTTGGCGTCGTCGTTGAGGTCCTCATAGAGGATGTCGCCGAGCTGGGGCACCTTTCCGTTGATGGTGATCTGCTCGCCCTTGGAGTTCTTGTAGCCGTCGATATCAGCCTGGGAGTGGACGAGACCGAGGTCCTTGTAACCATAGTAGGAACCGATCGCTTCGCCTTCCTGGTTGATGGTGTTGCCGCTGATGACGGGGATACCGCCGTTGTCGACGATCTTGTTGGTGACGGAGGAGATGTTGAACGCTGCGTTCCAGCTCCAGTCGCCCTTCATGTCATGGTAGGCGAGGTTGAGTTCCCAACCCTTGTTGGCCACCTTGCCGACATTCTGGTACGGAGCACTCAAGGAACCGAGATACAGGCCCGGCATGGGCAGCTGAAGGAGGATGTCGGAGGTAAGTTTGTCGAAGTAGTCAAAATTCACGTTCACCTTTCCGCGGAACAAGGCGGCGTCGAAACCGAAGTCCGTGACGCGGGTCGTCTCCCAGCGGATGTTTTCGTTGGCGACGGAATTCTCGGCGAGGCCGATGGTCTTGTTGTTGCCGAAATAGTAGTTGTACTGGGCGGCCATGGTCGGCGTGTAGGCATAGTTGCCGATTTCCTGGTTACCGAGTTTGCCCCAGCTGGCGCGGAGCTTCAGGTAATTGACCGGGCCGAGGGAAGGCATCCATTCCTCGTTGGTGAGGATCCATCCGGCGGAAACGGACGGGAAGGTGGCATAGCGGTGGCTCTTCGGCATGCGGGAGGAACCGTCATGACGGACGTTGGCCTCGAACAGGTAACGGTCGGCATAGTTCCAGTTGATACGGCCGAAGAAGGACTGCAGGGAGTGCTCACTGGCGCTGTTGCGCACGGCAGGGTTCGTGGTACCTGCGTCGAGGACAAAGAGGTTGTCCGTGGCGAAAGTCTGCTTGGAACCGGTGAAACTGTCCGTGTGGGAGTACTGCAGGGAATGACCGGCGAGGATGTTGAAAGTGTTCTGGCCGATATTGAAATTGTAGGTCAGGGTGTTTTCATTCTGCCAGCCGTCGTTCATCGAGCGGGTCTTGGAGAGCGAGTTGTTGGAGGAACCGCCGGCAACCTCGACACCTTCCGCGTTGTAACGGGTGTACTTGGGGTTGTAGCTGGACTGGTCGTTCAGGAACATCCTGTAAGCGAAGCTCGTACGGAACTTCAGGCCTTTCACGATGTCCACTTCGGCGAACGGATTGACCGTTACGTAGTAGTTGGTGTGGACCTTGCGGCCCGTATTGGCCTGCTGTACCGGGTTCTTGAAGATGGAGGCGGACTGGTCGGTACCGTCCACGAAACCGTATTCTCCGTTGGAGTACATGATCGGAACGGTCGGGCGGGTGAACCAGACAAGGAGACGGGTGATGGTATCACCGTTGTTGCCGGCGATGCCGGTCGTGGATTCGTGGATCTGGTCGGCGGAGCCGGAGAGGTTCAGGCCGAGGGTCAGGAAGCCCACCTTGGCGTCCACGTTGGAGCGGAAGTTGTAGCGGTCGTTACCCGTGGAGATGATGATACCCTTCTGGTTCTGGTAACCGAGGGAAATCATGTAATGGGTATTCTTGGTACCGCCGCGGGCGGAGATGTTGTGCTGGCTCAGGTGGCCGGTCTGGAAGATGGCGTCATTCCAGTTGGTGTTGGCGAAGTGGTCGAGATCGGTCCCGTTCTTCAGTTTGTCCAGCATTTCCTGGGTGTAGTACATGCCTCCTTTCTGTTCGTTGTACAGGAGGGCCCAGTTGTAGGAGTCCACGAATTCGGGCAGGACGGTCGGGGTATTGACGGAATAGCTGCCGGAATAGGTCAGGGTCGGACGGTCGCTCTCTACACCGCGCTTGGTGGTGATGAGGATAACGCCGTTCGCGGCCCGCACACCGTAGATGGCGGCGGAAGCTGCATCCTTCAGGACGGAGATGTTGTCGATATCGGAGGCCATGATCTGGGCGATCTGGGAGACGTCGGCTTCGACACCGTCGATGAGGACCATCGGGTCATTGTTGTCGCTCAGGGTGCCGATACCGCGGACGCGGATCTGCGGCGTGTCCTGGCCAGGCTGGGCACCGTTGCTGGTGATCGTAACGCCCGGGAGACGGCCCTGCAGCAGGGTGGCTGCGTTGGCGACGGGGATGTTCTCGATTTCACGGCTGGTCACGGAAGCGACGGAACCGGTCAGGTTGGCCTTCTTCTGGGTACCGTAACCGACGACGACGAGTTCCTCCAGGAGGTTCGAATCTTCAACGAGGAAGACATCGATCACTTCCTGGTCGCCGACCGTGATTTCCTGGGTTGTGTAGCCCACGAAGGAGAACTGGAGGACGGAACCGACGGGAACGGAAGGCAGTGAATAAGCACCGTCCATTCCGGTCATCGTACCGATGGAAGTGCTGCCGGCGACGACCACGTTCACCCCGGGAACAGGGCCTGTGGCATCTGTGACGACACCCCTCACGGCATGGGACCGCTGCTGCGCTGCGGCAGGGAAGGCTGCAAGCGTCAGGCATGCAACGAGTTGCATGATGGCAAAAAGTCGTTTCATACTTTTGTTAATTGGATTTGTGTTAAAAATAAGGTTGGTTATAGTTTGCTCCGGTTGTCTTACGTGCTTGCGTGCAAGCACAATTATACAAAGGTAAGAAAAATTTTCTTAAATGGTCGAATATTATCGCATTAAGTGAGGAGAACTGCTGAATCTCGCTAAAATACGGATTCGCTGGGCGGGGCAGAGCGAAAAGGCGGGCTATACAATCTTGCCGAAGTGACATTGGAGTAACCTGCCGTCCGGCCCGTGCCAGTTGTGCATGCCGTTTCCAAGGCATTTTTTCCATTCCCGGCAGTCCGCGCAGGCTCCTATACGGGTCCATTTCCGGTCGCGGAAGGGCTGGAAACGCCGTTCCCAGGCTTCGTAAAAATTGTCCGTATAGATATTTCCCTGGCTGAAAAGGTCGCGGTCGACATTGGGGCAGGCACAGATACGGCCGTCGATGAGGACGGAGGCGATGTTGATCCCGGCGCGGCAGAAAAAGCGAAGGTCCCGCACTTTTTCCTCATACCGGCCGAGGTATCCTTCGCAGCTGAACGAGACTTTCATCCTCCCTCCTTCTTGACGGCTGCTTTTGATGAATTCCATCAGGCCGGTAAATTCTTCGTCGGAAAGGCGCATGTCCGGATCAGAGGCGGCACGGCCGATGGGGATGACCGTGAAAAGGCGCCACTGCTTGACGCCGAGCTCCGACAATGTCTGCCGGATCCGTGGCAGTTCACTGTAGTTCCGTTTGTTGACGCAGGTGACCACATCGGCATTCAGGCGGGGATCCCCGGCTGTCAGGCGGATAGCCCGGATCGCGCGGCTGAAGCTTCCCGGGCGTCCCCGCATCCAGTCGTGGGAGTCTTCCAGCCCGTCCAGGCTGATGGTGACGGCGCCCATCCCGGCTTCCATGAGTCTCGTGTGGGCGGCTTCGTCGTAAAACCATCCGTTGGATACGATGCCCCAGCCGGCTCCGCGGGCACGGATTTCCCGGCCGATCCTTCCGATGTCGGGGCGCAACAGCGGTTCGCCGCCCGTAAGGACGACGCAGAAGTCATTGGGCCGCTCCGCCGCAGGAATCGTGTCCAGCGCCTGCAGGAAATCCTCCAGGGGCATGTCCTTGTCCCGGCTTTGGACAGAGCAGTCGCTGCCGCAGTGGCGGCAGTTCAGGTTGCAGCGGGTGGTACACTCCCAGAACAGGTAGCTCAGTTCGTGCACCTTGGTCTCGTTGTCGCGAAAAAGCCGGAAAAAGAAAGGATTCATGGAAACAAAGATAACAATTCTGAAGAGATTGTTGGCTGATTGCGGAAAATAGTTAACTTTGCGTTTATGAAATGGTTGCACAATCTGATGAAGGGTGCGTCCCTGACCGGGGCCCTCTTTGTGTTCCAAGCCTGTTACGGAGTGCCCCAGCCTGCCCTCACGGATGAGGCGGGGAGTGCGCCCATGTCTTTCTCCCTCGTTTCCAAACAGACGGGAGAGCCCATCGAAGGGGTCCGGATTACCGGAAATGCCACCGGAGGCGTCGAGTATTTCAAAGAACTTGGCGTGACCGGGGCGGACGGCAAGTGCCGGGTCAGCCTTCCGTATGTGAGGAACCTGGAAGGACCGTTTGTCCGTTTCGAAGACCCGGAAGGCCTGTATGCAGCCGTGGATACATCTTTTGCAGACCTTCGGGAAAGGGAAATCGTGATTCGGCTCGACCGTCTGCCCTAGTGCCATGAAAAAGAGTCTTGCCTGCCTTGTCATCCTGCTGGCATCCGCTCTGGCTGTCCGGGCCCAGGACGGACAGCTTTCCCGTTTTTCACTGGAGGCCGGTACCGGATGGCCGCCTCTCCATAGTTGGGGTTTTTCTATTACCAGATCGGAAAAAATAGCTCTGGCCGAGTTGGGGCAGGAAGCGTACATGGAGGGAGCATTCTATCCCGTAGCCAGTCTTTCCGGCGCATGGAGGGTCAAGCCCCGCACGGAACTGGTACTGACGGGAGGGTTCACCTGGTGCCATCACCGGATTGTCCAGTATGGCGTTTTCGGTACAGATCCCGCTGGCAAACCGAGGTATAACCTGAAAGACAGTGCTCTCGCCGGCTGGAGGGTTTCGACCCCGTTCTTGTCTGTTGTCGCCCAGTTCCGCCATATCTGGAATCCCGACAGTGATGTCAACCTGTATTCCGGTGCGGGGCTCGGCCTCGTTTTCGATTTCAGGGAACCGTATGGCTATCCGATGCCGATGCTGACCTTTCTCGGCGTCAGGTACGGCAGCCGCCACCTCTACGGATTCGGTGAAGCCACGCTCGGTCCCGTCGCGACATTCTTTCACGGGGGCATCGGCTGGCGTTTCTGAAAAGGCAGAACCAGCCTGAATGCCCTGTAGTAACTCATCCATTATTGCCTGAGCCAGGCGACAAAGAAAGCCGTTACGCCCACCAGGATAATGAAGAAGGTGTACATACCCCCGTACCAGAGGCCGGTCCTCACAGCCAGCCAGAAGCTCTTCGTGTAGCGCGTACCCAGCCACTGATGGTAATCCAGGACCAGCAGGGCAAGTATCAGGAGAATGCCGATCTTCGCACTTTTCCCGAAGGAGAACAGCAGGGCGAACAGCATGAAAAAGCAGAACTGACACAGGATGTAGGCCGAGCCGGCGGCATAAGCCGACATGCGCAGCTTCTGCCGTCGCAGCGTGATGGCCATCGCCAGCCAGAGGAGGAGGAATTGACGAAGGAAAAGCGGAATACCCTGGCTCCGGAGGGCGCCTTCCAAGGCCGCCAGGGAGGATTCATGCTGGGTGTCCACCTCTTCCGGATACTGGTCCAAGTGGAGATAGACCCACCCCTTGTGGATCGTCAACACGGTGTTCTTGGCCAGCGATATGGCGCGCGCATGCTCAAGCGTATCCAAGTCCCCAGGTGAATCCTCTATGGATTCGAGAGACTTCGACAGGGAATCCGATGGGGTGTCCTGGATCTTGATGGCGGCATTTTCCTGTTTCAGCTGCTGCACCGGCTGGACAACGGCTGAGACCAGGGCGAAAAAGGCATAGAAGATAATCAACGCCGTCAGGGGGGCCAGGTATCGTTCGTGGTCTCCCCGGATATAGTCCCGGATCATGTAGCCGGGGCGCAGAAGCAGATGGATGAATGTCCGTTTTGCATCATCGTTCAGGAAGGGGATGCTGTCGAAGGCCCCCTTATAGAAGTCGCCGGATTGTTTCTGCGTCTTGGCTTCCGCCGTCTTCCGCCAGGGGAGATATCCCAGCTCCTGCCAGATGGCAAAAGCCCGCAGCCGCGCCTTGATTGGATGTCTCTTTCTTGTGTCCATCAGTCCCACCTTGAAGCCGTCAGCAGAAATGACGGGTTTTCATGGATTTATCTTGTCGATGCAAATATACGTTTTTTCCGGTAAACTGTTTCAGGACAAGACAAGAAAAGAGACAGCCTTTTGGACTGTCTCTTGTGCGGTAGGTGAGAGTCGAACCTTTGAAAATCAGACCGTCAACAAAAATCATTTAATCCAACGTAAACTATTGATATGACGATACTTGCAAAATATCTGTTATTGAGAACAACAGTCAACTTAAATCAAGAAAAAGC
>JAGAHD010000098.1 GCA_017627255.1 Bacteroidales bacterium | reverse complement strand
TCGGAAGGGAACTCCGCGGTCACCGCATCGATTCCGCACTGGGTGCGGAGGGCAAAAACCGCTTTCTGTCCCCGCGGGACCGTCATGCCGGGAACAATCTTCGTGTCGATGGAACCCCTCCGGTAGAGTTCCTCGCGCATCCCCGGATACGAATCGGCCGCCACATAAGTGAATCCATACGTACGGCTCTCTCCCGGAGCAAGCGTCTCGCCGGTGTGCGGCTGCCGCCAGGTTCCGCGCGTCTCCCGCGTCCCGCTCTTGGCCGAACGGATATATGCCAGGTAGTTGCGACGGTCATTGGCGTAATACTCCAACGGAGTCCCCGTATCGGGAATCAGCATCGGGTAGGGGGCCTCTCCACTGAAACGCGTGAAATAGAAAAAAGAAGCGTCACCGCTCACGAAGGCATGCTTGGTGAAGGAACGCTCGAAGATTTCTTTCGGATCCTCCGCACCGCTCTTCCAGGGGACAGCGATGGCCAGATCGCCGATAAAGATGGGGAATTTCGACCGGTTCTCCAGCTGGATGCCCCAGTGAAGGTCCGTCCCTTCCGCAGAGAAAGTCTGGGTCATGACCAGGGCGTCGCCCAGTCCGCGGTCCGTGTAGGTAAGCACGCCGTCGCGCTCGGAAAAAACCCGTTTTTGCGCAGAAAGCGTCTGCCACAGGCCGTCCTGCACCTTGTAGGTTACGGTCACGTCCCCGAGCCGTCCCCGCTCGATGAGGTTGGCCTCATAAGGATCTTTTACGGACACCAGGCCGGTCACGCCGACAGAGTCATAACTCACGCGCCATGCTTCCTGGTGCGGAAGGATGGACGCAAGGAGGAAAAGTAATAGTGCTCTCATATGTGTATTTGTTAAGTTATGTGATGACGGTCACTGCGAGACGCCACCCGGATTCCGGTTCAATCCCAGTCTTCGTATCCGATGTCCTCACTGCCTCCCGGAAGCGGGCTGCAGATACCGCTCTCGGTGCGGAGAGGAATGATCCGGATCACTGGTGTGACATATTCTTTCTGCATATCCATCTGTCTTTCCTTCGCAAAGATACATATTCCCAACGAGATTTAAAAGGGAAAAGGGCCTCAATAAAATGCCTCTTTTTCAGCCGAATAACGGAAAATAAACGTATCTTTGTACAGCACTGGATAACACGCTCGCACTATGCATAATGACAATTTGGATATCTGGTGGTCTTCCCTGACCATCGCCCAGAAAGAAAGGATTGTCCGGAAAGCCCTTTCCAAGGCCTCGCCGGACGGAACGGTGGATGAGTCCCTGGTACGGTACCCCGCCTGCACCCGCTGGTGGAACAGCCTGGATGAAGCCCGGAAAGCGACGATCCACGACCACTGCGTCGACCGGCACGGTTACCTGCTGCAGGAGTGGAACAACGCCAAGCCCTACGGTGACTGACGGTCCGTTGGATGCGGGCGTCCTACTTCGCCCAGCCGGTCCGCCCACCGTTCGGTAAAGAACGTATAGTACCCTCTTCCCCGACCGGGCCGCCACCAGGCTGCCCACAACAGGGATGGAAGCCCGACCAGCGGCAGGTACAGCGGCCCCAGGAGCAGCGACTGCCGCGTATGGCCCCATTCGTGACGGAGGGTCCGCTCGCTGCAATAAGCCGGAGAGAGGATGATGGTCCGGCCGAGGCTGATTCCACCCCGCATCCTGTCGGACAGAAGCACCCGGACTCCCCTGTACTCCCTCCACGTCCCGGGAACATACAGCAGGGCAAGCCCCCGTCCCAACAGGTTCTGGGGCAGTTGCCAGGCATTCAGGAGGAGACTCATGATTCCCATGCCTGAAAAGGCATCAAAATCCTTGCCCGAATAACTGATAACTCAACAATTAAAACACCCATCCTATGGAAACCAAGAAAGAATTTGCGTACAAAGGCCTGGTTATCAACGGCTTTGTCGCTCTCTTCGGCATTCTGGTCCTGTTGGCCCTCATCGTCTGCTGCTTCGTCATGGCGGAGCGTAGCGGTGGATACGTCCTCTGCGGCGGCATCCTCCTCATCGTAACCATGATCTGCCTGTTCGGCTTCATCAAACAGGAACCCAACGAGGCGAAAGTGCTGGTTTTCTTCGGGAAATACAGCGGAACCTTCACCAAGACAGGGTTTTATTGGGTCAATCCCCTGCTGAACAAGAAGAGCGTCAGCCTTCGCGCCCGCAACCTGAACCCCGAACCGATCAAGGTCAACGACAAAGCAGGCAATCCCGTGCTGATCGGAATGGTCCTCGTCTGGAAGCTGGAAGACACGTACAAAGCCCTGTTTGAAATTGACAGCCAGTCATTTGCCACACCGGTTGTCAGCAACGGACACGCCATCGTAGCCCGCTCCCTCTCCATGGCTTTTGAGAATTTCGTGCGCGTCCAGAGCGATGCCGCCCTCCGTCAGGTAGCCGGCTGCTACGCGTATGACAACGCCTCCTCCAGCGATGAACTCACCCTCCGGAGCAATGCCGAGGAAATCAACGAACAGCTGGTCCGTACCCTCAACGAGCGTCTCGCCATGGCCGGTATCCATGTGACGGAAGCCCGGATCAATTACCTGGCTTATGCGCCGGAAATCGCCGCCGTAATGCTCCGCCGCCAACAGGCCGATGCTATCATCGCCGCCCGGGAGAAGATCGTGGAAGGCGCGGTCAGCATGGTCAAGATCGCCCTGGACAAACTGAAAGATGACGGCATCGTGAACCTGAACGAAGAGCGCAAGGCGGCCATGGTCAGCAACTTGCTGGTCGTCCTGTGCGGTGACGAAGCCGCCCAGCCCGTCGTCAATTCCGGCAGCCTTCAATAATCTCAGCCATGAAAAAGATACTGATTCTCGTAACAGCGTGCCTCGCGACAGCAGGCGCCCTGCATGCCCAGGAACTGGCCAACTTCGCGTCCGGGCGCCAGCGTCCCGTTATTTCCCCTGAAATCCGCCAGGACAGCGTCGTCTTCCGCCTGAAGGCGGATTATGCCACCGTCGTGAAACTCAGCGGCTCCTGGCTGCCGAACCCGTGGGGAGACGCCATTGACATGGTCCGTGGGGAAAACAATGTCTGGGAAGTGACCATCCCCCTCCCCGAGCCGGAGATCTATACCTACAATTTCGTCGTCGACGGCGTTGCCGTGTACGATCCGCAGAACGTTCTCGTCCAGCGCGACGGCACCCGGTACCTGCCCATGCTCACCGTTCCCGGCAAACGGACGGAAAACTATGGCGAAGCCAGGACCCACGGCACCGTGAGCCATCCCTGGTACGACAGCAAGATCCTCGGATACAGCCGCCGCCTGACCGTCTATACGCCGTACGGCTATGAAAGCAATCCCAAAAAGAAGTATCCGGTCCTGTATCTCCTCCACGGTGCCGGCGGAGATGAGGAAGCATGGATTTCCATGGGACGGACGGCCCAGATCCTGGACAATCTCATCGAAAAGGGACTGGCGGAGCCGATGATCGTGGTGATGCCCAACGGCAACCCCGGCCAGCAGGCCGCACGTACGCTGAACATTCCCGAAAAGCAGATGGACTGGCGCTCCGAATCGCTTCGCAACGCCTACGTAAACAGCCTCTGCACGGAAATCGTTCCCTTTATCGAGAAGCATTTCCGGGCTGTTCCGAAGCCCGCTTCCCGAGCCATCGCAGGCCTTTCCATGGGCGGCGGTCACACCATCACCGCCTCTATCCTGTATCCGGAGATGTTCGACTACATCTGTCCCCTCTCCGCAGCCGGCGATGCCACGCCCGAGCAGCTCGCCACCCTCCAGAAGGCAGGCGTGAAGCTCTATTTCCTGGCCTGCGGCTCATCCGATTTTCTCTTCCAGCGGGCCGAGAGCATGCATGCCAAACTCGACGACCTGGGTTTCCCGCACGAGTATTTTGTCTCCGAAGGCGGTCATACCTGGGCCAACTGGCGGCTCTACCTGAACACCTTCGCCCCGAAGCTGTTCAAATAGCCCCGACACCTCCCCTTCACGGGGAAAGACGTAGGCGCCGGACAGGCTTGCCCTGCAAACCTTCGCTTCGCTCATCCCTCCCACCGCTTCGCGGCGGGCCCCTCCCGTTCACGGGGCCACGGGCGGCCACGGGTTTGCAGGGCAAGCCTGTCCGGCACCCTTTTCGGGCCGCCTATTTCTTTACATTTTATGTAAAGTGTAAAGGGCAATTTTACAGCGCAAGAAATCATCAAAATATTGATTCATAGCACATTGCCAGTTTGGCACGGGGCGTGTTTCTCCCGAGTCGAACGACAATGAATGTTTAACAATTAATACTTTGATGTATGAAACGCGTATTTGTTCTTTTGACAGTTGCTCTTCTGAGCATGATGGGTATCAGTGTCCAAGCCAAGGTCGTGCGGGGCTATGTAACAGACCGGGAAGGGAAACCGGTGGAAGGCGTAAAGATGGTTGTCTTCAACCAGGAAAACCCCGCACACCGCAGCCTGGCGGCAACCGATACGGAAGGGTTCTTCTCCGTAACGGTCCCGGACAACACGGACCCTTCGGACATCGTGGATGTCCTCTCCCTGAACGGGACCCGGGTGATCCGGTACCGCGAGATGGGCGGAATGGTGCAGATCACCATCGAGTCCAACCGCTCTCGCCCGCAGAACGAACGGCTGATTGCCCGGAAATAATACAAAATAACACAAAAAAAGACCACCGGCCCGACGGGCGGTGGTCTTTCACTTGTGGAGGTAGTCGGATTCGAACCGGCGACCCCCTGCTTGCAAAGCAGGTGCTCTACCAGCTGAGCTATACCCCCGGAAAGGAAAAAGCCGACATGAAGCCGGCTTTCCAGTAGGCCCTGGCAGAGTTGAACTGCCGACCTCTACATTATCAGTGTAGCGCTCTAACCAACTGAGCTAAGAGCCTGTATAATAATGAAAGACTAAAAAGTGCAACCTTGTACACTCTTTTCATCCAAGCGTCCAGCCAAGGATCTTGCTCCAAAAAGGAGGTGTTCCAGCCACAC
>JAGAHD010000097.1 GCA_017627255.1 Bacteroidales bacterium | reverse complement strand
CCGGCGGCAAGGGTGGCCAGGGCGGCGCCGAGGCCTGCTCCGCCGCTGACGCCCATGATGTGGGGATCGGCGAGCGGGTTCCGGAACAAGGCCTGCATCTGGGCTCCGGCAAGGGCCAGTCCGCCCCCCGCGACGAGGGCGGCCACCACACGCGGCAGCCGCAGTTTCCACAACAAGGCACCTGCGGGGATGGACATCCCCCCGTCCCCGGCCGTCAGGTCAAGGATGGCGAAAAGGACGGTGGACAGGCAGGCAGCGGCCCACCATCCGGGGGAGGAATGTGGACCGCAGCGCATGGCTATTCTTCGGGAAGGAACATCGGATCCCAGGCGGGGAGCCGTATGGGCTTCTGGTCCAGGTATTTCAGGAGGGAAGACGGAACGTATTTCTTCTCCACGACGAGACGGAACATATACTCGTCAAACCATTCGTCCGTCATGATGATGTTTCCCTGGTAGCCGCTGGTGGCTCCCCAGCTGTTCTCCACCATCCATTTGACCGGCTTGCCATCTTTGATGTCGACGGCGATGAGGGTCATGGCGTGGGTGGAACCGCTGGCATGGGTGTATACGCGTTCCTTCTTGTCCATGCCGAAAGAAACGCCCATCAGGGACTCATAATCGAAATTCCTGAGGTCCGCGACGCCTTTCTGCCGGTTCAGGAACTTGCCGACGTCGCAGGAGAAGTACAGGGCGGTGTTGTCCTTGATGGAGGCAATTGCCAGCGGTTTGATTTCCTCGACAGGGAGGTTCAGATACACCCAGTTCTCTCCGTCGTAGACGTGTCGGTCATATTCGATCTCGTAAACCTTGTAGTATTCCCGGCAGGGGTCGTTCATGACCATGATGTAGCTGTTTTCCAGGTCGGTGCCGACGAACTCTTCGTAGAAACCTTTCGGCGTGTAGGTCTTGGTGGAGACGATATTCCCCTTGGAGTCCGTACGGGTCCACTGGAATTCCTCCGGCGGGACGCCGAGGCAGAGGGCGAGGATATGGTAGATTTCCCGGAGCTGCTGTACCTTCATGGCCTGGAGCCGGTCTTCCCGGGCGCCGGCGCGGGCGGCCTGGCGGAGGCGGATTCCGTCTTCCCGGAGTTTGAGGGCCAGCTGGGTACGCATCTGGGACGTGTTGTTGGCATGGTAGCTTTCGGGCATGGCTTCGGAAGGTACCACTCCGTATTTCATGATGAGGTTGGAGACGCCGGTGAACTGGCCCCCGTCACCGATCGGGTTCGAAAACAGCCAGTCTACCTGGCGGTCGTCGTCCGGTAGGTTCCGGGTATCGATGATGCCCTGGAGGAAGAGGTTGGCCTTTTCCAGCTGGTCATAGAAGAAGACATAGTTCTGGGAGAAGGTGAAGGCGCCGAGGTCGTATTTCTCGATCATCTTGGCCCTGAGGACGTTCAGCCCCGTAAACAGCCAGCACCGGCCGGAAGAAAGCTGGTCGGTGCGTCCCTTTGTCTTGACTTCGTCGGAGAAATGGGTATCGATCATCGCCGCATTGTCCGCATTGGCAGCCAGGGTGTTGATCGGGGCCGTGTTGAGGGCGTTCCGGATCGCTTTGTCAGCGGCGGATCCCTCGTATCCCTTGCGGATTTCACGGAGCATGTCTCCGCTGATGCCGCCTTTGTCCTGGGCGCCGAGCGTCAGGGCTGCGCACAGGGTGAGGAAGAGGACGATGGTTCTTTTCATATGTCGGAAGAATTGGTTTTCATGAGGGAGGGGAGGATGGCGATGAAATAACCGACAGCTGCGACACCGGCTACCGTCCAAAGGAGGTCGCCGGCCTTGAGGATGACGGGATAGGCATGGACGATATAGTTTCCGGGCATGCGGATCAGGCCGAAATGCTGCTGGAGCAGCACGAAACCGATGCCTGCGACCAGGCCGATGCCCAAGCCGAGCAGGGAGATGAGCCATCCTTCCAACCGGAAAATCCGCCGGGTCATGGCCTCTGGTGCGCCCAGGCTGCGGAGTGTCTCGATGTCCCCCTTCTTCTCGATGATGAGCATGGAAAGGGAACTGAAGATGTTGAAGGCGATGACCAGGACGACGAAGATGAGAATCATGTAGATGGCCAGTTTCTCGTAGCGCATCATCTTGTAGAGGGTTTCGTTCTGGTGGTAGCGGTCCATGACCCGGAACGAGGGTCCCATGATAGCTGAAACCTTGGTGATCAGCTGGTGGACTTCCTTTTCCGTGGCTCCGGGGGCGAGGCGGATTTCCAGCGCTGAGATTTCCTCGTCATAGTCCAGTACCTGGCGCATGACTTCGATGGGAACGAGGACGAGCTCCCCGTCGACTTCCGCGTTGATGGAAAACAGGCCGGCGACGCCTGTCCGGGTGCTCCGCAGTGAAGCGGTCGGGTTGGCCAGGGACACGGTGCCGCGGCGCTCGGGGTAGTAGATTTCCACCGGAGCCAGGAAATGCGGGTTGATTTCCATGTTCCAGGCCAGGGCGCTCCCGACGACAGCCATGGGACGCTGGCCCTTGTGCAGGGTGAATTCCCCGTCGGTCATGTGGGTGCGGAGGGGAGATTCCTCTTCGTAGACGCTGTCCACGCCTTTCACGCGGGCCAGGCTCTGCCTTCCGTCATAGGAGAGGAAGGCCTGTTCTTCCAGGACGCTGGACAGGGTATGGATTTCCTCCAGCGCATACAGGCGCTCCGCAGCGACCGAGTCCGGAACAAACACCTTGGCGTTCACCGGCTTCACCAGGATGTCGGGTTCAATGTCCCCGAGGGTGTTTCTCACGAGGTCGTTGAATCCGTTGAAGACGGAGAGGATGATGACGAGGGCGGCCGTCCCGATGGCCATGCCCGCAACGCTGATGCCCGAAATGATGTTGATCACATTGTGTGATTTCCGGGCAAACAAGTAGCGGAGGGCGAATCGGAGCGGGAGGTTCATGTCATTTTTTCAGCAATTCTTCGATATGGGCGGCGTAGTCGAGCGTCGTGTCCAGATAGAACACGAGTTCCGGTACGATACGGAGCTGTTTTCCCACCTGGCGGCCCAGTTCACCGCGAAGAGCCTTGACATTCTCGCCCAGCAGGTGCATGACTTCCTCCTGCTTGGCGGAAGGGAAGATGCTGACATAGACCTTGGCGACGGAAAGATCCGGACTCACGCGAACCTCACTGACCGTCACCATGGCCCCGCCGAAGGCAGCCATGCCCTTGGCGCGGATGATTTCCGCAAGGTCTTTCTGAATCTCCCTCGCGACTTTCAGCTGCCGGGTTGAAGCGGTCTTTTCCATCTTAAATGACGTTGATGATGAAATAATTCTTCTTGCCTTTCTGGGCCAGGATATAGTGTCCGTTGATGATGTCTTCCGCCGTCACATCATAGGCGATATCCGCCACTTTGTCCTTGTTGAGGGACACGCCGCCGCCCTGGACCATCTTGCGGGCCTCTCCCTTGGAAGGGAAGATGCCGGTCTTGACGGCCAGCAGGTCCAGCAGGTTGCAGGGGAACTCCGCCGCCGGCACTTCGAAGGAAGGGACGTTGGCGAAGACCTCGCGGACCGTACGCTCGTCCATCTTGCGGAACACTTCGGATGAAACGTTGCCGAACAGGAGCTGGGAGGCCTGGACGGCATTGTCATACGCTTCCTGTCCGTGGCACATGACGGTAACCTCCCGGGCCAGAACCTTCTGGAGCCGGCGCTGGCTGGGATCCTCGCGGTGTTCTGCGATGATCTGTCCAATGGTTTCCCGGTCAAGCATCGTGAAGATCTTGATATAACGTTCTGCGTCGTCGTCGGCCACATTCAGCCAGAACTGGTAGAACTCATACGGGGATGTCCGTTCGGGATCGAGCCAGATGTTGCCTTTCTCGGTCTTGCCGAATTTGGTCCCGTCTGCCTTGCGGATCAGCGGGCAGGTTAGGGCGAACGCTTCGCCGCCGTCCATACGGCGGATCAACTCGGTGCCCGTGGTGATGTTGCCCCACTGGTCGGAACCGCCGAGCTGGAGGACGCATCCCTTGTTTTTCCACAGCCAGTAGAAATCGTATCCCTGCATGAGCTGGTAGCTGAACTTGGTGAAGGACATGCCTTCGCTGGAATCCCGCTGGAGGCGTTTCTTCACGGAGTCCTTGGCCATCAT
>JAGAHD010000096.1 GCA_017627255.1 Bacteroidales bacterium | reverse complement strand
CTGGCCGTAACTGTCCGTGGTCCGGCAGAGAGCCAGGAGCAGATGGTGGGGCGCCGCCTCAGGACTCTTCATCCGGGTGGCTTCCATCACGGTGATGCTCAGGACGTTCTGCGCCTGGCGGGAAAAGTTGATATGGTCGATCTCGGCGTAGGGGATGGCTTCGTTGGTGAAGATTCTCCCGTCGATGAAGGATTTCAGTTCGGCGGGTTCCACACCCAGCCCCTGCAGAACTTTGAAGGCGCTGTTGTCCTCGTGGCGGATCACGCCGAGGAACAGATGGTCGGGCCCGATGCCGTAGCTGCCGGTGCGCATGGCCTCTTCGCGGGCGTATTTGATGATTCCGTTCAGGTCGTCGGATATCTGCAGTTGCATCATGTCTTTTCGGGTATCGTGTTACAAATGTAAGTAAAATCCCCTGTATCAACAACCGTGCTCCGGAGGGTTTTCCGCCATTTTGTCAGTTTTGTTTTTTTTGATTATATTTGCACGTTTATGGAAACATGGATATTTTAGGAAAAGCAAATGGATAATAACGAAGAGAAGTATTTGATGGAAGAAGAACAGCCGACGGGGCTTATCCAGCCGGTGGAGATCGACCATGAGATGCGGACGGCCTACATTGATTATTCAATGTCCGTCATCGTGTCCCGTGCCCTCCCGGATGCCCGTGACGGCCTCAAACCGGTGCAGCGCCGCGTCCTGTATGGCATGAATGAGATGGGTGTGCGCTACAACGGCCAGACGAAGAAATCCGCACGAATCGTCGGTGATGTGATGGGTAAGTACCATCCGCACGGCGATTCCAGCGTATATGACGCCATGGTCCGTCTGGGCCAGTGGTGGAACCAGCGCTATCCGCTGGTGTGGGGACAGGGTAACTTCGGCTCCATGGACGGTGACTCCCCGGCGGCCATGCGTTACACCGAGGCGAAGCTGGAGAAAATGTCCGAGGACGTCCTGGCCGACATGGACAAGGATACCGTCGACATGACCCTGAATTTCGATGACACCCTGCAGGAGCCGACGGTCGTCCCGACCAAGGCGCCGCTCCTGCTGCTGAATGGTGCGTCCGGCATCGCCGTCGGTATGGCGACGAACATGGCTCCGCACAACCTCGGCGAATGCTGCGACGCGATCTGCGCCTATATCGACAATCCGGAGATCACCACCGATGAACTGATGCAGTATATCAAGGGTCCGGATTTCCCTACGGGGGGTATCGTGATGGGCCGCAGCGGCATCAAGGAGGCGTATGAGACGGGCCGCGGCCGGGTCGTGGTGCGTTCCAAGACGGAGATCGAGGTGGACGACCGCGGACATGAGACCATCGTCGTGACCGAGATTCCGTACATGGTCAACAAACGGGAAATGATCGAGAAGATCGCCCAGATGGCCGAGGACAAGAAGATTGAAGGCATCTCCTATATCAATGATGAGAGTTCCCGCGAGGGTATCCGCGTGGTGATCCGCCTCAAGCAGGGCGTCAATTCGGGCGTCGTGCTGAACACGCTGTTCAAGTACACGCCGCTCCAGTCCAGTTTCTCGTTCAACAACGTGGCTCTGGTGAAGGGGCGTCCGCGTACCCTC
This sequence comes from Bacteroidales bacterium, assembly GCA_017627255.1. Taxonomy (GTDB): domain Bacteria; phylum Bacteroidota; class Bacteroidia; order Bacteroidales; family UBA932; genus Cryptobacteroides. Next base: position 13,512 of record JAGAHD010000096.1, on the reverse strand, counting down.
TCCCTCAAGGATATCCTTCAGAATTTCGTGGACTTCCGCCATGAGGTCGTCGTCCGCCGCACCCGGTTCGAACTGGACAAGGCCCAGCGCCGCGCCCATATCCTGGAAGGCCTCCTGAAGGCCATGGACATCATCGACGAGATCGTCCACATCATCCGGTATGAGTCGGCCAGCATCGAGGAAGCCAAGCAGATGCTCATGGAGCGGTATGACTTCAGCGAGATCCAGGCGACCGAAATCGTCAACATGCGCCTGCGTCAGCTCGTCGGACTCGAACGGGAGAAGCTCCAGAACGAATACGACGAACTGATGAAATTCATCGCCCGCTGCAACGAGATCCTCGCCAGCGTGGAGGAGCAGCTTGCCATCGTCAAGGAGGAGACCCGGGACCTGAAGGCCCGTTACGGCGATCCCCGCCGTACCGAGATCACCCTGTCCGAGGACGAGTTCAATCCGGAGGATTTCTACGCCGACGAGGACCAGGTCATCACGATCTCCCACCTCGGCTACATCAAGCGTACCGCGCTCACTGAGTTCCGTACCCAGAACCGCGGCGGCGTGGGCGTGAAGGCCAGTGCCACGCGTGACGCCGATTTCATCGAGCATATCTATATAGCCAACACGCATTCGACTTTGCTGCTGTTTACCCAGAAGGGACGCTGCTACTGGCTGAAGGTCTATGAGATTCCGGAGGGGAACCGCTCTTCCAAGGGCCGCGCCATCCAGAATATCCTCTCGATCGAGCCGGATGACTGTGTCAAGGCTTATATCAATGTGAGGACCCTCAAGGACGAGGATTTCATCAACAACAACTACATCATGATGGTCACCCGCAAGGGTATCGTCAAGAAGACTTCCCTGGAGGCTTATTCCCGTCCGAGGACCAACGGCGTCAACGCCATCAACATCCGCGAGGACGACGAGTTGCTGGAGGCTATCCTCACGAACGGCCGCTGCAACATCATGATCGCCGCCCACAACGGCCGGTGTGTCCGCTTCGACGAAGAGGAGGCGCGTCCGCTCGGCCGTACGTCCACTGGCGTTCGTGGCATCAATCTTGATGAAGATGATTATGTGGTCGGTGTGGTCTGCCAGGATCCCGCGGCCGAAGATGTGCAGAAGCATCACGTCCTGGTGGTCAGTGAGAACGGTTTCGGAAAGCGTTCCGATCCGATGGAATACCGCCAGACCGCCCGCGGCGCCAAGGGCGTCCGGACGCTGAACATCACGGAGAAGACCGGTAGCCTGGTTGCTATCAAGAACGTCACCGACGAGGACGACCTGATGATCATCAACCGCTCCGGAATGACGATCCGGATGCCGGTTTCGACCATCCGCATTGCGGGCCGGGCTACGCAGGGAGTGAAGCTGATCAACATCCGGGAGGGAGATTCCATCGCAGCGGTGTCCGTGGTGGCCCACAGCGAGGATGAAGAAACCCAGGCTGCAGAGAACCAGGAAATGCCCCAGGCTCCTGAAGAGAACAATAACTAATTAAACTATTATAGTCATTATGAAAAAGATTTTCCTTGCCCTTGCGCTCGTTGCCTCCCTGCAGGTAGCTAACGCCCAGATCAAGTCAGACGCTGACATCCAGAAGGCGATCGACAAGGCCGCCGCCACTGCGAACGATGCCAAGAAAGGAGCCAAGCCGGCTACGTGGATCAAACTCGGACAGGCTTATATGAATGCCTATTCGAACCCGACGGCCAACATCACCCAGGGTATCGACAAGGCTACGTTCGCCCTGATGGCCGGCGAGAAGCCGAGCTCCGTCGAGACGGTCGAACTTGACGGCCAGACCTATGAGAAGCAGGTCCTCTCCCACGCCAACGTGTATTTCAACCAGGCCGGCCAGCTGGTCATGTCCGAGGTGACGAAGCCGTCTTTCGCCGGTGACGCCCTCGCCAAGGCCGCAGAGGCTTATGTGACCGCTTTCCAGAAAGGTGCGAAAGTGAAGGATGTCGATGCTGCCCTCCAGAAAATCATCACCAGTTACTATACCGACGCCGTCGCCGCTTACACCCTCGGCAACATGCCGAAGGCAAGCCAGCTGTTCGGTAATGCCGCGGACCTGTCCATGACCGAGCCCTGCACCCGCATCGACACCAACGCGGTCTACAACACCGCCTATACCGCGCTGGCCGCCGGTGACTACAGCCGCGCCAAGGATTACTACAACAAGTGCCTTGGCCTCGGTTATACCTCCGAAGGCTCCCTGTATGCTTCCCTGTCCTCCATCGCCCTCGCCGAAGGTGACACCCTTTCCGGCAAGAACTACCTGGTGGATGGTCTCAAGGCCTATCCGGGCAACTCCGCGATCCTGACGAACCTCATCAACCTCTACATCTCCCTGAAGGAAGATCCCAAGACGATTGTCAGCCTTCTGGACGAGGCCAAGGAGCAGATGCCGGACAACGCTTCCCTCTATTATGTGGAAGGCAACATCCTGGTCGGTGTGAAGGATTACGACGGCGCCCTCAGCGCCTACCGCAAGGCTTCCGAGATCGATCCGAAGTATGAGTGGGGTTACTATGGTGAAGGCGCCCTCTGGTATCAGAAAGCCGTTGATGCCCAGGAAGTTGCCAACAGCCTCCCGTACAACGAGTACAAGAAGTATGACGAGAAGATGGCGGAACTGACCGAGTGCCTCAAGCAGGCTGTCGCTCCGTTCGAGAAGTGCTACGAGATTTCCGCTGACGAGGCCGTCAAGACCGCTGCTGCCGACAACCTCAAGCGCATCTACTTCGCCCTTCGTAACGACGGTGACGAGTACAAGGCCGGTTACGAAAAGTACAACGCTCTTCTCGGCGGCGAATAGTATTCGGCTTTATTCCTCAGATTCAGAGCCTTCGGCCATCCGGTCGAAGGCTTTTACTATTTTGGTGACGAGCGGGTGGCGGACGATGTCCTCGCTCGTGAATGTGATCGTGGCGATGCCTTTCAAGTCTTTCAGCAGCCGGATGCCGGTCAGCAGCCCGGAGTCGCTGCGCCTGGGAAGGTCGATCTGGGTAGCGTCGCCCGTGACGATGAACTTGGCGCTCGTCCCCATACGGGTCAGGAACATCTTGAGCTGGACGAGGTTGGTGTTCTGGGCTTCGTCGAGGATGACGCAGGCCCGGTCCAGGGTGCGGCCGCGCATGTAAGCGAGCGGGGCGATCTGGATGGTACCGTCTGCCATGAAATCCTGCAGTTTCTTGGACGGGATCATGTCTTCCAGGGCATCGTACAGCGGCTGGAGATAGGGGTCAAGCTTGTCCTTGAGGTCTCCCGGCAGGAATCCGAGCCTCTCGCCGGCCTCCACGGCGGGGCGGGTCAGGATGATCCGCCTGATCTCCCGGTTCTTGAGGGCGCGGACGGCCAGGGCGATGGCGATATAGGTCTTTCCGGTGCCGGCAGGACCGACGGCGAAGACAAGGTCATTGTCGAAATAGGCCTTGACCATTTCCTGCTGGGTCTTGTTGCGGGCGCGGATGGGCTTGCCGTCCGTTCCGTGGACGATAATGGCATCACCGTTGAGGCGGAACTTGTCCGGAGCGCTTTCTCCGTCGAAAATGTCCTCCACGTCATAGACGGTCAGGTTCATCTTGTGATGCCGGCGCTGGATGAGTTCTTCCAGCCGGACCTGGAATTCGGCGAGGTCGTTTTCCTTGCCGTCCAGGATCAGGTCATGCCCCCGGGCGACGACCTTGAGGTTGGGGAAATAGGAACAGAATTCGGTAAGGATTTTGTTGCCGGCCCCGTAGATCTCGATAGGGTCGATGGCTTCCAGCTTAATCGTTTTCTTCATGAAGGATCTGTTGGACTTTCTCTAAGGTATGGATCATGTTGTCGTAGTCGGATGCATCCCGCCAGTATTCGGCGGAGAGGGTCACGGGAACGGCCGAATAGGATTCTTCCACCATCCCGGGCTTGGTGCACCAGAGGAATTCCCAGGCGGGTTCCAGCATCTGGGGAGGATGGAAGGGGGAGACGGCGATGCGCAGGGTGACCGCCAGTTCCAGGCGGGCGTCGAGGTCATTCTGGTTGGAGAGGGCGTTCCCGACGGAGTAGAAGACGGGCGCGTGGCCGATGCGGCGGATATCCTGGACCACATGGGGATGGGCGCCGATGACGGCATCCGCTCCGTGGTCCACGACAAAGCGAGCCCACTGTTCCTGCTCCTCGCTGTGCCGGTGCCGGTATTCTATGCCCCAGTGGGGAAAGACCAGGACGATGTCGGCTTCCTGTGCCCTTTCGAGCATCCGGGCGACCTGTTCCTTGTTCATGGTGTGGACTTTCGGCCATGGAGTACCGGTCCCCGTATTGGTCCCGTAGGTGAAGTTGACGATGGCAATCCTCAGGCCGCGTACGTGGAGCAGGAGGGGGTTGAGGAGTGTATCGGCCTCCGGCGAGGCGGCCGTACCCGTGTAGGCGACACCCAGGGTATCCAGGACGGAGAGCGTGCGGCTCATGCCGGCGGCGCCCTTGTCCGTGATATGGTTGTTGGCGGTCAGGAAAACGTCGAATCCCGTTTCCTTCAGATACCGGGCGTAGGCGTCGGGCCCCGAGAACTGGGGGTAGCCGGTGTACGGCTTTCCGGCCAGGGGAAATTCCAGGTTGCCGATGGCAAGGTCCGCCCCTGCGATCCGGTCTTCGATGTGTCGGAAGAAACTGCTGAAACCGTACGTCTCAGCGCTTTTGCTGACCGCGCGGTGACTCATGATGTCCCCGACGATGAAGATCGAGACGGTGTCGGTGTCCGGGAGGACGGGCTGCCAGAGTTGTTCGGGCAGCCGGGCGGGAACCCAGAGGTCATGACGGTCCGGCAGCCTCTGCGCGGAGGCTGTTCCCACGGTCGCAAGGAGGGCCAGAAACAGGACGAAGCGTCTCATCGGCCACAAAGATACGGTTTTCGTAAAAAAGAAAAAAGAGAATTTTGTTCCCCTCCGAAAAACCCTTAACTTTGCAGAATATGAAGAAGTCTGTCATATTGGCTCTTGTGCTTACGCTTCTTGCCGCCAGCAGCTGTGACTTTATCCGCACGCTGGCCGGTCGTCCGACGGCTTCCCAGCTGGAAGAGAAACGGATGCGCATCGAACGCGAAGAACAGGCGCGTCACCAGGCGCGGCTGGATTCCATGCGGCGGGTGGAGCAGGCGATGGCGGATTCGCTGGCCGCCCTGGAAGCCCATCTGCTCGATTCGTTGAGCCAGGCCAAGGGAACCATTCTCAACCCGACCAAGCTCGGTGGCCTGTACACCACCAAGCTGGAAACCCGCTACTGCATCGTAGTGGGTGCTTTCCGTACCCGCTCCTATGCCGAGCGGAAGCTCCGCAAGTGCAATGAAGCGGGGTATACGGCCAGCATCATCAGTTTCAGGAACGGCCTGCTGGCCGTGTCTGTCTGTCCTTCCGACGACTTGAACGAGATCCTTCGCAAGTTGCGCGAACTGCGCGGGAACGGAATTTGTCCTGAGGACGGGTGGATCCTTGTAAACGAATGATGCAATGAATAAGATTGTTGCGCTCCTCGCGGCGCTTTTCGCAGCCTTGCCCCTTTCCGCCCAGTTCCGTACCGGAGCCGGGTATGACGATTTGTATGACAGCGAGACGGTCCGCTCGTTCAAGGAGCATGTCTCGTTCTTGTCCTCCGTCGACCTGGAAGGCCGTCTGGCCGGTTCCGAGGGGGAACGGCTGGCGGCGGAATATGTCGGACAGACCTTGGAGGAGTACGGTATCGACCTCATCACCCCGAGGGACGGGCAGACGTTCGGCCTGCAGCGGGAAGATGGGGATACCCTGACCTCCCGGAATGTCATCGGGTTTCTCCAGGGATGGGACAAGTCGCTGAATGACAGGTATATCGTCATCGGCGCCCGGCTGGATAACCTGGGGGCTGACACATACATCCGCGACGGGGAGGAAGTCCCGCGCATCTACGCCGGGGCCAATGGCAACGCCTCAGGACTGGCGATGATGCTGGAACTGGCCGCCAAGCTCTCCACCAACCGGATCCTGGTGCGCCGTTCCATCCTGTTCGTCGCCTTCGGCGCTTCCCGACATACGTTCGCGGGCGCCTGGTATTTCCTGAACCGCTCCTTCTCGGACGCCGACCACATCGATGCCATGGTCAACCTGGACATGGTCGGTACGGGGGATCGCGGCTTCTATGCCTACACCTCGTCCAACGAGGACATGAACCGGATCGTCCGCAGTCTCCAGGGGGAACTCCTTCCCGTGAATGCGGAACTGGCGACAGAAGAGCCCTATCCCTCCGACCACGAGGTTTTCTACGAGAAGGAAATCCCTTCCGTCTTTTTCACGACGGGGCGTTATCCGGAATACGCGACCGGACGTGACACCGCGTCGATCCTCGATTATGAGGGAATGGAACGCGAACTGGAATATGTCTACAGTTTCTGTATCCAGCTTGCGAACGGGCCGCGTCCGATGTTCCGGTCCGACGTGACGCTCTCCCAGGGAAAGAAGCCGGATATCATCTCTTTCAACGACTGTGATGTCAAGCCGATGTTCCTGACAAGCTACGATCCCAACACCTTCCTTGAAAAGTGGGTGTACCAATACGTGAAATATCCGAAATATGCCCTGGAAAACGGTATCCAGGGCCGTGTGGTCGTGGATTTCATCATCGACGAAAAAGGCGATGTGCGGGATGTGCATGTGTCCCGCAGCGTCCATACGTCGCTGGATGAGGAGGCGGTCCGCGTGATCTCGGCTTCTCCGCGCTGGCGTCCGGGACGGCATCACGGGAACAAAGTGAAGGTAGCCCTTTCCGTGCCGGTGGATTTCCGGCTGGAGAAGAATTCCAAAGGCTCTTTCAGTATCAACGGCAAGAGAGTTAATTGATGTTATAAATACCTATGGATTACAATTTTATCGAGATTGAAAAGAAATGGCAGTCCTGGTGGGCGGAGCACAAGACCTACCGGGCTTCTGCGGAGGGCGGAAAACCGAAATACTACGTCCTGGACATGTTCCCGTATCCTTCCGGAGCGGGACTGCACGTGGGACATCCGCTGGGTTACATCGCCAGCGACATCTTCTCCCGGTACAAGCGCCTGAAGGGGTTCAACGTCCTTCATCCGATGGGCTACGACGCCTTCGGCCTTCCTGCCGAGCAGTATGCCATCCAGACCGGCCAGCATCCGGAAATCACGACACGGAACAATGTTGCCCGTTACCGGGAGCAGCTGGACCGGATCGGCTTCTCGTATGATTGGGATCGGGAATTCCGGACCTGCGATCCTTCCTATTACAAGTGGACCCAGTGGGCCTTCCTGCAGATGTTCGGCTCGTGGTATGACAACCGCCTGCAGAAAGCCCGCCCGGTCGCGGAGCTGGAAGCGGCTTTTGAAAAGGGCGGTTCCGCCGCCGTGGATGCCGCTTCAAATGACGCCCCCGTCTTTACGGCAGAGCAGTGGAAATCCTTCAGCGATAAGGAGAAGGCAGATGTCCTGATGCATTACCGCATCGCCTATCAAGGCGAGTCGACGGTCAACTGGTGTCCGGCGCTCGGAACCGTGCTGGCCAATGACGAGGTCAAGGACGGCTATTCCGAACGCGGCGGCCATCCTGTCTTCCAGAAGAAGATGACACAGTGGCAGTTGCGCGTTTCCGCCTATGCCGGACGCTTGCTCAAGGGGTTGGATACCCTGGACTGGACGGACTCCCTCAAGGAGATGCAGCGTAACTGGATCGGCCGCTCCGAGGGGGCCGAGATGGTCTTCAAGATGACCTGCGACGGCGTTTCCCACGATGTCACCATCTTCACGACCCGGGCGGACACCGTGTTCGGCGTCACATTCATGGTCCTGGCTCCGGAGAGCGAGTGGGTGGAAAAACTTACGTCTGCTTCCCAGAAGGAGGCTGTCGAGGCCTATCTGGAGCAGGTGAAGAAGAAGACCGAGCGCGAACGGATCGCCGGAAAGGCGGTGACCGGCGTGTTCTCGGGATCATATGCCGTCAACCCCCTGACCGGAGAGGAAGTTCCGGTCTGGATCTCCGAATACGTGCTCGCCGGTTATGGTACCGGCGCCATCATGGCCGTTCCGGCCCATGACAGCCGGGACTATGCCTTCGCCCGGAAGTTCAACCTTCCCATCATTCCGCTTATCGAGGGGGCCGACGTGTCGGAATCCAGCTTCGATGCGAAGGAGGGAATCATGATGAACAGCGGTTTCCTGAACGGGATGACGGTGAAGGAGGCCATCCCCGCCGCCATCGATTATGTCGAGGCGCACGGCCTGGGACGTCGCAAGGTCAACTACCGCATCCGCGACGCCATCTTCACCCGCCAGCGCTACTGGGGCGAACCGTTCCCGATTTATTACAAGGACGGAATCGCGACTCCGCTTCCGTACGAGGCCCTTCCGCTGACCCTGCCCGAGATTGACCAGTACCGTCCGACAGAAGACGGACAGCCGCCGCTGGCCCGTGCCAAGGACTGGACCTTCAACGGATATCCCCTGGAAACCAGCACGATGCCGGGCTTCGCCGGCTCCAGCGCCTATTATCTCCGCTATATGGATCCGCACAACGATGAGGCGCTGGTGAGCGAGGAAGCTGACCGGTACTGGCGGAACGTGGACCTGTATATCGGCGGGACCGAGCATGCCACGGGACACCTGATCTACAGCCGTTTCTGGAACAAGTTCCTCTATGACCTGGGGTATGTTTGCGAGGACGAACCCTTCCGCAAGCTGATCAACCAGGGCATGATCCAGGGCCGTTCCAATTTTGTATACCGCATCGTCAATACCAATACTTTCGTTTCCGCCGGTCTCCGCGACCGCTACCAGACGACCGAGATCCATGTGGATATCAACCTGGTGCGCAACGACAGGCTGGACATCGAAGGCTTCAAGGCCTGGCGTCCCGAATTCGCCACCGCCGAATTCATCCTCGAAGACGGGGAGTATGTCTGCGGCTGGGCCGTCGAAAAGATGTCTAAGTCCATGTTCAATGTCGTGAACCCCGACCAGGTCTGTGATACCTACGGCGCCGACACGTTGCGCCTGTATGAGATGTTCCTGGGACCGCTCGAACAGTCCAAGCCATGGGACACCAAGGGAATCGACGGGGTGAACCGTTTCCTCAAGAAGATCTGGCGGCTGTTCTGGGACCGCGACAAGTGGCTGGTGACCGACGAGGCGCCGACGCCGGATGAGCTGAAGGCGCTCCACAAGCTGATCGGCAAGGAGCAGGAGGATATCGAGCATTTCTCCTATAACACGACCATTTCCGCGTTCATGATTGCCGTGAACGACCTGCAGGGCTGCTCCAAGCGTGCCATCCTGGAGCCGTTCCTGATCCTGCTGTCTCCGTTCGCCCCGCATATTACGGAGGAACTCTGGCACCAGCTCGGCCATGAAGAGTCCATCAGCTATGCCTCCTTCCCGGAATACCGCGAGGAACTGACGGTGGAGAACATGGTGAAGTATCCGGTCTCCTTCAACGGCAAGACCCGTTTCTTCGTGGAGGTCCCCGCCGACCTCACGCCCGGAGCCGTGGAAGAGAAAGTGCGCGGACACGAACTGACGCCGAAATATGTCGGCGACATGACCATCGCCAAGGTCATCGTGGTCCCCGGCCGTATCGTCAATGTCGTCTTGAAGAAATAACCTATGGGAACTACCAAAAAAATTGCATTTGTCATCTGGGACTATCTGATGATTGCCGTCGGCGTTTTCCTGTATACGTCGGCATGGACCTGCTTCATGCTGCCGCGCGGTATTGTGAGCGGCGGCCTGACGGGTGCCAGCGCCATCCTTTCCCTGGCGACCGGCATTTCGGTCGATATCTTCTATTTCACCATCAATGCCATCCTGATCGTGGTGGGGACCCTCGTCCTTGGGAAGGGATTCGGCTTCAAGACCATCTATGCCATTATTGTGGCAACCCTTTTCCTGCGGATATTGGGCTCCGACTCGTTCCATTTCCTCAAGTCCCTTCCCGGGGAACTGCTGTACGTGGAAGAGCAGATCCTCATTCCGATCATCGGCGGCCTGCTGGAAGCCATCGGCGTCAGCATCATCTTCCAGCGCGGCGCGAGTACGGGCGGAACGGACATCCTGGCCCTGATTCTGGGCAAGTTCTGGCCGATTTCTCCGGGCAAGGTGTTCATGTACAGTGACTTGTTTATCATCGCGACCATCCTCCTGATTCCCGGTCATACGTTCGGGGACATGATTTACGGCTATATCGCGATGCTGGTGTTCTCGTTTGGGCTGGACTATGTCCTGATGGGTCGCAAATCCACCGTCCAGGTGATGATCTTCTCGGACCGTTTTGCCGAGATCGCCGACCATATCAACCGGGAGATGGACCGGGGTGTCACGGCCCTCAATTCCATCGGCTGGTATACCAAGGCTGAGAAGAAAGTCCTGCTGGTGCTGGTGCGCAAGTTCCAGCTTCGGGAGGTCACCAAGGCCGTGAAGGCCATCGACCCGAAAGCTTTCGTATCCGTGTCCCCGGCAACGGGTGTGTACGGTGAGGGCTTCGACGAAATCAAGACCGGATTGCAACGCAAAAAGAAATAACGATCCATGAGCAGTGTTATCAAGCATTCTTCCTGGACGGCCGTCAAGGAGTGGGCCCTTGTCACCCTGGGTATCCTGATCTATGTGGGGGGCTGGTCCCTGTTCCTGGTGCCCAACAACCTGGTGGGCGGAGGTGTGTCCGGTATCAGTTCCATCATCCAGTATGCCACCGGAGGACATATCCAGATGGGGTATTCCTATTTCGTCATCAACGCGATCCTCATCGTAGCGGCCATGGTGATCATCGGTATGGGATTCGGTGCGAAAACCATCTATGCCATTATCCTGGCCTCTGTCGGCCTGCGTTTCCTGCCGGGGCTGATCCCTTCTGAGATCGTCCAGACCCTGGCCATCCAGAACGGAAAGCTGATGTCTACCTTGATGGGCGGACTGATGGCCGGCATCGGGATCGGCATGTCTATCTCCAACGGCGGCAGCACGGGAGGGACTGACATCATTGCCTTGATTTATACGAAATACCGCAATGTCTCTCCGGGAAAGGTGATTCTCTACCTGGATTTCGTGATCATCCTGTCCTCCCTGCTGGTTCCTTCCGTGGTTCCGGACCTGGATCCGGAGACGGGACGGGCCCTGCTGAACCCGGACGGTTCGCCACGGACCCATCTCATGCCTTTTGCCGAGAAGGTGACGACGGTCGTGTACGGTCTGATCCTCGTGACGGTCAACGGTCATGTCATCGATATGTACCTGTCGGGCTCGCAGCAGAGCGTCCAGCTGTTCATCCTGTCGAAGAAATATGCCGAAATTGCGGATTCGATCACGTCGGAACTCCACCGCGGGGTGACTGTGCTGGACGGCAAGGGCTGGTATACCAAGGAGACAACCCAGATGCTGATGGTCATTACCCGGAAAACAGACCTGAACCTGCTGTTGCGGTATATCAAGACCATCGATCCGGACGCCTTCCTGTCCGTCACCTCGGTCAACGGCGTGTACGGTCGGGGCTTCGATTCGATCAAGGGGAAATAGACCTCTGTGTCCTTATGCCGGGCAAGTACAGCAATGCATGACTTTATTCCTGTTCCTGTTTCTTGCTCTGGCGCTCATCGCCGGGGCGTACCTGTTGGGCCGGCGCAATGGAAAACACCATTCCACGCCGCCTGGACCCGCCTCTCCGGCGGGAAGCAACACCCCTCCTGCTGCAGACGGACTGACGGCAATCGATCAATTTCTGTATGACAGGTGTTGCCGGTACATGTCGGAGCGGAAGCCGTTCCTGGTGGAATCTTTTTCCCTGGGAGACCTTGCCGCGGCGATGTACTCGAATAAAGTGTATTTGTCCAGGACCATCAATTATTTTTCGGGGAAGAACTTCCGTCAATACGTCAATTATTATCGTGTGATGTACGCGATGGAACTGTTCCGAAACAACCGGAGTCTCAAGGTAAATGACCTGGCGGAACTCTCCGGATTCCATTCCGCGACGACATTCAACCAGGCGTTCAAAAACGTGATGGAAGAATCTCCCAGCACGTGGTGTGCACGGTTGAAGAAGATGGCCAAGGACTCTCCTCAAGTTTAATGATTCCGGCATAAGGACAAGCACCCCGCCCCTCGTCAGAGGAGGCGGGGTTTGCTTGTCAGATTCCTTTCCAGGAGGGGGGAACCGGTGCTTCGAGGAAGACCTCCGTTTTCTTGACGGGGTGGATGAAGCGGATGGAACGGGCGTGGAGGGAGATGCCCCCGTCCGGATTGGAACGGGGAGCACCGTATTTCAGGTCCCCTTTGATGGGACAGCCGATATGGGCGAGCTGGCAGCGGATCTGGTGATGCCTTCCGGTGAGGAGTTCCACCTCGACCAGGTGGTATCGCTCGGTGCTTTTCAGGAATGTGTACCGGAGCCGTGCCTGCTTGGCGTCACGGCCGGGCCCTTTGACGATGAAGGACTTGTTCTGTTTTTCGTTACGGATCATCCAGTCCTCCAGGAGGGCGGCATCAGGAACGGGCCTGGCGCAGCAGAGGGCCCAGTAGGTCTTGTGGACCGCACCGTCCCTGAACAGGGCGTTCAGGCGCTCCAGGGCCTTGGATGTCTTGGCCAGCAGGACGATGCCGCTGACCGGGCGGTCCAGCCGGTGGGGGACGCCCATGAATACCTGGCCGGGCTTTTCGTCCCGGCAGGCGATGAATGCCTTGAGCGTCTCGCTCAGCGGTTCATCGCCGGTCTTGTCTCCCTGGACGATCTCTCCCGCCCGCTTGTTGAAGACGAGCAAGTGATTGTCTTCATAAAGAATGCGGCTCCGGATATCCTCCAATTCATCAGGTCGCAGCGCTCTGTATTCCATCGTTGTCATAATTTTCCGCAAAGATAATGACAATTTGTCAGAATTGCATCCTTGGCACGGAGTTCGATGGTTTGCAGGCGCCGTCCGCGGTGGACGGCATGTAACGCAAACAAATAAAAAACAGCAATATTATGGGAAAGATTATCGGTATCGACCTTGGAACCACGAATTCGTGCGTGGCCGTAATGGAAGGCAACCAGCCGACCGTCATCATCAACAACGAGGGACAGCGCACTACTCCGTCCGTCGTCGCTTTCACGGATGGCGGCGAGCGTAAGATCGGCAACCCGGCCAAGCGCCAGGCTATCACCAATCCGAACAACACCGTGTTCTCCATCAAGCGTTTCATGGGTGAAACCTTCGAGCAGGTGAACAAGGAAGTCGAGCGGATGCCTTACAAAGTAGTCCGTGGCGAGAACAATACGCCCCGGGTAGACATCAATGGCAAACTTTATACGCCGCAGGAGATTTCTGCCATGATTCTCCAGAAGATGAAAAAGACAGCGGAAGAGTACCTCCGTCAGGAAGTGACCGAGGCTGTCATCACCGTTCCGGCCTATTTCTCCGACTCCCAGCGTCAGGCGACCAAGGAGGCGGGCAAGATTGCCGGTCTCGACGTGAAACGTATCATCAACGAGCCGACGGCGGCTGCCCTTGCCTATGGCCTTG
>JAGAHD010000095.1 GCA_017627255.1 Bacteroidales bacterium | reverse complement strand
CGCCGCCGTTGATGATGTTCATCATCGGGACCGGGAGGACATAGGCGTTGGTGCCGCCGAGATAGCGGTACAGCGGAAGGCCGAGCTCGAGGGCGGCCGCCTTGGCGACGGCGAGGGAAACGCCGAGGATGGCGTTGGCGCCGAGCTTGGACTTGGTCGGGGTGCCGTCGAGTTCGATCATGGTCTTGTCGATGGCGCGCTGCTGGGTGGCGTCCATGCCGACGATGGCCGGGGCGATCACCTTATTGACGTTATTCACAGCCTGGAGAACGCCCTTTCCGCAATAGCGGGAACCGCCGTCGCGGAGCTCGAGAGCCTCGTTCTCACCGGTGGAAGCACCGGACGGAACGGCGGCCACGCCGACAAAACCGCTGTCAAGGGTCACTTCAACTTCGATGGTGGGGTTGCCGCGGGAATCGAGGATCTCCCTACCGAAAACTTGTACGATCTGCATAGTTTTATGATATTAAAAGTTCTTGCTTATCGGAAAGCGCCGCAAAGATACTAAATTCTTTGAACATTATCAACGGACACGGTATACCTGTAAGCCGGTGGCGCTTTTGCGGCCCAGCAGGTAGTCTGCAATGGGTTTGGGGTCTGTCACCACCTTCATCGCTGCGGTGGACGCATGGATGAAACGGACCTTCCCGTCCTCCCCGACCAGGGCCAGGGCGACATGGGACACGTCCAGCCCCGCGACCGTCGTCGTCAGGCAGAGGATGTCGCCCGTACGTATCCCTTTCAGGGCCGCGTCGATACGGCTTTTGGGAATGTAATACCGCTGCGAGGCATTGATGCGTTTTTCAGCAGAGAGGACGGCCTCCGGATTCCGCATCCGGGGATAGGCATCCGGGTGGGAAGACATATAGAAAACCGGATAGTCACAGGGAACGCCCCCGAGTTCCTCCGTCACATCTTCCAGCACGCCCCGTTCGATGCCCTGCAAGGCCCACTCCGTCGTATAATGCAGGCGGTCTTCATAGCAGGTGACCTGGCCATCCCGGTAACGCGTCTTCCGCAATTCCTCCGCAAACATCTCGAAATCACCACCTTGTCGGGCCGTCCGGGCAAGGCAAAGGCAAGTTTCCACAAACAGGATACAATCCGTCCGGGTCAGGTAGATACTGAGTATTTCTTCCGGCTGCTCTTCCAGCGTTCCCGCCACATAGGGCTGGCCGAGAAGCATCTGGCCGGCCCGGACGGCGAGTTCTCCGACCGGACACCGGTCCGCTTCGGGACGTAAACGCTCCAGTATCTCCCCTGCCAGTTTACGGTCTTCCTGGGTGGTCACATACTCTGTCGGTGCCACCGTCTGCGCGAGACATGCCAACCCCGGGAGAAGGAAGAGGAGCCATGTCCAAACCCACTTTTTCATTTCTACATAACCAGGACTATTCGACGGAAGCCTTTACAAGTTCCGTGCGATGCCGGGCCTCAGCCCGCCTTACGGCTTGCTGGGAAGTCGTACCGCTTACCTCGGAGACCGTCGTCGCCGCGGGTTTCGTCAAATTGGCAATACTTTGGCCGGCAGCAATGTAGATGGTTGCCAGGGGAGAAACATACTCCTCCGTCCGGTTCGAGGTATCGCAATCCAGGAGGGTCAGCAGGCTGTTGTGGCTGACATCCAGCGACGTGAAATAATTTCCTCCGCAGCGGAGCGTTTCCAGAAGAGGGTTCCCGCTCACGTCCAGGGCCGTCAGGTCATTGGTATGGCATTCCAGCAGATAAAGATTTCCCTTCCCGGAAAGATCCAGCCCCGTCAGGGCATTGGCGCTGCAGGAGAGTTCCTTCAAGGCCGGGTTATTGGAAATATCCAGGCTGGACAGGTTATTCCCATCGCAATAAAGCTCTTCCAGTCCGGGAAGAAGGCTCAGGTTCGGGCTGAGATGAGAATTGTATGTATAGTAAAGATACTTCAACTGAGGGGCACCGCTGACATCCAAGGACCCGAGGGCGTTGTTGTCCAGACCAAGCAGTTCCAGAGAAGAACAGTCATTCACGTACACCCGCTCCAGGGAGCATCTGTTGCAGTACGCCCTTTTCAAGTTCTTCAGCCCGCTCAAGTCAAGTTCCACAAGTTCCTCATTGTCATCGCAAAGCAGCCTGTTGAGCTTATCCTGCCCTGCGAGGTGAAGGGCCTCCAGGGAGTTCCTGTCCACCCAGAGATCCTCAAGGATGGACTCTTCGGGCAGGGTGAGCGAGCGAAGACCGGCACTGCGGCAATACAGGACACGGAGTTTCGGAAGGCACGAGACATCCAGCGTGCTCAAACGATTGCCGCCGATGTCCAGGTAATACAGATCGGGCGTATGGGTGAAATCCAGCTCGGAGATCTTGTTGTCATAACACTGGAGGATCTGCAGTTTCGGGAAGTAGGCGAGGTCGAGGTATCCGAGTCCGCCCGCACCGATTTCATCCTTCGAAGGCACGACCGTCAACCGGGTCAGATTCTCAAAATAGAGGAGCTCGGACAGGCTCCCCAGATCGAACCGGAGATGGTCCGTTTCATAGAATTTGATACTGGTAACCGCAAGGGCTTCGGCATAACTGATCTCTCCGTCCCCGTTCGTGTCAAAATTCCCGACACAGTAAGTCTTGAACGTTTCGTCCTCAAAGGGGATGTTTCCTTCCACCGGCTTGAACTCGAGTCCGCTGTCCCGGTTGAGCAGCTGGCTGAAGACCGAACGTTTGATTTCGAAACCGCCGGGAATCGTATAGGTGGCTTCCGTGCTCGGCGTGCGGAAAGTCACGGTCATTCCATCGGCATAGGTTTTCGGAGGCAGGGCAAGGTAGAAGGGCTCCCCGGGAAGGAAGAAAGGATAATCGTCATCTTCGTAACCCGGCCTCGTCCATATCTCATCCATCCCATTCAAAATGAAACCGATGGCCGGATGCCCTTCCGCATCGAAGGTAACCTGCGCATCGCCGGCGATGGGGCTTCCGTCCAGATTTTTGAAAATCACAGCGATGATCTGCTCGTTCGCCACGGTGAAACGGATTCCCCCGCACACATTGAAGAAAGACAACTCGCTGTCCTGGGAGCGTGCCACCATGGGGAACTCGTACAGGTTGTGCGGGATAACATACTGGGCCGTAAGCGTTTGCTGGATATCGCTATAATAATTCCGCTCTCCCCCGATGGGAACCGACAGCATCCCGCTCCTGCAGGAGTCCCTGTCGGAGCAAGGATAAACCGCATAAATCCAGCCTCCTTCCTCCAGCCCGGAGAGATCCAGTTTCCCGGTAAACGTGGCCGAAGTGGCCTCCGTATTGACCTCCGCCTGGAACACAGACCGTTCCGTGGAACCCGCATAAACGGAAATCCGGTCATACTCGCCCCAGAGAATCTTGCCGTCCGCTTCGCGCAGTTCGGTACGGGTTCCGGAACGATCTCCGATCTTCGCCGTCAGGGAAGTCAGTTCACCGGATGGAAACCTAGACGCTACCGTCTCGTCTTGACCCAAAAAAGACTCATTGCAAGCCGTCAGGCAAGCAACCAAAAAGCAAAAGGATACAATTCTTTTCATAAGCCAGGTTCTCTACAGTTCGGGTCCATAAATATCGACATCTTCCGTGCCGGTATCCCCTTCAAAGGTATAAGACGCTGTGCAGACAGACGTCAGGGGCAGAGGCAATATACGAACAACCAGCGGCTGCATGTAAATCTTTCTACTTTCCATTGCAATGTATATGATT
Source organism: Bacteroidales bacterium (assembly GCA_017627255.1). GTDB lineage: Bacteria > Bacteroidota > Bacteroidia > Bacteroidales > UBA932 > Cryptobacteroides. The sequence goes on along the minus strand of JAGAHD010000095.1, from coordinate 463 downwards.
TTTACTGACTTGTGATAGTATCCAAAGATAATACTATTTCTTGGACTCACAAAATAATCCTATCGCAAAACCCCACATCCCCACGGGGAACAAGATAGCTGCCACGCAATGTCCTATACATAAAAAAGAGTCCCGGTCGTCTTCTGACGATCGGGACTCCGAAGAACCGCGGCGACCTACTCTCCCAACTGGTGGGTCAGTACCATCGGCGTGGGTGAGCTTAACTTCTCTGTTCGGAATGGGAAGAGGTGGATCCTCACCGCTGTAACCACGGCAGTATATTACTTGAGAGAAAAGACCCTTTCGGCCGCCTTCCGGCGTATTCTACAGATCGAGTTCGCGTGTTGCTTCATTCGCAACTCCTTGGCTTATCTTTCTCTTAGGAAAGTCACTCGGGCAATTAGTACAGGTCAGCTCAGGACCTCACAGCCCTTACACTTCCTGCCTATCAACGTGGTAGTCT
>JAGAHD010000094.1 GCA_017627255.1 Bacteroidales bacterium | reverse complement strand
TGCGTCAAGGCCGTAGCGATCACGATAGTGGGAGATTTCGCCGCCTAGTTGAGCAGAATAAACCTTGAGGTCACGTACGCACATGGTTTCGAAAATGAAGCCGAAGGTCTTGAGTTGAGTTTTCAACTGGCCGGGGCCAAGACCTAAGGCAGCTACTGCAATTGACGGATCACAGAAACTCCGCTTTTCTCCACTGCGGATTGCGGTCTTGGAACGAATAGAGGGATTCCAGGCCGTGATATCCTGGATGACAAAGAGTTTCTCCAGTGCGGCTACATATTTGTCGAATGTGCTACGTGCCAATGAATCGTTATTTGCCGCAACATCGGCAAGAATAGTTGTCTTGTCGGCAAGGGTGGAGATGTTACGGGCATAGGAACGAAGGATGGCCCTGGCGATCTTGGGATCCAGTTTTTCTTTAGCCGCTTTCGAAATATCTTTATCGCAAACAGTCTTCACATAGTTCTTGGCAATAAGGAGTTTACCGCGTTCTGTTTTAGGCTGGAGGGCAGCCGGCCATCCGCCGCGGCAGGCAGCGAAGATGAGATCCTCGACGCCCATCTTGGAATGGGCGCTGATATCCTTTGACGGATTGTCGAAGAGCGCCTCCAGAGAGATCTCACCGGTAGATTCACCCGTCTCATAAAGGCTCATCGGAAACATCGTGAGATCCGCAATCCTGCCAGTGCCGGTATGTGCGGTTTCAGAGGTATCGGCCGATGTCGAGCCTGTCAAGATGAACTGCGAGGGCTTCTGGCGACGGTCACAAGCCACCCGGACCGCATCCCAAAGCGTGGGTGCATCCTGCCATTCATCAATCAAGCGAGGTGTTTCCCCTTCCAACAGGAGGGATGCTTTCGTGAGAGCAGTGGCGAGATACTCATCGCGCTTATCTGTGTCCTGCAGTTCAATGATACTGGCAGCTTTCTGCTTGGCGGTGGTTGTTTTTCCGCACCATTTAGGACCCTCGATGTTAACTGCCCCAAAGGCATCCAAGTAATCCTGCAGTTGGTCATCTATTACTCTTTTCAGATATTCCATAATCGCGTCTTTGTTTGATGGTGCAATTTAGGCATTTTACAGTACTCTGCCAAATCTTTTCAAGAAAATTAACGGTAAGATTTGTGGGATTTTAACGGTAAGATTTGCGGCAAATTGACGGTAAGATTTGTGGCATATTGGCCGACAAAGATTCTTTTTTGTGGATTGCATAGAGAAATGCTCTTTTCTCATTTCTTTTGGTTATATTTGCGATGCAGAATTATGTGCGTCCGAATCGTACGCGGTTTGCCACGCAGAAGGCTTCCCGGATAAGGAATCCGGCTTGACAAAATTGGTCCTTGCCTCAAAGGTATTGAAGCGAGGAGTATAGATGAATGGAGTGGCTGAAGTGTTGTTCAAGACGGGGTCTGTTTGCCATGTAGCCGGGTGGGATAGATGAGATTTGAGATATATTGTTTTGAATACTAGGGAGGCGATAGTGTAGGGATTTATTGGGCCATAAAATAGGTATTGTATGTGTGGATTGTCTTAATCTATTATGTGTAGTATAGTTTTATCATCATTAGCACTCCAAGTTATTGGAGAGGAAATTATCCAAGAAGCAGTTAATGTTGCTGATACCGTTTCTGTTTCGAGTCCATTATCTCAAGAGAAGGGTTATTTGATATCACTTGCCACATTACTCATTCTAAATATGTTCGTGATGGTTGGTAATTTCATCTTTGACTTGATCAAGCATAGAAAAGACAACCATAATTATAAGGTTCACCTGATTGCAAAAAAAGGAATTGAAATTGAATCCGCCATATATGATCAGTTTCAGAAATTATCTGCTTTTCAAACAGGAGATGAGCATGCATTACTTGATGGGATTATGGGTTTGGATGCATATCTGAGTTCAAACCGTTTATACATTGAAACTAGATTTTTTGCAATAGTTGTCGATTTTTTGGATTACTTTAAAACCATTCAACATGCGATGACTCGGAAGGACATTAAGAAAGAAGAGTCTTTTTTTGAGAGATTAAGCAAGGCCTTCTATGGCGAGTAACCAACCAATAGTCATTTATGCACCAAAATGTATTGACCTGAATAACTCGACGTCTTTTATTCGGGTGTTCAATTTCATTTTTGGACTTTCTGGTAAACAAAAACCGCATTACCATTTTGCTTTTCAGAAGGTTGAGAGATGCGATGTGACTGGCGTTTTATTAGTTTATAAAGTATTAGAGTTTTCAGTTTCAAATCAGTGTTTTAGCGCTCCAACTCATGATATTGTATATAATGATTATTTGAAGGAGTGTATTTCTGAATATGGTTTCTCGGATTTGATTAAATCGCTAATGAATACACCGAACAGCATTGATCTGAAGCCATACAAGAAATTGAAAGTATTATCTGATGAGAAGGTCCTTATAGCCCCCATAGCATTAATTCGAGATGACTCTTCTCATTCATTGGATATTATTAAGACTCAGTATGTCCCAATAATCTCGGACTTTTATTCCGATGATAAGGTCCAACAAATGATACTTGGCGTTTTCACTGAGGTAATGCATAATTTCTGGGCACATGCAACCGTGGATAGCAAGTCTATCATTGTGGGGTATGGGACGAAACAGTATTTTGAGATAGTGTGTTGTGATAACGGATTAGGTATTGACGGCACGATGAAATATCGTTTTTCAAGTAAAGACTCAAAACGGTTGATTTGCAAAGCCATGGAGAATGGAGTGACGTCTAAAGTAAACACATCTCATATGGGATATGGTTTATGGTATATCAATGAGGTGGTCACTCGCTCAAAAGGGACTCTTTTAATCATATCAAACAGTGTTATTTATCAAAACGACAGAGGAAAAATCAGAGTCCAGAATTGCCCTTTTTGGAAGGGTTGTGTCGTTTCCGTGAAATTACCGCTGGTATTTCCGGTATCTGTAAGGGATATTAGTGTTTGTTCAAATCAAGAAGTTAAAATTAATTTTGTATGACAACGATTTCTTTAAATCAATATGCCCCAATCATCAGTGATGATACTATAGGCGAAGAGATATTTACCGCAATAAGTAATGCCTTGTCAGCAGATACCGTTACAGTAGACTTTGATGGAGTAAAGTCGATGGCTACTTTTTGCGCAAAACAGATTTTTGGCAGATTATATAAATCTCTTGGTCCAGAGTCTTTTTATACCAAAATTTGGATTAAGAACGCCAACGAGGATATTAAGGTGATTATTAGAATGGGTATCGTATCGGCGTTAAACCAGAACTGAGGCAGCCTTGATTCCAGGGCGGAATGAACGCAATCTTCTCTCCCACAAGAATCGACTATCCCGACCTGAGCCAACTTAGACCAAGTTGGTCCAATTTTGGGATACTATCCCGGAATTATAATTGTAATTGAATCATTATAAATAAGATAAAGGGCTGACAGCCCAAACGAGTCATCAGCCCTTAACAATGGTATTCAATTGAATTATTTCATAGAATAAGGTTCAGGGACTTCATATTCCGGGAATAATTCCTTGACCTTCAGTCCCAGATTCTTGACATTATCGCATTCGATTGCCTTGGAAAGTAGATCGGAATAGTTCTTCTCTCCCCAGATAGATGTAAAGGCGCTCCAGCGCTTTCTCCCAAAGTCCAGGTGCTTGCCGATGGCATCTGCAAACAGGACCTGGAGGTATGAAGAGTTCTCTCCGTCATAAACCCACTCTAGGGTAGAAGGCGCACAATACCCATGCTCGACCATCAAATCCATGGCTTTCTTCCCGGGACCTTTAGAGAATACTTTGGGGATGGTCTTTCCCTCAACTTCCGGGATGGCGGTCTCATCCACATCAGGGCTGTCGGCACTTTCTTTACTCTCCGATAGGATAGAAGGATCAAACTTCTTCCATGCCCCCCTCAACCCGTTCAACGTTATCTCCGGATCGGACATTGTCTGCTTGATAAAGTCTTCGTAATCAAGCATGCCGATTATCTCCTTCTTAAAACGCACCATCTCCATCGAATCCTTGGGCGAGATAAGCGAGTACTCATTTCTGATTTCCTCCCTAAAGGCAAAATAGGACATCTTCCCCGACTGGACTTCCTTGTACCGATCCCTGAACCCACTAAAGATTGCCCTAAGGGTATAAGGGTATATCTCCTGTAAATAGTAGACGATCCCAAATAGGACAACAAGGACGACAACCCATAGAATAAAAGAAAGAGGCATAGCGCTTATTCAATAACATTTAACTGATCATCAACCTTATAGGCTTCTTGCTCAAAAGCCGTATTCATCAACTTGAACCGGTCCTTGATTTCCATACTCGTGTATCTGGTTACCGCGGAACTACCTACCTTATGCAGGCCGGCAGCGTACATGTCCACCTGGACCTTGTTCATAATATCAACATGCGTCTTGCGGGCCAGTTTGCTGGAACCCACCTTGTACAACGGGAGATAATCGTTCTTCTTCGTCTCTTCGTTATACTGCGCCACCATCCGGTCAACCTTACAATGCTGAAGGAGGCTCTTGATGCATGCATTATAGCCATATGTCCCGTAAATGTTCCTCAATATCGGGAAGTCGAATCCCGTTCGCTTGATGATATCAAAGGCGTAACGGACAATGGGAGTCTGAACCTCGACGTTCCCCTCCTGGGAATCGGCTGTTTTCTTCGGGATATAATGGATGTAAGGTATCCCATCTTCGCTGACCGCGATGGAATCCATGCTCAGATCCAGGAAATCACTGATTCGGCAACCAAATGCACACTGCACAACAAATGCGTCCCGAGTGCCTTCCAGCGAAGCAGGAACCTGGGCAGAAAGAATCGTCAGAAGCTCATCCCTCCGGAGGAAGAAAGGATCGTCATACTTGGTCCTCATTACAGCCTTCTTCCTCTCTTTCCCTAGCTTCCTGAACGGAGACTTCCTGATCTCGTCGATATCCTCCAACTCAGTGAAGAAAGTCTGGAACATTTTCATCTGGGAAGTCACCGTATTCATGGAGAGCCTGGCTTGAGGCTTGTTTTGCTTCTTGACTTTTTTATACAGCCTGTCATACTTCTTGACATAAAGATATTCGTCAAAGAGGAACTCCCGGAATTCCATCAAATGGTCAATGCCAAATACCTCGGCGGTTATCCCACTTATACCTTTAATAATAAGGAAACGCTCAAGTTTGTCCGCAACCACAAGGATATGCTTATGTCGAGGTGCTCCGATGATACCGGCACGAAGGGCGCCATCGGCATACTTGCGAAAACGGGCAACGATTCCCGGATTCTCAGCACGGATTTCGACTACTGGGCTTTTAAGTGCGGCAATCTCGCGTTCCAAGACATCAGTCGTCACATCCAGGCCTTCATCCTTCATTTTCGCATAAGCGGCCATCATCACCTCATATTCCTTCTTCAGTGATTCAGACAAATCTACGTTGAATAACTTGACGCGGTCCTTTCGTGAGCCATCCGGATTTAGTTTCTCCAGATCCTTTTCACTACATAGTATGTCCGTAGTATAATAGACCTGACCGGAACGACCGTCCCGGATACGGTACTTAACCCTGACCTCACCCTTCTTTTTGCAAGGATAGAACGTAACTTTCTCCATTCAACAGCTTCATTATAGCGTGGTTAAGTTTGCTTAAAACTTAACCACCAAGTTGCAATTCACCTCAGTTCAGTTGCAATCCAATGAGAATTCACAACCGTAACAATCTGATATACAAATGTAATACATTTTACTAAGATTGCAAATGCTTTTATTGTAAAAACCCTGTAGGAGTCACGAAAAACCGTCGGAGAAATCTCCGACGGTTTTTTCTTATCCCATGATCAGGCGGCCGGCTTTGGGAATCTTCCGTATAAGTACGCAGGCAAGAGCCACCACGATGAACGTGACAAAGGCCGTCAAAAGGATTTGGACGGGCGTCGTCCAGATGCCGAGAAGGCCCGCATCCCCCAGCCCGAGTGCCGTACGAAGCCAGACGGAGACCACCCCAAGGACCAGCATATGGCTCAGGTACATACCATATCCAGCCCGTGAAACGGGTAGTACGGCCTTCCGGTAAAACCACCCCTGAGACTGGATCTTCCGCATCAGCAGGATCCAGCCGATGGCCATCAGGGCTACGCCGAACGAGTCGTTGAGCCAAGGCGTTTCCCACAGGGCAGCCATACCCGCCGGCCCGCCGACCGGATAACTTCCTCCCGCATCCAGGGAGACCCTGCGAAGGAATCCCAAAACGCCGATGGCAAAACCGCAGAGAAAAACGGGAACGGCTACCGCCAGCGTCTTCTTCCAGGAAAGTTCCGGTGCGAACCTGCGGAAATACAGCCCCAGCAGCAGGTATCCCACAAAACCGCTCACATAATAGAAGAGGCCGAAGGAATTCCAGCTAGCCTCGCCCCAGAGGGGATACTTCGCCGGATTCGGAATGCCGGACGGACCGTAAATGACCGGTGCGGCTCCTCCCAGCCAGTCCCGGAAAAATGGGATCAGGGTCGTGAACAGCCAGATGCCCAGATACACCAGCAACTCGCGTTTCCCCACTTTCTCCGCCCACGGCGAGAGAAGCGGCATGACCAGATACAGTCCGACCAGCATGTAGACGAACCACAAGTGTCCGGCCGCATAATTGAAATTCCAGACCAGGTCACGGAAATTCTGCACCGGCTCTCCCAGGACAAGGGCATATACTACTGTCCAAAAGACGAACGGAACCAGGATACGGGCCGCCCGCCTGCGAAAAAACTCACCGGCCGGATAATGGAGCGGGAACTGCAAGTAGCTGGAAGCAATCACGAAAAGGGCGACGGCCGCCCGTGAAAAAACATCCATGACCGCTACCCAGACGGCATCCGAGGAGGTCAGGATCAGGGTTCCCTCGCCACCCAGGTAGAAAGGTTCGGTACTGTGGGTAAGCATGACCAGGAAACAAGCCGTCACCCGCAGCCAATCCATCCAGATTTCACGATTCTCCGTCATATCACACAATCTCTTTTCCGAAAGGGAAAACCGATGCCAGCGCCAGTTTGAAATGCTGGATGCCGAAAGGCACTCCCACGATCGTGATACAGAAAAGCAGCCCGAAGACCAGATGGACGATCGCCACTTCCCACCATCCCAGCAGGATCCAGACAAGATTCATCACAATGGACAGGCATCCGGGCTCTCCGGACCGGTTGACGACCTCATGGCCGAACGGCCAGAAGGCATAGCGGCCGAATTTGATGAGTTGCAGCCCGAACGGGATACCGACGACGGTGATGCAGAGCACCAGTCCTGACAAGATGTAGATGATGGACACCAGCAGCCCGCCCAGGACGAGCCAGACTAAATTTCCGAGAAACTTCATGATCCTCATTGTTTTGTAATGATCACAAAGTTACATTTTTTTCCCAATTATCCCCCGGGGGAAGTCCCTTTCTTCCGGAAGATTCGCAAATCAAGTTTTTTCTGAGTAACTTTGCCGCATGGAAACGAACAAAGAACAGATTCTTGTCCGCATCACCGGCAAGGACCGCACCGGGCTGACCGCGTCGGTCATGCAGATACTTTCCCGGCATGATGCCCAGATCCTGGACATCGGCCAGGCTGACATCCACAGTACCCTCTGCCTCGGAATCCTGATCCGTATTGACGAATCCCATTCGGGACAAGTCATGAAGGAACTGCTTTTCAAAGCCACGGAGCTCGGCGTCAACATTGGATTCGAGCCTGTCTCCGACGACGAATACGAGGAATGGGCCGGCCGCCAGGGGAAACACCGGTACATCCTTACGGTCATCGGCAGGAGCCTTTCCGCCCGGCAGATCCAGGCGGCAGCCGACGTGGTTGCCGATGAAGACCTGAATATCGACTCCATCAAGCGTCTTACCGGCCGCCTCAGCGTCAAGCATCCCGAGAAGAACGTCCGTGCCTGCATCGAATTCTCCCTGCGCGGTACGCCGAAGGATAAAAACGCCATGCAGGCCCGCCTGATGGCCCTTTCCTCGGAAATGGGCATGGATTTCTCCCTGCAGAAGGACGACATGTACCGCCGGATGCGGCGCCTGATCTGCTTCGATATGGATTCCACACTGATCCAGACCGAATGCATCGACGAACTGGCTGAACGAGCCGGCGCCGGCGCCCAGGTGCGGGCCATCACCGAACAGGCCATGCGCGGAGAGATCGATTTCAAGGAAAGCTTCACCCGCCGGGTCGCCCTGCTCAAAGGTCTGGACGTCAGCGTCATGCAGGAAATTGCCGAACATCTTCCCATTACGGAGGGGACGGACCGGCTCATGTCCGTACTGAAAACCTGCGGATACAAGATCGCCATTCTCAGCGGCGGATTCACGTATTTCGGGGAATACCTCCAGCGCAGGTATGGCATCGACTACGTCTACGCCAACGAACTGGAAATCGGAGAGGACGGAAAACTGACCGGACGCTATGTCGGCGAAATCGTGGACGGACGTCGGAAAGCCGATCTGCTGAAACTGATCGCCCAGAGCGAGAAGGTGAACCTCGCGCAGACAATCGCCGTCGGCGACGGCGCCAACGACCTTCCGATGCTTTCCGAAGCCGGCCTCGGTATCGCCTTCCACGCCAAACCCCGTGTCGTGGAGAGCGCCAAACAATCCATCAGCACCCTCGGGCTGGACGGAATCCTGTATTTCCTCGGCTTCAAGGACAGCCATCTCGGCGAACAGGGACGGTTGTAAAGAAAGTTTTTCTGTTTCCCTGCAATCCTAAAAAAGATTTTTACGTTTCTTGCCTCCGGGCAGAAGAAACTCCCCTATTTTCGCAAGCGGTCGGACACGGTGTCCGGCCGCTGATTGTCATGTGAATATGAAACACGTATGTTTGATGGCACTTCTGCCGCTGGCGGCGGCACTGTGCGCCTGTGACGATTTTTCGTCCGGTCCCTCCGGTCAGGGCGAACTGCGGTGGATTCTCGACGGGAAGACCGATGTCTTCACCCGCGCTTCTTCCGAGGTTCCCGACACCAACGACTTTCTCCTGAAAGTCTCCGACTCCAGGGGAAAGGTCCTCTATGAAGGCCCCTATGGGGAATCCCCGGAATCCCTGCTCGTGGACGCCGGCAGCTATACGGTCTGTGTCCAGTCCGTCGCCTTTACCGCGCCGGCTTTCTCCAAACCGATGTACGGTGACGAGCAAGTCGTCGTCGTCAAGGCCGGGGATTCTGTCACCGTGAAACTGACCTGCACCCTGCGCAATGCGGGCATCCGGCTCAGGATCGCCCCGGATTTCCTGACCTCTTATCCCGACGGAGTCCTCTACCTCAAATCCGGGGATACGCGCCTGATGTATTCTTATTCAGAAAAACGGATCGCTTATTTCAAGCCCGGCCAAGTCTCCCTGCTGCTGAACGACCGGGGACAGGAGCAGGTCCTCCTGACCCGGACCCTGGCCGCACAGGAGATCCTTTCGCTCAGCATCTCGGCCCCGTATGGCGGGAAAGCGGGCAGTTCCGTCATCTCGGTCGCCGTGGATACCACCAAACACTGGTCCAGCGACCTCCTGGTCATCGGCGGGGACGGCGGCACGAACGAGGGGCCCCTCCATGGTGACGACACGGAAGAGGTCACATCCAGCGCCATTTCCGTCGGGGAGGCCGCATCCCATGTGAACGAGGATATCTGGCTCTATGGCTATATCGTGGGCGGAGACCTGACATCCGCCGGGGCGACGGTGAAAACCTCCAAGATCACCAAGAACACTCATCTGGCCATCGCCGCAAGGGCTTCTGTCACAGCCAAGTCGTCCTGCATCGCCGTGGAACTGCCCAAAGGAAGCCTGCGGGATGAAATCAACCTGGTTGACCATCCCGACCTCATCGGATCCCGGATCTATATAAAAGGAAAAGTCGTCAACGCTTATTTCGGCACGACAGGCCTGAAATACGTCAGCGACTACATTTTGAAGTAGAGCGGAATACGAGGCTCGAACTCGCGACCTTCGGCTTGGGAAGCCAACGCTCTACCAACTGAGCTAATTCCGCATGGTTCTACAAAGATAGGGATTCTTTTTGGAAAATCCAAGGAGCGGTCCCGCCTTCTTAAAAATCGAAAGTTATTTTAGGTTTTCCACTAACGATTCCTTATATTTGTCGGCGAATAACCGCATAATTGATGATGAAAAACCAGATTGAACTCAACCCTAACGAAGTGGTTGCCTTTCTGGGCAAACTCCCCTGGGAGTTTACCCGCGAAGATATGCTGACCTTTATCCGTGAGAAGGAAATCCGGATGATCGATTTCATGTACCCTGCCGAAGACGGGCGGGTCAAGACATTGAATTTCACCGTCAACAGCCTGGCATATGCCGACACCGTCCTTTCCGAGGGCGAACGCGTTGACGGCTCCAGCCTCTTCCCTTCATTCATCGAAGCCGGCAACAGCGACCTGTACGTCATCCCCCGGTACCGGACAGCTTTCGTCGACCCGTTCAATGAAATCCCGACCCTCTGCTTCCTCTGCAGTTTCTTCGACAAGGACGGAAAGCCGTTCGACTGTGCTCCGTTCCATACCCTCATGCGTGCGGAAAAGGCTTTCGAGCAGTCCACAGGCATGACCTTCGAGGCTATGGGAGAGCTTGAATACTACGTTATTACGGATGCGGATCCGCTGTTCCCCGCTACGGACCAGAAAGGGTACCACGAGTCCGAGCCTTTTGCAAAACTGAACGATTTCCGCCGCGCCTGCATGGTCCATGTCGCCAAGACGGGCGGCCAGATCAAATACGGACACAGCGAGGTGGGGAATTTCACCCTGGACGGAAAGATTTACGAGCAGAACGAAATCGAATTCCTGCCGAATCCCCTGGATACGGCGGCAGACCAGCTCCTGCTGGCCAAATGGGTCATCCGCAACCTGGCCTATCAGTGGGGCCTGGATGTCTCGTTTGCGCCGAAGATCACGACCGGCAAGGCCGGCTCGGGCATGCATATCCACATGCGGCTGATGAAGGACGGCAGGAACGCCACCCTCGGACACGACGGGAAGCTTTCCGAGGAAGCACGGCGTGCCATAGCGGGGCTGATGCTGCTTGCTCCTTCGATAACGGCTTTCGGAAACAAGAATCCAACCTCCTATTTCCGCCTGGTGCCCCATCAGGAGGCTCCGACCAACGTCTGCTGGGGGGACTGCAACCGGTCAGCCCTGGTGCGCGTTCCGCTCGGCTGGTCCTCCGGTGTGGACATGAGCGCCCTCGCCAATCCGAACGAGACGCCGATGGAACTGGACACGACGGACAAGCAGACATTCGAAATGCGCTCCCCGGATTGCTCCGCCGACATTTATCAACTCATGGCAGGCCTTTGCGTCGCTGCAAGGTACGGGCTGGAGCTGCCCGCAGAAGAAGCCCTGAGGATCGCCGCGGAAAAATATGTCGACATGGATATTCACAAGAGTGAGAATGCCGCCCGTCTGTCCGCCCTTGACTCCCTGCCGACTTGCTGCGCCCAGTCCGCACAGTGCCTGGAGGACCGCCGCGATGTTTATGAAGCGGATGGCGTTTTCACCCCGAGAATGATCGACGGTATTGTCAAGGCGCTGAAATCCCACCACGACAAGCACCTGCATGCAGACGCGAAAAAAGACCCCGCCCTGATGCGGAAACTGGTGGATCAGTATTTTTACTGCGGGTGAAACAGACCCTCTGTAAATTGGATTTTTCCGATTCAGAAGTCAGTAAAATTCACGTGACCGTTGCATCCCTGCGACGGCCACGCTACTTAACCTAAACTTAAACTATGAAAAACTTCGCTACAAAAATACAAAAAGTTTTGATATCAACAAGTTACAAGTGACGTATTTTTGCAAATTTCAGTAATAAAAGTTTCTCGCCATACTTGTCAAAGACAATTCTGGCCTTCAATTCTGGTACTTGACCGCTAATTTCTAGGACTTTTCCAGCCCCGAAACGGTTATGCTCGATCCGGTCCCCCACACGGAAACTGGACATCGGATCCGGCGTAAACTCGCTGTCGGGTACTCTCGGCGGAAGCGGACGGTTCTGCAGGGAGGCCCGGGTCACGGGAGAAGGAGTCGGAACGGGACGCGGTTCCTCGCGGCGGAACGTTTCCCGGCGGCCGAAGTGGAAACCGGGCGAGGAATCTTCATCAAAGCCGGTGCGGTCCGCCTGGAAATCTTCCTTCCGCAGCGGGTTCTGAAGATACTGGGGTGCAATCTCCCGGAGAAAACGGCTGGGCGAATTGGACTCATGCTTCCCATTCCGCATCCGGGTCTGGGCAAATGTCAGCACGACAGCACGCTTGGCCCGTGTCAAGGCCACGTAGAACAGGCGCCGTTCCTCCTCCAGTTCCGGTTCGGTCAGCGACCAGCCGCCCGAAGGGAAAAGGTTCTCTTCCATTCCGGAAACGAACACATACGGGAACTCCAGGCCTTTGGCCGAATGGACCGTCATGAGGGCGACCTTGTTGTTGGTTTCGTCATCGGCAACGTCCACATTGGACAGAAGGGAGATGTTCTCCAGGAATTCCGGAAGCGTGACGGTCGGAAGGTCCGCGTCAGGGACTTCCGAGGGGTCCGCATACTGTCCTTCCTCCACCATTCCATTCCGGAAATCTCCCTGGACTTCCTCGACATATCCCTTCACGCTGTCCAGCAGTTCCTGGACATTGGCCGTGCGGGACTGCCCCTCGATAGAGGTATCACTCATATAGAAGGAGAGCAGCCCGGATTCAGCCGCCAGCATCCGGGCGACCTCATAGGCATCTTTTTCCGTGACAACCTCCGCGAATTTCGCCATCATCTCACAAAATGAACGGATCTTCCCGGCTGCGGCAGCCTTGAGTCCGAACTGCTCCAGGTCGTTTGCAGAGGCCGCCTTGAAAAAAGAGGTCTGGTGCGCACGGGCCGCGGCCTCCAGGGAAGCCAGGGACGTTGCACCGATTCCCCTGGCCGGCTTGTTGACAACCCGTTTGAAAGACTCGTCGTCGTTCACGTTAGCGGCCAGTTTGAAATAGGCCATCATGTCTTTGACTTCCGCCCGCTCGAAGAACGAATTGCCGGAATAGATCATGTAAGGGATGTTGCGCCGCCGAAGCGCTTCCTCCAGGGCACGGGACTGGGAATTGGTCCTGTACAGGACGGCGAAATCCTCATAAGCGGCTTCTTCAGCATGCATGCGCTGGAGAATCGCGGAAGCGATCTGCAGCGCCTCTTCCTGTTCGGTATAGGAACGCACCAGCCGGATCTTCTCCCCCGCTTCCCCGACGGCGACGCAGGTCTTGGGAATGCGATTTTCATTTTTGGCGATCAATGAGTTGGCCGCATTTACAATGGTTTGGGTAGAACGGTAATTTCGTTCCAGCCGGAACACCTTGGCATCGGGGAAATCCCGCCGGAAATTGAGGATATTCTCGATTTTCGCCCCGCGGAAGGCATAGATTGACTGGGAATCGTCCCCGACCACGCAAAGGTTCCGGTGCCCTTGAGAGAGTTTGCGGAGGATCAGGTACTGGGCCATGTTCGTGTCCTGGTACTCGTCCACCAAGATATGGCTGAAGCGCCCTGCGATGCTCTCCAGCGCATCCGGGAACCCGCGCAGGAGAATATTCATGTACAGGAGGATATCGTCGAAATCCATGACGCCGGAGCGCTGGCACATCTGGCAGTACTGCTGGTAAATGCGGTAGATCTCCGGTTTCTTGCGGGTCCGGTCCTCATCCCGGTACCCGCCGGCCCCGTTCATGTAGGGGGTCGGTGTCACAAGGTCGTTCTTGGCCTTGGAAATCCTGGAAAGCACTTCCTTCGGTTTGTACACCTTGTCGTCCAGCGACAGTTCCTTGATGCAGGCTTTGACGGCACTCACTGAATCGGCGGTGTCATAGATCGTAAATCCGGACGGAAAGCCGATCCGGTCGGCGAATTCCCGCAGGAAACGGATGAACACGGAGTGGAACGTACCCATGTAGATGCGCCGGGCTTTCCGCTCCCCCACCATCTGTGCGATACGCCCCTTCATCTCCGATGCAGCCTTCTTGGTAAATGTCAGGGCCAGAATCCGGTCCGCCTCCGTACCTTTTTCTATGATATATGCAATCCTGGATGTCAATACACGGGTCTTGCCGGACCCTGCTCCCGCCACGATCAACACGGGGCCGTCTACACACTCGACGGCTTTTCTCTGCTCTCCATTCAACTCTTCGAATATTGCGCTCATATCTTCCACAAATTTGCACGAAAATAGCAAAAAAATGCGTAAATTCGCGCGGTATTTCCCGAAATACCTAAGAATAGACAATTTTTGTTTAATCATCATTATAATGTCTAACAATCTCGATTTGAAAAAGGGTCTCGACATTCCTTTGAAAGGAGTCGCCGCCCAGAAAGTCGTGAAGACTGTCGATCCGGGGATTGTAGCACTGAAACCTACCGATTTCAAGGGGCTTGTTCCGAGGCTCCTCGTCAAGGAAGGTGATCCCGTGCTCGCCGGATCCCCTGTCTTTGCCGACAAGCAGAATCCCCAGATCCTGTTCACCTCGCCGGTCAGCGGTGTCGTGGAGCAGGTCGTCCGGGGTGAAAAGAGAAAATTGCTGGCTGTCCTGGTCAAGGCCGACGGTAAGAAGGAGTCCGTGGACTTCGGTACCAAGGTCCCTGCTAACGCTGACGCGGTAAAGGAGCTGCTCCTCAACACCGGTCTCTGGGGCGCCCTCATCCAGCGTCCTTACGGTGTGATGGCGGATCCCGCCCTCAAGCCCAAGGCGATTTTCATTTCTTCGTTCAGCACGGCTCCGCTCGCTGCCGACACCGATTTCGTCCTCGGCGATGCCCTCGCCGACATCCAGGCCGGTGTCAACGCCCTCGGGAAACTGACGGACGGCGGCGTGCATTTCAGCGTCAACAAGGCCGTCTACTCCAGCACCCCGTTCCATAAGGTGGAGAACGTCATCTCCCATGTGGTCAGCGGCAAGCATCCCGCCGGCAACGTGGGTGTTCAGATCAGCCACATTGCCCCGATCCGCAAGGGCGAGACCGTCTGGACCGTTTCCCTGCTGATGGTGGCCGCCATCGGCCATGTCATCAATACCGGCAAGCTCGACCTCACCCGCAAGGTGGCGGTCACGGGACCTGCCGCAGCCGACCCGGCCTATGTCGTCGCCCTCCCGGGCACTCCTGTCAAGGAGATTACCTCCGTTTCCGAAGGTGTCCGCGTCATCGGCGGTGATGTCCTCACCGGCGAGACCCTCGGCGCCGACGGTTACCTGGGCTTCTTCGACAACCAGATCACCCTCCTCCGGGAAGGCACCGAGCGGGAACTCCTCGGCTGGGCCAAGCCGTTCCGCCCGAAGGTCCACAGTTCCTCCTGGTGCTATTTCTCCTGGCTCACCCCGGGCAAGAAATACGACATGGACACCAACCTTCACGGCGGTCCCCGCGCCTTCGTCGAGACCAAGTGCTTCGAGGATGTGACTCCGATGGATATTTTCCCCATCTACCTGATCAAGGCCTGCCTTGCCGGCGACATCGAGAAGATGGAGAAATTCGGCATCTATGAAGTCCTTCCGGAAGACCTCGCCCTGTGCGACTATGTAGATCCTTCCAAGAACGACATCCAGGCCATTATCTCCAAGGGAATTGACCTGATGATTAAAGAAATGGCATAAGTTATGGCAGATCAGAACAAACCCGGCCTTTTTGAAAAAGGCGGCAAGCTGTACTGGCTTCATTCTACCATCGATGCTTTCGACACCTTCCTCCGTGTTCCGGGTACCGTGACCGCGAAGGGGGCTCACGTGCGCGACGGCATCGACCTCAAGCGCGTCATGATCATGGTCGTCATCGCCCTCGTTCCGGCAGCCCTGTTCGGCATGTACAACGTCGGCCTGCAGACCTCTCTCACCTACAGCCTCGGCTGGGGCTTCTGGAACATGTTCTGGTATGGATTCCTCCGGATGCTCCCTCTGTTCGTGGTTTCTTATGTCGTCGGTCTCGCCATCGAATTCGGATCCTCCCAGATCCGCGGTGAGGAAGTCAACGAGGGCTACCTCGTGACCGGTTTCCTTATCCCGCTCATCGTTCCGGTGGACGTTCCCCTGTGGATGCTCGCCCTGGCCGTGGCCTTCTCCGTCATCTTCGTCAAGGAAGTCTTCGGCGGTACCGGCATGAATATCTGGAACCCGGCCCTTGTGGCCCGTGCCTTCCTGTTCTTCTCCTATCCTTCCTCGATGTCGGGTTCTTCCGTCTGGGTTTCCAAGACCTGGGTCCCGGCCCTGAAGGACGTGGATGCCGTTTCCGCCGCGACGCCGCTGGCCATCGCCCATGACGGCGGCCTCAGCGCTCTCGACGCCCAGTATTCCTTCATGGACATGTTCTGGGGATTCATCCCGGGTTCCACCGGTGAGACCTCCGTCGTGGCCATCCTCATCGGCGCCCTCATCCTTGTCTGGACCGGTGTCGCCTCCTGGAAGATCATGGTCTCCAGCATTGCCGGCGGCCTGCTGGTCGGCTGGCTCGGCCAGATCGGCGGCGCCACTGAACTGCCTTGCTACTACCAGCTCGTCATGGGTGGTTTCCTTTTCGGTTCCGTGTTCATGGCCACCGACCCTGTCACGGCCGCGCAGACCGAGACCGGCAAGTGGATCTACGGCTTCCTCATCGGCGCCCTCGCCGTCGTGGTACGTCTGTGGAATCCCGGCTACATGGAAGGCATGATGCTCGCCATCCTGCTGATGAACACCTTCGCTCCGCTGATTGACCATTGCGTGGTAACGTCCGCCATCAACCGCCGGGCGAAGAAAGTGAAAACCGCATAAAGGAGTACGCCATGAATACAAACAACAATCTGTATACAGTCATCTACACGACCCTGATCGTGGTCGTCGTAGCCGCGCTCCTGGCATTCGTCTCCCAGTCCCTCAAGGGAAAGCAGGAGGCTAACGAGAAGGCCGACACCATCTCCCAGATGATGACCGCCGCCCAGTTCGGCACCAAGGCCGAATTCCAGAAGATGGGCAATGCGGCCGTCCTCCGCAAATACAGCGAGGAAATCGGCCAGGCCTTCACCGTCAATACCAAGGGTGAGAAAGTCTCCGACCTTGCGCTCGAAAAGGTCTATTCTCCTTCCGAGCTCAAGCGCCAGAACTACAATATCAAAGGCACGGGAAACGGCGAGGCCGAACTCCCTGTCTTCATCTTCAAGAACGGAATCACCGTCGTTCCCGTGTACGGTGCCGGCCTCTGGGGCCCGGTGTGGGGTTATATCGCTTTCGCCCAGGACCAGAAGACCATCGTCAGCGCCTATTTCGACCATGAGTCCGAGACCGCCGGCCTGGGCGCCAAGATCAAGGATGATCCCGCCTTCCAGGCTGAGTTCAACGGCGAGCTGGCCGATTTCGCTTCCGCCAATGTCTTCGAGATTGTCAAGGGCGGCTCTCCCAAGAACGCTGACGGTTCCGAGGTCATCGACAACAAGATCGACGCCATCACCGGTGCGACCATGACCTCCAACGGTCTGGATACCGCTATCGACACCTGGCTCGGCGCGTATGCCAAGTATTTCCAGGGTGCGGCTCCCGCTACCCGGAACACCTGCCGCTGCAGCGCATGCCCGTGCGGCGAAACCTGCACCTGTGACTGCCATTGCCCCGAAAAGACGGAGCCCGGCTGCAACTGCCCCGGCTGCGAATGCAAGGACTGCGACGGCAATGTTAACCATACGGAGGAATAAGCCATGAATGCAAAACTCAAAGAAACCATTCTGAACCCGATTTTCAAGGGTAACCCGATTACCGTCCTGGTCCTCGGTATCTGCTCCTCCCTGGCTGTTACCGTCACCCTCAAGGGCGCCCTCGTCATGGCGCTGTCCGTCATCGTCGTGACCGGGATTTCCAGCCTGATCCTTTCCCTGCTCCGGAATACCATTCCCGGCCGGGTAAGAATCATCGTCCAGCTCGTTGTCGTCGCCATGATGGTGATCCTGGTGGACCAGATCCTCAAGTCGTTCGAAGCCACCTATGCGATCGACAAGCAGCTGAGCGTGTACATCGGCCTCATCATCACGAACTGTATCGTCATGGGCCGTATCGAAGCTTTCGCCCTCGGCAACGCCCCCTGGCCTTCGTTCCTGGACGGTGTCGCCAACGGCGCCGGCTACGGCATGATCCTGCTGATCGTCGCCTTCTTCCGCGAACTGCTCGGAAGCGGCACGCTCTTCGGATTCGACATTCTCAACCGGTTCGGTTACGTTCCGAACAACCTCGTGATCCTGCCTCCGTTCGCCCTCATCCTGCTGGGATGCATCGTATGGGTCCAGCGGAGCATCCAGAAAGATCTTCAGGAAAAATAATACTGACGCCCTATGGAATATCTTAGCTTATTCGTCAAGTCCATCTTTGTGGACAATATGATCTTCGCATACTTCCTGGGAATGTGCTCGTTCCTGGCGGTATCGAAGAATGTGAAGACGGCTGCCGGCCTGGGTGTCGCTGTTATCTTCGTCCTCCTGGTGACTCTTCCGATCAACTATCTGCTCAACCGGTACGTGCTGGCACCGGATGCGCTGATGCCCGGTGTTGACCTGAGCTTCCTGAGCTTCATCATCTTCATCGCCGTCATCGCAGCCATCGTACAGGTCGTCGAGATGGTCGTCGAGAAGTTCTCTCCCGAACTCTACTCGTCCCTTGGCATCTTCCTGCCGCTGATCGCCGTGAACTGCGCCATCCTGGGCGGTTCCCTGTTCATGCAGCAGAAGGATTTCGTCAACATCGGACAGGCTGTCGTCTACTCCCTGGGTTCCGGTATCGGCTGGTTCCTGGCCATCGTTTCCCTCGCGGCTATCCGCGAGAAGATGAGCTACTCCAACGTCCCGGCCGCCCTCAAGGGCCTCGGCATCACCTTTATTACGGTCGGTCTGATGGGTATCGCCTTCATGACCTTCATGGGTATTTCACTTTAATCCGGAGGAATCAGCACTATGGGAAATACAATTCTTTTCTCCATCATCGTCATCACCGTGGTGACTTTGATTCTCGTTGCCCTTCTTCTCTGGATCAAGAGCGCCCTCACTCCTTCCGGCTCCGTCAAGATTTCCATCAACGGCGGCAGCAAGGAACTGGAAGTCACCCCTGGCGGTGACATGATGCACACCCTGGCTGACCAGGGCATCTTCCTCCCTTCCGCCTGCGGCGGCAAGGCTAACTGCGGACAGTGCAAGCTTCAGGTCCTCGAAGGCGGCGGAACCATCCTCCCCACCGAGACCGGTTTCTTCTCCCGCAAGCAGATCAAGGACGGCTGGCGCCTCGGCTGCCAGGTCAAGGTCAAGGACAACCTCCAGATCGCCGTTCCGGAAAGCGCCCTCAGCGTGAAGAAACTCGAATGCGAGGTGATTTCTAACAAAAACGTTGCGACGTTCATCAAGGAGTTCACCGTCCGGCTTCCGGAAGGCGAGCACATCGATTTCAAGTCCGGCGAATACATCCAGATCGACATCCCCGAATACGAAGCGGATTTCTCCGACATGGACGTGGATCCGATCTACATGGGCGACTGGGAGAAGTACGGCATCACTTCCCTGAAGTTCAAGAATACCGTTCCGACCATCCGTGCCTATTCCATGGCCTCGTATCCGGCCGAGAAGGATCTCATCAAGCTGAACGTGCGTATCGCAACCCCTCCGTTCGACCGCACCCAGCCGAAGGGCGTCTTCAAGTTCGTCCCGGGCGTTCCTCCGGGAATCGCTTCCACCTACGTGTTCTCCCGCAAGCCGGGTGACAAGGTGATGATCAGCGGCCCTTATGGCGAATTCCTTCTTCCGAAGGATGATCCGGACACCCAGGAATACATCTTCGTGGGCGGTGGTGCCGGTATGGCTCCGCTCCGCAGCCACATCATGCACCTGTTCAAGACCCTGAAGACCAAGAAGCAGGTCCGCTTCTTCTATGGTGCCCGCGCCCTTGTCGAGGCCTTCTACCTGGAAGACTTCGCCGAGATCGAACGCGAGTTCCCGAACTTCCACTTCACCCTCGCCCTCGACCGTCCTGATCCGGCCGCTGATGCCGCCGGTGTCAAGTACACCCCCGGTTTCGTTCACAACGTGATGAACGAGACCTACCTCAAGAATCACGAGGCTCCGGAGGACATCAAGTACTTCATGTGCGGTCCTCCTATGATGGTCAAGTGCGTAAATGAACTGCTGGACTCCCTCGGTGTCGCACCGGAGAGCATCCTCTACGACAACTTCGGAGGTTAGTGTTCCTCCCTCCTCACAAAAATACCCCGGCCCATCACTGGAGCCGGGGTATTTTGTATTCTATTTCTATCAAGCCGACGTTTACTCGTGCAGGTATTTCAGGACCATGAGGCGCACACAGTCTGCCACATGCTTTTCCGAATCCGTCGCTTTCTCGAACAGTTCCGCCAGGTTCTTGTTCTTGGTCATTTCCCGGAAGTCCTCCTCTTCGGAGAAAATATAGCCGATGAATTCTTCGTACGCGTCGTCGGCAGTATGCTCCAGTTCCGCCACACGGTCACACTGGAGCGAAATGGAGGAAGCTTTGCTCCGGATATTCCAGAGCATGGGGAGCAGGTCCCGGAGGGCATAAGCTTCGGAGCGGATAATCTGGGCAAGGTCCTGAAGTTGGACACTGATCTCCAGCGGGCGGTATATGAGGATGGCCTTGGAAGCATCCTTGATCACATCCAGGCAATCATCCATGGACATGGCCACCGTCGTCAGGTCCGTCCGGCTGAGCGAGCCCATCAGACGCTCTGACAGTTGTTCCCGGAATTCAGTAAGTAAGGCGTCTCCCTGGGTTTCGATGGTCTTGATCTCCTTCTCGAAACGCTTCCACTGCACGGCATCGGTGGATTCGAGCATCTGCACCAGAGCCTCGGAGGCCTGACAGAGGAAAGCGGCTTGCTGGGAAAAGATGGGCGTCAGGTCCCGTTTCGGGTGGAAAAGGTGACGGAGCATCCTGGGGAATTGCCTGGAAAAACGCATAAAAAAATTTGTAAAGTTAATTTTTCTTATCAAAATCCGGTTAAAAACAGATAAAACGGGTAAAAAACAAAAAAACTTCCGTTTTCTTTTTTACGATCCGCCAAGGAATCCGCTGGTATCCCGTAGTTTTGCAATGGAACCCAAACCGAACTATCACATGAAAACAGGCCGGACCACATCCATCATCAAAACACACACCTTCTCCTCCCACATCGGGCGCCGCCTGTCTGCGGCAACTCGGGGTGCCCTCTTGCACCTTCCGGCCTTTTTCTCCGCATGTACACCAACGCCGGAAACATCCGTTTTATCGGACCTCCGGCCCAATAGGTTACAAATATATATACAACAGACCGAAAAAACAATGGTAGAGAGCCTTGATTTGTTCTTTTTTGAGGATGATGCCCTTGGGCGACTGGACGCTTACCAGCATTTCGGGACGGAATGGAAGACCCGGACGGAAGGAATTTCCTGCAACGGCCCCCGAAAAGTGGCGGCCATCGCGAACCGGACCGCAGACCCGTATCTGTGGAGCGACATCCGGACCTTCGACAACCTGGCCGGACGGTCCTTTTCCCTCGCGGAAGAAGACCCGGCCCGCCCCTTCCTGTACGGCAGCGCCTCGGTAGAGGCCGGATCCGTCCGCAGCTGCACCCTCCCGCTTGAACCGAAGCTGGCCAGGATCGTCCTCCGGTCACTGTGCTGCGATTTCAGCGACAGGCCCTACCGGGAAGCCGCCCTGGAGGATATCCGCTTCTACTTGACCCATGCCGCCGCTACATGCCCGCTGGAAGACACACAGCCGCCGGCTGACTGGATCAATTCCGGCCATCTGGATTCCGTGGCGGTCAGCCAGATGCTGCATCCTGAAATGGTCTGGAATCCCTGGGGAAAAAGCCTGTCCGGAAAACGCGTATCGCCGGATATCGCCTTTTACACCTATCCCAATCCCGCCCGGGAGGAAGCCTTCGGGCAGCCTGTTACCCGGCTGGTCATCGAAGGACGCATCCTCGGAACTACGTATTACTATCCGGTCAACCTGCCAGGGCTGGAGGCCAACCGCCAATATGAGCTGGATATCACGATCACCCGCACCGGGTCCTCCGATCCGGACATCCCGGTCGCTTCCGGCGCGGTACGCCTGGGCCTGCAGGTCCTGTCCTGGCAGGAGCGCGAACCGGAAACTTTACACTATTGATGGAGGAGACAAGCCCATGAGAGCCGACCGGATCCTGGTTGCCTGCACCCTGGCACCCTTGTTCTTGACATTCTGTTCCACCCGACCCTTCTCTGATGTCGGGGAGCGCGCCGAGACGGTGCTCATCCTCGCATGTGCCGATGCCCCGGCAACCCGTTCCCAAGCGCCGGACGAAGAGCTTGTCTCCGATATCAACCTCTTCATCTATAACGGAGAGGGCGTGCTGGAAGAGAGGCGCTACCTGTCGGCCCGGACCTTGGAAAGGCTGGGCGGCGACCTCTGTATCCGCACTTCCCTCTTGACTGAATCACCTTACTTCATCTATGCTGCCGCCAACCTGGGTTATGCCCTTCCCGAACTGGAGCGGGACGAACTCCTCTCCTACCGGTTTTTCATGGCCTACCCGGACGAATACTCCCGCGGCATTCCCATGACGGCCTCCCTGGAAGGGGCCGTCACCCATGGTGCGCAACAACTCTGCCTCTCCCTAGAGCGGTGCATGGCTCGGGTGGACCTTTGTCTGGACAGGTCCGCCCTGGATGCCGGAATCCGCTTCGATGTCGTGTCCGTTTCCGTCGGTGGCTGCCCCTCCTCCGTAATCCTTTTCGGCAGCAGCAAGGCGGAAACGGACCGCGACATCTTTTCCCGGGGTTTCTTCCTGGACAAACGCCAGGCCGCCCCTCTCAACCGCGACGCCGGCGGAGGGGTCAGCCAGCCCGTCAGCCTGTACCTGCTGGAGAACCGGCAGGGAGACCTCCTGGACAACGTAGTGACGGAAAGCGGAAAAGTGTTTACGGAAGGACGGTACGCCGCACTCTGCTCCTACATCGAACTCCGGGCGGAATACTTCTCCGAGCGGTGGCACACCGCACCGGGCCGGTCACTCGCCTACCGTTTCTACCTCGGGGAATCGCCGGAAAACTTCGATGTCTGCCGGAATGCCCGGTACCGGGTGACGGTCCGTCCGCAAGGAACCGGGCTGGATGAAGACAGCTGGCGGGTGGACAAGGAGGGGATCGAGCCCGGAACCCGTTTCGAACTTCATCCGGCCGCCTACAACGAATGCCGGTCCGGTGAGGACTTCCACCTGTGGTGCGATGTCCTGCCGGAAGATACCCCGATGGAGATCGAGCCCCTTTCCTGGGATGACGACGACATCGTCCATGGACTGTATGCTTACGATGTGGATCCCGACGGGCACGGACTCATCCTGCATACCCTCAGGGGAGGATCCGCATTCGTTTATTTCAAGGCAGGTCCGCCTGTGAACCGGGACACACTCGCCCTTGTCGTCATCGACCCCTGATTGACGGCCCTCAGCCATGGATTTCTGTATAAAAATTGCTATTTTTGTATTCACAACAGAATGGCATCATGAGATCGTACGTCTTCCCGGGGGACATTGACCCGGCCATCATGGAAATCGCGGCACGACCGATTCCCTATATGAGAACCCAGGAGTTCTCCGACATCAATCTGGAATCCGAACGGATCCTGCTGGAGTTGATCCATTGCAGGGGTGGCCGGACGATTATCTATACAGGCTCCGGCACCGGGGCGATGAGCGCCGTCGTGGAAAATTACGTCAGCACCCGGAAGAAGGCCTTTGTCCTGGACGGAGGCTCCTTCGGGCACCGCTGGTGGGACCTTTGCCGCTATTACGGCATCGACGCCGTGGACTACACCGTTCCCTTCGCCCGGGATGCAGACTACCGGGACCTGGAAAAACGGATCATCTCCGAGCATCCCGATGTTTTCCTGTGCCAGCATCACGAGACATCCTCCGGACAGCTTTTCGACCTCGGGGAGATCAGCCGTATCTGCCATGAACACGGGGTGTCGCTCGTCGTAGATGTCATCAGCTCTTTCCTGGCGGAGCCGCTGGATATGGACGCCCTGGGCATTGATATCTGCATCACATCGACCCAGAAAGGCCTCAACCTCCCTCCCGGACTGTCC
>JAGAHD010000017.1 GCA_017627255.1 Bacteroidales bacterium | reverse complement strand
TACACCCTGATGGGCCTGCAGATCGGCAGGAAGTATTACGAGTGCTTCTTCAAGGACGGGTTTGACGTCTATGGGGAAATCGTCAAATATCCCGGGAAATTCCTGATCCTCCACGGAACCGACGACGGTCTCGTCAAGCCCGAATATTCCGCCAGGGCCGTCACGGCACTGAACGCGGCCGGCCGGGAATTCGAGTTCCACCTCCTCTTCGGTGCCGGGCACGGCTTCTTCAGCCCGGAGCACCAGGCACTGTACTTCAACTACGTCCGGAATTTCCTGGAGCAGAACCGGAAATCCGGCGAGTAGCCCTTTTGCCCATATTTTACTTTCGAGATTCAAAAGACGTTTTCGGAAGCCATCTGTCCCCTACCGGAGAGCCTTTGACAGGGTGCGGTGGATATGGTCGGCATAGCGGACCATCCCGAGGTCGGTCAGGTGGATCCCATCCACGAACGCTTCACCGTCATCTCCGGTCATTCCCGGGGAACCCACGTAGTAGATTTTCCTTTCCCCGGCCTTCCTGAGCCGCTGGAAGAGGGCTTTCTGGGCGGCATTCTTCCGCCGGACTTCGTCCGCTATGGCCCGGTCGACGACCGAATGGGCGAACTGGGGATCCTCGACGAAAATGACGGGAACGTCCGGGTGTGCATCCCGCAGGGTCCGGAAGAAACGTTCGCCGCGCTCCTCGATCATCTCCACGGAAGCATTGGGCACATAGTCCAGGACATACACCGACGGCGCCTCCACCGAGGCCATCAGTTCGGCGATTTCATCGTCCAGGAAAGCGTTCCCGCTGAAACCGAGGTTGATGACCGTCCGGTCGAAGCGGCGCGCGATGATGTTGGTGAAGGCCATGCCGGGACGGCTGGCGCACCCTCCCTGCAGAATACTCGTTCCGTACATGACTATAGGCCGGTCGCTGCGGGGTGTATCCGCCTCCGGAATGGACAGGGAATAGCCGGCAGGGACCCCGATTTCAAGGGTCTTGACCTCGTCATAGAGTGCGAGGTAGAGCATGTACTCGCGTGGGACCGGGTCCATGTTGCCGACCAGCCGGCACTCATGCGAAGGCGAGGGTGCTCCCCAGTTGAAGCCGGATCCCACATACCGCCATTCTCCCGAAACCAGCGTATAGAGATCGAGCCCGCCTGTCCCGCAGTCCGTCATGTGGGGCATGTGGTTCCCGCCGGTCGTCCACCGCGCATGGATCTCCGGCGCATCGGACCGGAAGCGGACATAAAGTCCGGCAGAATTGCAGCCAAGATTCCAAACGGCACTCCGGACCGTGCCGGAAAGCGACTCCGGCAGCCTTCTGTAAGGATGCTCCTGCGTGGCCGTAAAGGCCTGCCCGTAAACGGGGAAAGCGGTTCCCGGAGTGTATTGGATTCCCTCCTGCGCCCGGGCCGGCAGCAGGAGCATGAAGAGCGACAGGGTCGCTATGAGGAGTCTTTTCATGGAGTGGAAACTGTAGCTATAGGGTCCATGTACGAGGAAAGAACAAACGCCGCAACCTGCAGTCACGGCGTCCATTCCTTTCGTGATTCCGTTGGGATTCGAACCCAAGACCCACAGCTTAGAAGGCTGTTGCTCTATCCAGCTGAGCTACGGAACCATCGCTTCAAGGCCGCAAAGTTACAACAAATCGCGGAATATTCAAATTACACGCGCGGGGCAAATGTAAAGGTGTCCTGCACTTCGCCGGTGCGGACGTTGTGGACGGTCACATGCAACTTGCCACGGCGGACTTTTCCTTCGATGACGGTGGGGAAGGCCTCCGGACGGTCGGTGGGATCGTCGGGAAGGTCCGGGCCGCCGCCGACCAGTTGAGCCCACGTCCGGTCGGCCGTGGGAGCGTCGTAGCGGTAGCGATGCTGATGGGCCGTAACAATGAGTTGACAGCCAGCCTTTTCCAGCAGAGGTGTCCACAGTCTCGCGCAAGTGCGCTGCCACGCTGCGAAATCCGTCCGGTAATGGAATTCCGGCGCATCCGGCGCCACGTCGCCCGGGTTTTCGTCCGGCCGGGGATCGAAGAGCGGGATGTGGCAGAAAGCCACCAGATAGGGGGCCGATGCGATCTCTTC
>JAGAHD010000016.1 GCA_017627255.1 Bacteroidales bacterium | reverse complement strand
TACCGGCGTGGACGTGAAAGTGGGTGATACGGTTACGGTCTTCGGCGCGGATCCCACCGTCACCGAACTGGCGGATGTCCTGGGCACGATCCCCTACGAAATCCTCGCCTCCATTCCCCGGCGCATCGAGCGGATCGTGGTCCGATAACCATGAATCGTTGAGATGTAGAGATTTGCTGCTTAGGGGGTTCCATATTGTGTTACGATAAGAATATTCTCAAATTCTAAACTTATTATCGAATCTCGGGGGCAATTCGGCGAATTTTGTCCCGTTTCAGTCCCGGAACACTTGTTCTCAAGTTGAGATGAAACAGTGATTTACGTAGTCGCTTGCGCATTTTGCACATTACGAAACTTGCATTTTCTATCCGTTTTCCTACCTTTGCAAAAAACCGCTGGCTATGGACAAAATCAAAGTTGTTGATGAAAACAAGCAAGTGTCCAAAGCAGTAGAGTCGCTGAATGAGGAGATCCTGCTGACCTTGCTTAGTGAAGCAAACCAAAGGATTGCTTTCCAGGACGGAATGATCAAGTCATCTTTATCCCATAGTTGGACTCTCGCCGGAATACTGGGTACAGTTGCATCTTCCATGGTCGCCATTCTTGTCTCTCAACTCTTTGGTGACAAACTCGTAATTCCCGTTGTAATCATGTCCGCATACGGCTTGTTGGTTTCTTCAGGAGTCCTTGCTTACCTTTTCTTGAGCAACTGCCTCTTTGTTGGATGGGTTGGTCCAGGGGACATTCCGGCCGACATGCTTCGGGAAGACGTCACAGAAGAGATGGCCAAACTAGATTATAAAGACTGGCATCGCTTTATTGTTTCCTCCCGGCTACTTTCTGCCCAGCGCGACATTGAGTACAATGACATGGTCCAGACATCGGTCGTGAAGGCCTACCGGATCGCCGCATTCCTCACAGTTGGAGCTATCGTTCTTGCTGCTGTACTCTTGACAATCCTTTTGTTGGCTTAGACTTTAGGACGCAGCGGATCTTTTGATTCTGGGGTCGGTCTAGCTGGAGCCGGCCGCGCTGGCGTAATTGGCTTCGGTGGCTTTGTCTTTCCCATAGTAACAATTAGTTATTTCTTCATGCCCTGGATGATGTCCAGGAGCTGCTTGATCTGGGCGTGACTACTTAGTATCTTAATCCTCATGTTTCTTTCCCGGAATGACGATGCCGGCGAATTTTTCAAGGCCATACTCATTAATAAAAGTATGAATAAAGCCAAAACAGTCCATAGTACCACCATTATTTGTAATCTGTTCCCTCAGAAGGATTGTTTCATCACGTGGAATGTAGCCTACCTTTTTTCGTCCCTTATATATTGCAATTGCATTTGTGTCATGAGGGTTGTCTGGTTCTCGCTTCAGCTTGCCGGAAAACTCACCCAGATGCGTCTCATCGAGATTCCTAAAGTTTGCTCCGGCAATCGAAAAACCATATTCGTCCGCTTTGTATCGTTTCTGCCATTCCTCGTACTGCTCATCCAAGAAGCTATCGCCAATGTTTAAAGCGGGGGATGTAGGGACATAGGCCGTGGTATCTTCTGTACCTTTGGATTTAGACTCTCGACTGATATGCCTGATAATGGCATAGATGCCGAGGATCAATAACAATAGAAAAAAGTATTTCATTCTTATCGATGCTATTTATTCATCGACCCCCTGGACGAATTCCAGGAGATTGACACCTGTATCGTGAAGCTTAAGGATAAGCTCTAGTTCTGTCATCAAGCGAATGTCTACGCCCTCCCCTGCAAGGGTTGCGACTTTCTCCAGTTTGGAAGGGCCCGGTTTCTCCCCGACGACCACGATATCAGTCTTTTGGCTGACAGACGATGTTACCCTGGCACCAAGGTCCTTCAACAAGCCTGCTACAGAATCTCGTTCGCCAAGAAGCAATAACTCGCCTGTAATGACTACAGTCTTTCCTTTGAAATAATTATTCTGAACATCCCCTGTAGCCCATCCCCTATTCTCAGGGCTTATTATTCTCTTTTGCATAGTGATTATTTTTTCAAGCCCTGGATGATGTCCAGGAGCTGCTTTATCTGGGCGTCCTTCTCTTTGATCTGGGCGTCCTTCTCTTTGATCTGGGCGTCCTTCTCTTTGATCTGGGCGTCCTTCTCTTTCAGCCGTTCTTCTTTTTCCTGGATCCGTTCCTCCAGCAACTCCACCTGGGCCCGGAGGACATCCGGGCTGTCAGAATAGAAATGGCGGTTGTCGATAGTGGAGTTATTCCCTCCTCCATTGATGACAACGCCCGAATTGTTATCACCAACGGCCTGGTTTGAGTCGAACATTGATGTATCCCAGCCCTTGTCATTAGCTTTAATTAAAGCCAACTTCAGCGCAGGGACGCGTTTTGAGCCATCGCACAACTGGGTAATAAACGCATTCGAAACACCCAGAAAAGATGCGATTTCTTTCTTTAGGATATGATTGACATCTATAAACCGCTGAAAATCAGACATAGTAATATTAATTTAACAAAATTTAACCTAAATACTTGCGAATTAAACTTTAATCGCTTAAATTTGCAGCGGGTAATAAAAAGTTTAAACGCAGTTATTAACGCGGTTAAAGAGCAAAAATATATAAAATATGGCAGAAAATCAAACGTTTATCGATGTATGGAACGGCCTGGACCGTTCCCGGCAAGGAGACCTGCGGGCCGCAGTCATCGCCATAACCCACGTCTCCGACGTCACCTTCTGGAAGTGGGTGAACGGGAAGTCCCGTCCTGGTTCCTTCCCCATGGAGCACCTGGTAATGCAGGCTACCAACGAGGTCCTGGGTACCTCATACACCCGCCAGCAACTGTTCCCATAGGCCATGGGAAAGAAAAGGTACCGCGTGGTATGGGTCTCCGTCGAGAGACACTACAAGCAGGAGTTCGATACCCTGGAGGAAGCGGAGGCACGATTCGAGAGGGTGAGCAAATCGCCGCGGCTGCGCATCGTCCGCCTCTTCGACGTGACCGACCGCCTGAATCCGCACCCAATTAAGACCAAATTCGGGAATCGCCAATAGCCCTCGGGAGGGGTGCCGGTATAGGTAACGAACCGGGGAACGCGAGGAAACCGCAGGATAATGTGCTACGCCCCTCCCTTTTTTTTGAGAACATCAACACCGTAACGATGAAGAAATAAACGAAACCCCACAATGTACGAGTATGCACAAATATCATTTTCACCGCGCCGTCTTCGCCGTGTATGCGTTGACCGGCGCCCTCGCCGTGCTCTTCCTGAGCGCAGGCGTGAAGTCCGTGGCCGGACTCATCCGGTTCCCGGACAACTATCTGTTCAACCTCATCGGATCCATCGCCCTGTGCTGGTTGGTCACCGGCCACAGGGAGGTGGTAATCCTTCGCAAGATCGCCCGACATACGAGACAAAAGGCTGCCTTCGCATACTCGTACACCGGACGGCTAATACGGTTCACCGTCCGGAGGGCGGCTCGCAGCCTTGCCGCCCTTTTTACCATCAAGCCATTCAATAACCCTCAGACCGAACCGTAGCAATGAAAGACATTGAACAAGTCATGGCCTATTGGGCTCTCAAGAACAAGGCCGGCGAATATGTCGGTTTTCGAGTTCCCATCATCAATGCAACCATTCTCTTCATTGATAGCGCTGAATTTCCAGTCACTAATTGGTTTCATGCGATGGCTTTCGCTGAGTCGCGGGGAGGTAAGTTGCCGTCGTTCGATCAGCTACGCGTCGTTTTCGGTTTTAGGGATGAAATCAACACAATCGCCGCTCAAGCTGGTTTCCCTGACTTCTTGTCCGGGAAAGTCTGGACCTGTAGTTTGGGAGGCGGGGGTTACTGCGACGCCTATGTCGTCGACCTGCTTACCGAAGACGCGAATAGATATGACACAAGCGGAAGCAAGTTTAAGGCAATGATCGTGTATCCTACCAAATGATATCGGCATGGACGACAACGCGAAATACCAGAAAATCGACCTGCAGGCAGTCATGGATGCCATACTGCCTGCATTCCGACCGAAAGACAAAATCGCCATCCGGCAGCAGTCGAATGGAATCGATATCCTCATTGACGATTATAACATCACGACCGACATCCTGATCGGCATAAGCCTGGCCTTATCCGGCATTCACAATGCCTTTGAAGTGTCCTCGTTTTGCTACTACGACGGACTCGATGGATACCATATTTGCCTTGAAGGAAGCGTGTACAAGATCCTTCCGAAGTATTACGACGGTCAGAACCTTGTTGGAAAGAAAGCCGTCATCTTAAAGCACGATCCCAATGAATAGAGACAGAAGAAAACGCCTCCAGGAGGTGTACGACGCCCTGGAAGAACAGCTGACCGCCCTGGAAGAAATCCGGGACGAAGAGCAGGAATCCTACGACAACTATCCGGAAAGCCTGCAGGAAAGCGAACGCGGCCAGACCTTATACGAGAACGTCGATTCCCTGGACTCCGCCTACAATGATTTGGAATCACTCATGGAAAGCATCCAGGAAGTCCTTGAACGATGATGAAACGGTCCTATTCTACCCCCCCCACTATTTTCCGAAGAATGCCTGCCTGCGCTGCCGGTGGTACCTTCAGAAGAAGTGTTTGAAACCCGACTACGGGTGGTGCCTGATAACCAGGTCAACATGATCGAAACATAGTTCGCCAAAGCCCCTCGTACCGGAACGAGTAGATAACCCCCTCCCAGGGCGGCGACCGGAGCCGCCCACCCATGAAGGCCTGCGCTGGCGCAACGGATGACCGACAGTTTTGTGTTTAGTCGAGATCAGCCATATCAGGATACGGACATCCGGCCGGTTCGACTCCGGGGCCTTCACCATTTTGAACGACTCATAATTATTATGGCCAAGTACTACCTGGGCCCATTGGGCCCTACCGACATAGACGAAATCAAGCGCGCCCTAAAGGCGCACTTGGAATCCGTAGAGGACTGTATCGAGAATGGCCCTGTATTCACGCCTGAAGAGGCCGTGAAAATAGCGCAGAAACAAAACCGGATCGGGAAGCTTCTCGATATGGTGGAAAGCCTGGTCCTGAAAGAATGATCTCAGAGGCTATCGATCATCCGAGCCAGGAGCTCGCTGAGGGAAAGTCCTGCCGCCTTGGCGGCGACTTTCATCTTCTCCTTGTGCTCCGGATCCAGGTAGAAAGTGCATGCTGCTTTCTTCTCGGACGGGTCCATCGCCTTGCGGCCGGCTCCCTCGCGGGCGCCACCCCAGCTCTTTGAAAGTTTTGTTTCTTCCATGATTGTTTCGTACTTTTGCGGTGAACTAAAGCCGAAGAGGCATCCCCGGCCTTGCCGGGGAGCCTTGGCTGGAGATTAAAGACTGAGGGCCAACTCGATTTTGAATCTCCAAACCTTGAGGATGATTCTGAAGCTCATGTCTCTTCGGTTTTAGTTTTTCCTACTTGCCGGCTTCGGATTTCCGACTCTCCAGGGCTCTTCCCTTTCGGCATTACAAAGGTACGAAATAATCTTGAATTAACAAAATTAATTTATCAAATTTTGCGAATTATTTCACTTTGTATCAATGATTTAAGGGGGGGGTATTAGTTTGATACCTAAAGAAGTCATCTACCAGATCCGGGACGCGGACCTGGTTTCCATCCTCCAGAGCGAAGGCCTGGAGCTGAAGCGCGAGGGCGCGAACTACAAGTGCTGCTGCCCGTTCCATGGAGAGAAGACGCCGTCGTTCGTCGTCTCTCCCTCCCGCAACCTGGCTCACTGCTTCGGCGGATGCGCCGAGAGCTGGGACGCGATATCCTTCGTCCAGCGCAAGAACTCGATGACCTTTTACGAGGCCGTCGAGTACCTTGCCGGCAAACTGCACATCCAGTACGAGAAGCGGGAGCCGACCCCGGAGGAACGCGAGGCCCAGCACAAGGCGGAGCAGCTCATGGCGGCCAACCAGGCTGCACACGAGTGGTTCGTCGAAAGGCTGAACGCCTCACCCGGTGCCAAGGACTACTGCAAGGACCGCGGCTGGAACGAGCAGACGCTGACGGATTTCGGCGTAGGGTTCGCCCCGGCTGGAGGAGGTCTGTACACCTATCTCACCGGCAAGGGCTGGAAACGGGAAGTCCTGCAGGAGGCGGGCCTCGTGAAGATCAGCGAGGACGGCCGGTATTACGACACCTTCCGGGAACGCCTGATCTTTCCGCTATACAGCGCCACCGGCCAGCTGGTCGGGTTCTCCGGCCGCTATATCGGCGACAATCCGGAGGTGGCCAAGAAGATCAAGTATCTGAACACATCCGAGACGCCCATCTACCAGAAGCGGGCGGTCCTGTTCGGCTGGTACCAGGCGGCGAGGAAGGTTTCCGTCTCGCAGCAGGTCGTCCTGTGTGAAGGAAATCCGGACGTGCTGAGGCTCTCGCAGATCGGCATTACCAATGCCATCGCTCCCTGCGGCACGGCGCTGACGGATGAGCATATCGAATTCCTGAAGGCCCGGAAGGTCAAGAACGTCATCCTCGCCGGCGATATGGATGAATCCGGCATCAAGGCCAGCATACGGCACGGTATCGACTTCATCAAGGCTGGGATGGGCGTCAGGATCATCCAATGGAGTTACACAAAGGGCGCGTCGCCCGCCGATCCGAAGGATCCGGACGAGTATTTCCTCAAGCTTCCCAATGGATGGGAAGAAGTGATGTCCCGGGATACACACGACTTCATCCCCTGGTACGCCGCCTATCTGATGAAGGACAAGAGCTCCCAGGCGGAGGTGTCGGCCGCCATTACGGATGTCGCCCAGCTGCTTGCATACTGCGACACGACGGCCGTGGAAATGTTCCTGGACACCTTCACGAAACAGTACAAGAACGGGAAGATCTGGCGACAGGAGTTTTTCAAGGCCAAGAACGCCCGGGACAGGAAGGAGATCGACCAGGATGACAAGACGAAGGACATGCTTGCCCGCTACGGGTTCTACGTCAAAGGCCGGTGCTACTACGGCGCCGGCGCCACGACGGCAGACCGTCCCTGGAGCAACTTCATCATGGAACCGGTCCTGCACATCCGGGATGAGCGGAACGCCCGACGGATCTTCCGCGTCATCAACGAGACCGGTCACGAGGAAATCGTCAAGTTCCAACAGAGCGAGCTGGTTTCCTTCACGGACTTCAAGCGGATCCTCGAGTCGGCCGGAAACTACATCTGGAAAGTGACGGCCAATGAACTCACCCAGTTGAAGACCTACCTGTATGACGACACGCCCTCGGCCGACGAAATCCGGCAGCTGGGCTGGCAGAAACGCTGGGGGTTCTATGCTTTCGGAAACGGCGGCCTGGACAATGGCCACTTCGAGAAGGCGGACAAATACGGCGTGTTCAAGATGAACGGCCGCCGGTTCTACCTCCCCGGCTGTGCTGCCGATACGTCTGCCAATACCCAAGGGTATCAGATAGACCGCAAGTTCACGTACCTGGAGGCGAACGACATCACGCTCCAGGAATACACTTCCCTCCTGATTACGGTGTTCGGCGACAATGCAAAGGTGGCGCTCTGCTTCCTGTTCGCCACCTTATTCAAGGATATCGTCACGCACGTGACAACCAGCTTCCCGATCCTGAACCTGTTCGGCCCCAAGGGAACCGGTAAGTCCCAGCTGGGGCATTCGCTCACCTCCTTCTTCTACACGGATTACACGGCGCCGAACCTGGCCGGATCCACCAAGGCCGCCCTGGCGGAGGCCGTGGCCGAGGTGTCCAATGCCGTCGTGCACCTGGACGAATACAAGAAGGATCTTCCTCCGGACAAGCAGGAGATCCTGAAGGGCCTCTGGGATGGAACCGGACGGACCCGGATCAACCTGGACAATGACAAGCGGCGGGAAACGACGGCCGTCGATTGCGGCGTCGTAGTCTCCGGGCAGGAGATGCCCACGGCCGATATCGCCCTGTTTTCCCGTATGGTATTCCTGACCTTCAGCAAATCCACCTTCTCGGACGAAGAGAAGCAGAACTTCGAGCGCCTGACCCGTATCGAGAAGCGGGGATTGACACATTTGACAGCACAGCTCCTCAGCAAGCGGCCTGTCTTCCAGGGCGGATTCCGCCTGGCCTGGGACGATACGGTCTCCGACCTGTCTAGCCTCGTCCGGACGTCGGCCGTAGAAGACCGCACCCTGAAGAACTGGGCGACGATCCTCGCGGCGTTCCGCGTCCTGGATCCGGACCTTCAGCTGGGGTTCCATTACGATGAGATGCTCCGGCTCTGCGCGAAGATGTGCGTGGATCAGAATGCGAAGACCAGGCAGAGCAACGAGATGGCCGGCTTCTGGGAGACCGTGGAGAACATGGTGGGCAGTTCCAGGGCCTGGATCGAGGTGGACTACCGGATCATGCCTGGCGGCCGCCGGATCTCCACCCGGGAATCCAAGAAGAGCGGGGCCGATGTGGAGCTGAATCCGTCCAACCGGTACCTCTTCGTCAATTTCAACCGACTGTCGTCCCTCTATCTGAAGGAGGGACGGGACATGCAGCATGTGATTCCGAAGGATTCGCTGAAGTATTACCTGGAGAATTCCACGGAATATATCGGAACCATCCTCGCCATGAAGTTCAAGCAGCCGGACAACCAACTGGGATATACGCCTTCCGATCCTTCCCTCACGAAAACCAGGACCACGACGGCCATGGTGTTCGACTATGACGCCATCGTGGACAATTACAACATCTCCCTGGAGATTGCTACCGGCTTCCGGGAGACGGAAGATCTTCCCGGTGAGGCTATTCCTCCGGAGGAGGACCTGCCACTATTCTAAATTTCCGACCAATATTTTGAATAACGCAACAAATATGACAACAGCGACAGGACATTTTGATTTGAACGGCCGGATGATTCACGAAGGTGATATCGTCCGCGTCGATGGCGCCGGTGCCGGCAAGGTGTTCGGCATCGACAGCACCTGGTTCCTTGACTTCGGCGGCGGCGACCAGCTGCGTCTGAACCGATATCCTTCTTCCATGCTCGAGATCCTGAATTGACATGGCCAGGTTCGAAGACTACCTCATCCGGAATGACCGTGATGAGGCGCGGTTCCGGAACAACTACGCCGAACGAATCGGAATGTATATCGACAATTATGAAGCCTGGTTCCACCGGGTGTTCCCGCCCTATGAATGGCGTAAGATGCGCGTCCACCAGGGGTCCGAAGAGTTCGCCATCGGTCTCCTGTGCCTCCTGATGCGCAAGAGCCGCATCCAGTTCTCCATCCGCTTCCCTGCAGACGGCTCCATCGAGATCCAGCGGGAGGAGGTCGCGCCACACACTACCAACCCCCGGATGCCGTGAGGTCTCCGGGAATTTTCTAAAAAGCATGTAAAAAGTGAAGAATAATTTGCAAGATAATAGGAAAATTCCTATCTTTGTAGTGCGATAACTAAGCCACAAGTTCAATGAAGTACAACGAATTAGCACGGAAACTCCGAAAAATCGGATGTTTCGACACAGGAGAACAGACCAGCGGACACCCTCTCTGGTTCAGCCCGAAAACGGGCCACACATTCAAAATGAGCAATCACGGCTCCGAAGAAGTACCACCGGGAACGCTCAGACAAATCAAGAAGGACTCGGGGCTCGAATGAGCCCCAGCCCCTTCACTAAAACAATTTAATATGAAACACGTGAAAGTTTTTATCGAAAAATCATCTTACGGATACTCCGCCTACATGGAGGATAACGATCTCGACTACGGACTCTTTGGCGAAGGAAAGACCGTGGAAGAAGCCATCGACGACTTCAACAAGTCCTACGCTGGCATGCGCGAGTATTACGAGCGCCACGGGAAAGCTTTCGAGGAGATGGAGTACGAGTTCTTCTACGATACCGCCAGCTTCCTCCAGGAGTACTGCAAGGCTTTCAGCCTCGCTGGCTTGGAGCGCATCACGGGCGTAAGTCAGACCCAGCTGGGCCACTACCTGCATGGCCGCAGCAAGCCCACGAAGAAGACCATCGCCAAGATTGAGCAGGGCGTTCAGGCCTTCGCCCGCAATCTCACGGCCGTCCGTTTCGCTTAGTTATCGCAGACTTCAGAACTTAGGATGGCCACCTGCCCCGGGGAGTGATCTCCGGGGCTTTTTCATGCCCGCCGGGTGCCGGCCGTGAGGCCGAATAGCGCCCGGATCGGGCTTTACCTTTTCCAAACCCAAACCAAAACCGGGCGAACGAAATCCCCCGGACCCCCTACTCCAGGAAAATCCCGTGGATTTTCAAACAGGGAGGGAAAGGATGTGGCCGGCCGATGTTCCACGCCCGCGCTCACATAAGCAATCCTAATACATCCCGCACGCGAGGAAAAAACGCCACAACCATCACAACCTTCGCTACCACTCAATCAATCAGCAAATTAGGTGGTAGTTTCGGCTTCAAAAAAAACTACCGAAAACTACCGAATCACAACCGGTTCACAACTTTTGGCGAAAAAAACTACCGAACTACCGATGGTAGTTTTGTAAGTCACTCATTATTAGGGTGGTAGTTTGGTTGTGAAGGTAGTTGCCAAAAACTATATCCCCAATACAGATTTCCTGATTTTCGACTGAAAGCCCCTTTCTTGTGCCATACTTTGGCACAAATTGATTATATTTGCCCTATGTACCAGAGCGTCATCAATGTCGAGTCCCAGATGCTCGCCGACTTCCTGAGATACCTGTTCCCTCCGGCCGAAGGGTCGGAGCTGTGCCGTGTCTCGGTGTCCAGGCCTACCGGAGCGCTCATGGTCGCATTCGCCCGTCCGGCACTCCTACCCAGCGAAGTCACCGGCGATCACCTGGTCATGCTGGACATTCCCCGGTACGACAATGCAACGACATCGCTCACCAACCACTACGTGTATTTCTCCAAGGAAGCCGTTGCCCGGATCAACCTGGCGCTCCGTGCGGAATTCGATCTGGATTTTGCCGGCTACTACAGAAAGGGCGATGAGATGGGCATGCGGAAGATGGACATCGTGGAAGCCTACATCTTTTCCCGCCACCTGGCCCCCGAGACGTACGACGCCCTGCACAAGCGCGTCTATCGCAACCAGCAGCGCGCCCAGGAAAGAATCCGCCAACGTCTTCTCCGGAAAGCGTACTACCTGAACGAGTCCATCAATTACGACGGCCTAACATCCAATAAACCATGAGACATAACCTCATCGAACTCCACTACAAGCTTCCTTCGGACATCGATTGGACGGACATGGACATGGTCCCGGGATCCGGGACGCTCGACATCGACACGGCCGACAGCAAGAACGGCCCAGTCCGGACATTCCGGCTGAATGCTTCCCTGGAAAGGGTCCACCCGTCAGGCCCGTCTTGGCTTGCCGGCGACCTGCGTATCATGGCCGTATATGACAGCGGTATCAGGATCCAGATCGGGACCTCCGAGATGCCCGTCCGCCTGTCCATCGCAGGAGGTAACCCGCTGAAGATTTCCTGCGACTGGCAGGGTGCCCTGTAGGGGTATGTCCTTTCTCCCTATCGGCAAAAGGCCATCTTTGCATCAAACATTGCGCAGATGGCCAGAAATACGAATGTCGTCCAGCTTCTCCTTGATTTGAGGCGCGGAAGCTGGCTCATCAAGGATCCCGGCATTTTCATGCCGCTCATCAACGCCCTGTTCAGCCGGCAGCTCTCGGAGGCCAGCCCTCTTCCGGAGCTGTCCCTTCCTGCTTTCCGGATGTCTGCCGACGGCGACTCAGTCCAGGCTACGGAGGAAGAGGCGCAGAACAGGCGCGTCATCGTCATTCCCATCCACGGCTCGATGACCAAATACGAGACGTGCGAGAACTACGGTACCTCCCAGCTCGCCACCCGGATAGGCCGCTATCTTTCCGACCCGTCCGTGGTCGGGTTCGTCCTGGATATCGACTCCCCGGGCGGTGCGGCCAATGCCGTCGCGCCCATGGTCGAAGCGATTGCTCGGATCAAGGCGGCCGGAAAGCCGGTCATTGCCCATGTCGACAGCTGCTATTCCGCCGCCTACTGGGTTGCCAGCCAGTGCGATGCCATCTTTGCCGACAACGCCCTGTCCGGTCTCGGCTCCATCGGTGCCTACGCACAGTTCCTGGATGACCGGGAAGACAAACAGACAGGATTCAAGGTCATCACCGTTTACGCCCCGGAATCCACCGATAAGAACATCGCCGACCGGGAGGCCCTGGACGGCAAGCCGGAGAAGATGCAGCAGCAGCTCTCCAAGCGTGTCCAGGCTTTCCATGCCGCCGTAAAAACCGGACGCCCTTCCCTGAAGACCGATGCTGACGGTGTCCTCTCCGGGGCCGACTTCCTCGCCGCTGACGCCCTCCAGCTGGGGCTCGCCGATGGGATGGCCACCCTGGAGGAATGTGTACAGAACGTCTTCATACGCGCTGAGTTCAAACCCTAATTCTATACCAGCTTTATGAACAAGAAAACCACCACCATGGGCCAGCTTGCCGCCAAGCTGTCCAACAACAAGATGGTCAAGGTCGTGGCTTCCCTCTTCCACAAGGAAGAGTTCGGTCTCACCGAGGAGGGCTCCATCGAGCTGTCCGAGGATGAGGAAGACCGAATCCGGAAGACCTATGGAGAAAGCTTCCTCGCGAAGCTGAAGGCCACGGACTTCACCGACGGTGCCGCCGCCAAGGCCACCGACCTCTTCGACGCAGCCGTCCAGGGGGCGGCCGCGGAAATCGTCAAGGATAAGGACGCCGTGATCGCGGAGCTCCGTTCCACCATCGAGACGCTTGCCTCCGATCCGGAAGGCAAGCCCGCAGAGAAGACCCCTGCCGACAAGGCCGGCGCCCAGCTCGCCGCCATCGACATGAAGGCGCGCCATAACGCCGTGGTCGCCGCCGCGCTCGCCTCCGGCAACCCGTTCGGCGTCCAGTTCTCCGCCCAGAACGTGGACATCTCCGAGCTCAACCAGGAGTTCTCCATCGCCATGCCGCCGAAGTTCCGCCTGGAAATCCTCCTGAAGCGGATCTACCAGGGCTTCACCGATGCGAAGTTCTTCACCCGCGTGAACACGAACACGGACTACATCGCCACCGATGCCATCCACACGGAGGTATCCCAGCAGTTCACGCCGGAGTGGACGCCCAAGGGCTCCCTGAAGTTCACGCCGATCCGGATCCAGTACCGCCGTCACAAAATCAACGAGGCCATCAAGCCCACGCAGCTGCTCTCCAGCTGGCTGCTTTTCCTCTATGAGCAGGGCAAGAGCCAGGCCGAGCAGCCGTTCCTCCGGTACGTCATCGAGCAGCACATCCTCCCGAAGGTCCAGGAGGACATCCAGCTGTCCATGATCGCCAAGGGTAAGTACAAGGCCGTGGATGTGTCCCAGCTGCAGCCTGGCACCGCCGGGTCCGCCGCGAAGGATTCCATGGACGGTATCGAGACCATCCTGGTCGAGGGCAAGGCCGGCACCAACGAGGCGGCCGCGAAGATCAACTTCTACAAGAACGCCCAGGACATCCGTTCGATGACCGACAAGCAGTGCCACGATTACATCGATGCGTTCGCCGACGCGGTCCGCGGCCAGTTCGTGAACAAGCAGATCGAGATCCACTGCGCTCCGGAGATCCTGACCAAGTACCAGCGCGCAGAGTTCGCCCTGACCGGCGTGTTCACCGGCCGCGAGAATGACGGTTCCATCCGCTTCACCAGCGCGGTCCTCGTTCCGATGGAGTCCATGTACAACTCCCCGATCCTGTTCACCACCCCGAAGGAGAACATGAAGATGCTCGTGGACCTCTCCCACCCGGAGGCCTGCATCAACGATTTACAGAAGGAGAACTACGACGTGAAGATCTTCGGCGAGTACTCCCTCTCCGTGGGCTTCGCCATCGCCGAGGCCGTGTTCGCGGCCGTCCCGGACGGCTATACTCCGTACGAGTCCGTGCGCAGCGAGGCCGACATCGACACCGACCTCTGGGAGAATGGCGCCACGACTTCCGGCAACGAGTCCGGCAACGAGTCCGGCGGCGAATCCGGCGGCGAATCCGGTGCGTAGTCAAACCTTCTAACCCTGTACGACTATGGCTTACGTGAAAGTATCCATCCCCCGCAACGAAGACGGCGGGGCTCCGACCATCAAGAACGCGACGGTCATCCTGATCGACATCAACGATGTCGAGACCGAACCCTCCCGGGAGCTCGGGAATACCGAGGTCACCGGCGATTTCGCCCTGAAGACCGGCGCAAAGGCTGTCGGTATCTATGCGACCCCTTCCACCGTCATCCCGACGGAAGAGCAGTCCGGCGAGGTGGATTCCCGCGGCATCATCAAGGGTGTCGAGTATGTCCATCCCGGCAATTCCGTCGCCATCGCCAACCACACGGAGGCGTTCCTGAACAGGGGCGTCATCGCCCTGGTCCGCGAATGCGACGGTTCGTCCGCCGGCAAGTGCCTCGTCATCGGCTCCAAGTGCAATCCGCTGTACATGCAGCCGGAATACAGCAACACCAAGGAGGCGTCCAACCGGAAGTTCGTCTGGAAGCAGGACATGCCGGACAAGTTCGTCATCGGCACCTACGCCGGTGCGCTTCCCGCCCTCGCCGACGCTCCTTCCTCTGAAGCCGGAGCCTAATGGAAGAGGAGCGTCTCACATCGATCGTGGTTCTGGCCCACCCGGGGTCGGATCCACTGGTCGAGAAGGTTTGGAAACAGTCCTGCGACTGGCCGCTCGTCGTCTTCACCTGGGACGGGAGACAGAGCCTCAAGCAGCTGCTGGAGATCATCCTGGCCGGCCAGGTGGACGAAGCCATCGCGGACCGCTTTGTCGTCGTCCCTGCCAACCTGGTTCCCGTCACCCCGGTCCGCTGGAGCGAGCTTCAGACGCCGCTCGTGGATATCGATGGTTCCCGATTGACTTACTGGGGCCGCGTGCCGGTTACCTTCGACAAGGAGGTGCTCGTGGACTGGCTCCCGGAGCATGACCAGCTTGCCGACGAGGATTTCGTCAGGCAGTATGTCCAGGAGAACGCTCCCCGGGCCCTGGAGGTTTCCCATAATTTCGGGAACTTCTACACCAAGGTGCTGCGGGCGAATCCCTGCGAGCACATCGTCATCGAGGCCCTCATCCGCAAGCGCTTCCTCTATGTGAGTCCTGCCGGCTGGCCGGCCGTCACGGGCCTGATCAAGAGTCTGCTGAAGGAAGGATGACCGAGATCGAACAATGGCTGAAGTCGGGAGCCGGGGTCCAGGAAGGGCTTCGGCTCCTGTCGGTTTACAAGCCCAACCCCTGGCTCGCCCGGATGGTGGAACGTCATCCGGAGAAATACCGCCGTCTCCTGGTGGAAGCACTCACCGGCGTGAAACGAAGCGCCGTCGTCGAAACAGCCGTCCGTTCCCGATCCCTCCGAGAGGACTGGCCGTTCCTCTCCAAGCCCGACTGTCCGCCGGAGCTGAAGATCCTCGCGGCAGATAAGATCACCGCATGGCGGGGGTACGTCCAGGAGCACGAGAAACTGTATGCCTGCATTACCCTGGAAGACTGTCTGGAGACAGCGAAAAAATGCATCTTTTTTTACTCCCAAAATCGGAAAATCCTCTCCGAATTTGCGTATTACAAAGAGCATGGGTCGGTGCTGGGAAAACACCCGGTCTTCGAGGAGATGAACCACCGCCGGGAG
The DNA here is from genome assembly GCA_017627255.1 of Bacteroidales bacterium. GTDB lineage: Bacteria > Bacteroidota > Bacteroidia > Bacteroidales > UBA932 > Cryptobacteroides. The sequence continues at coordinate 9,099 of JAGAHD010000016.1, read as the reverse complement.
CTCGTATCCATGGGCATCCTCGGTCTTGAGCGACGCCGGGGCAACCTGCGTGACGCCATCTGGAGACTGGGCAAGCAGCTGCGCTCCGGAGACCGCCCGGACCTCGCACCCGGGAGAGCCGCTCTCCTGGAAACGAAGGAGCGGGAACTGAACGAAATCGAAAAAATGATTGCAGACTATGAGAAATCCTACGGACCAAGATCCGGAAATGCCGGAACAGCCGAAGAAGCCTGAGCCGAAGGCGGTGAACTACCGGGGCGAACTGGACCTTACCCATCCGGAGGCCATCATCCTGGATGCCCTGGGCCTGATGCGATTCCAGGATGTCGTGGCTAACAAGGACGCTCCCCTCTCCAAGCTGGACCTGTTCGGAGGTCCTGTGAAGATGGGCGCATGGGAGGCTGTCCAGGAATACATCGCATCCGGGAGCCGGGGACGTCTCTCGCCCCAGGAAGAGCACTACCTGGACCTACTGAACCTCGTGTTCTCGCTGGACAGCCAGTACGGGAAAAGGAATGTCATCAAATTCCTGGTATCCCCCTATTTTGGTTTCAGCTATTCGCAGGCGACCGACCTCTATTCCGAGGCCATCGAAACCTTCTACGCAAACCGGGGGATCAGCAAGGATGCGATGCGCCAGAAGACGGCCGACCAGCTGGATGCCGCCTACATGGCCGCCATCACCGTGGCCAGGACTGCGAAGGACTACAAGAATGCCGCCGAGATCCTGAAGATGAAGGCCGAGGTGCTGGGGCTGGACCGGGAGGATCCGGTCGTACTCACCCGGACCGTCTACAAGAAATCCTACCGGATCCTCTCCCTCGATCCTGAGTCCATCGGACTGGCCAAGGCCGACCGCCGGGAGCTGAAGGAAATCATCGACGGGGTGCTCGTGTCCGGAGCGCCGGAGTCCGAGCGAAAGCGCATCGAGATGGATGCTGGCATCATCGACATGGATATCCAGGAAATCATGGAAAATGAGTCACAGGAGGCAGATTAAGACGGACGGCAGCGCCCAGGAGGTAGCTGACGTCCAGTACATGAACAAGATGGCCCAGATCGCCGCGCTGGTTTCCCCCAGGAACCTGTATGCCGAGCTGGGGCGCGGATCCTCGAAGACGACCGACATCCTTACCGAGAGGATGCTGGAAATTGTCTTCGACATGCCGGGCGCTCCCTGCGCTTGGATATCCGACACTTTCGCGAACCTCACCCAGAACGTCATCCCTACCGTCCTGGAGTCGCTGGAGCGGAAGGGCTACCACGAAGGGGTCCACTACGTCATCGAGAAGCAGCCGCCTTCTTTCAACGACGCCGAGAAGGCCGACCTGGAAGAATGGCTCAAGCCGCACTTCTGGAAGCCCAGGAACCGGATCATCTCCTTCAAGCGGGTGATCATCTTCTTCACCGGAACGAACTTCACCTTCGGATCCCTGGACAGGCCGTCCACGCTTGCCGGCCGAAGCTTCGTGCATCTGATCGGAGACGAGGCGAAATATTTCAAGGAGCAAAAGGTGGCCACGATGCTCAAAGGCGTGCGTGGCTATCCGGAATACGCTTCCTCCGTCTATTACCGGGGCGTGACCTTCACATCCGACGTGGGAGATCCGTCCCACATCGGCGAATACGACTGGATGGGGAAATATGCGAAGACGATGGATGTCCAGGCCATCCTGCTCGTGATGAAAGCCGGCCTGGTGTACAACGAGGCCATGCGGGCTTACCTGGCCGCCAAGGAACGGTGGACCAAGACCCAGGACGGGAAGGACCTGACCGAATGCCGGAAACTGCTCCGGATTGCCAACGACTGGTACAAGCGCTGGATCCTGCTGCGCCTGAGGAAGGAGAGCAGCAATTTCTACATCAGGGCCTCCAGCTTCGTCAATGTCGATATCCTTTCCGCCGAGTGGTTCGCGGACGCCGTCAAGGGTGACGTCCCGGATCTCAAGACGGCCATCCTGTCCATGCGGGCGTCCATCAGTTCCGGTGACCGGTTCTATGCCGCCCTCCGGGAGGAGCATTTCTACCTGGACGGCAAGGACGAGGCTGCCTATGACAGACTGACTTTACGGGATTCGGAAGACTGCACGGTACTCCGGTACCTGGACAAGGACAGGCCCCTGCGCATTGGTGTGGACTTCGGGAACATGTGCTCCATGGTCATCGGGCAGGAAGGACTGGATAAGGGACGCAAGTGCCTCCGGATCCTGAAGTTCCTGTACACCCTCGCACCCGAGTATGTGGCCGACCTGGGGCGGAAGTTCCGCACCTATTTTGCCCAGCACAGGAACAGGATCGTGTATCTGTACTACGACCGTGCCGGCAACCAGTACCAGAAGGTCGGGAAGTCCCAGGTCGGGGACCTGAAGAAGGCTATCGAGGTGGACGGGGAGACCGGGAAGCGGACCGGATGGACGGTACACCTGATGAGTATGCACCAGGCTACGATTACCCAATCCGAAGAGTATTCCTTCATGCTGAAGCTGCTGGGCGAGGAAAACCCGAGGCTCCCCATCGTGCGCATCGATTACTACGCCGCGAAGGAACTCCGGCTGTCCCTGCAGAATGCCATGACCATCGTGAAGGAGAATGTCGTGTATAAGAACAAGAACTCCGAGCGACTGCCCGTCGCAGAGCTTCCGACCAAATCGACGAACCCCAGCGACGCTTTCAAGTATTTCTGCATGTCCAAGGACCTGACGGCCATCGCCCGGGGCGCAACGGCCATTCCGGCCGGCAATGCAGATCCCATGATGAAATAGCCCGGCCTAGTCCGGAATCGGGGCTTCACCGCGCTGCGGTGGGGCCCCTTGTCATATATCACCTTTCATACACCGGTGCGGTCGCATCCGACGGAGAGGGCGGGGCGCCATCGGCAACCACACAAATAATCGTTTTTCGGGCACCGGCCGTCCATTCCCGCTCAGATTCAGCACTTTAAGGGGTGTTATGTCCCAAAAGGATACCCAAATACGGCCATTTCGGCGGTCGTGACGGCCGTTTCTGTCCTTTCGACAAAGAAAACAACAGTTATTTTTGCCATCGTTAAGTATTTTCAGTTCTTTTCGAATGAATTCCTTTCTCCCGGGGCCGCCGCGAGGCGCTCCCGGGAGTTTCATGTCCTTTTCCCGGGAAAAAGCCTGGCTAAATTTGCACCCGTGAAACTATTCGATGCCATACACGAGATGCGACGGCTGACCCGGGAAGGCATTCCTTTCTCGCTGACCTACATGTCGTACAACGAGACGGAGGGGAAGTCGGATGGCATCATCCATGTCCGGTCGGCCAAGCTGCGGGCACGGGAGCGTAAGGAGTTCAACCGGAACGCAGAGGACCAGGAAGCCTACCTGAACCTGGACACGAACGAGCCGCGCCGGTTCTGGCATCCGCTCCTGATGGAATTCAACGACGAAAAAGTGACCTTATGACGGAAGTGAAAGCAATCAGCCGCCATGCATGGGCGGCGCACATGGACGATGGCCGGGTGTACCTGCTGTCAAATAAACTGGGGGACGGGATTCCTCCGACCTTCTGGAGGATGGGTGATCCGAACTGGGAGGTCCTTCCCATGGATATCGGAGGTGAAAGGATCGTCCCGTTCGGCCACGACAACCGGCTTCCCGTCCAACTGAGGAATATCCTGGACGATAACAACCTCGCCCCCGGGGTGCTGGACCGCCAGCTGGGTCTCATCTACGGGCAGGGTCCCTTCCTGTACCGCCTAGCCTACCGGAATGGCGAGATCGTCCGGGAGTGGATCCAGGACAATGAGGTAGAAGAGTGGCTCCGCAGTTGGGACGCTCCATCCTTTATCAAAGGCGCCCTCGCAGACTACCTGCACCTGAAGGGGTATTTCAATGCCACCTACCTGGAAAGGGGACGGCGCATCGGCCGCCAACCCCGGATTGCCATGCTGGAGCACATCCCGGCGAAAAACGCCCGCCTGGAATGGACCGACTCCCGGAACATCCGGGATGTCCAGCACATCATCGTGGGTGACTTCGAGCACGACTGCACCGGTACCGGGACAATGAAGTACCCGGTCTATGACCGGCGGAATCCCGGGAGATACCCGGCAGCAGCCTCGTACAACCATACCTATTCCTTCGGCCGTGACTTCTATTCCGTTCCCCAGTACTGGGGGACGTTGCGCTGGATCGTCCGGGGCTCCGAGATACCGACCATTTTCAAGTATGTCACCGACAATGGCCTGAATCTCGCCTATCATGTACACTCTCCACAGGGATACTGGGACGCGAAACGGGAATGGCTCCGGAAGATCCATCCGGAGTGGGAATCTGACGAGGGCAAGATCGAGGAAGAAATCCGGAAGATGACCGACCGGTTCCTGACAAACCTCACCGAGGTCCTGTCCGGGAAAGAGAATGCCGGCAAGTTCTTCCATACGGTGGATGTCATCGACGAAGTGACCGGCAAACCTGTGACCTGGTCCATCGAGCCCATCGACCAGAAGATCAAGGATTTCGTGGAGAGCCAGCTGAAGATCGCGGAAGCGTCTTCCTCGGCCATCACCTCCGGCATGGGGCTGCACCCGGCCCTGTCGAACCTGATCATCAACGGAAAGCTGGCCAGCGGCTCGGAGCTGCTGTACGCCTTCAAGCTTTTCCTCTCCAGCGACACCGAGATTCCTGAATCCACGGTTCTGGAGCCCATCAACCAGGCGATCGCCTTCAACTTCCCAGGGAAAGACCTTCGCGTGGGGTTCTACCACCGGTCCGTGAAGACCGAGGAAGCCACACCCACCAACGAGCGTATCAAAAACGAGTAGGCCATGCTTTTCAATAGGGACGATAACGGCAGCGTAGAGCTGCAGCAAATCACAGGCTTTTCCTACGCATCCAATGATTTCAGCACCCTGGTTCCTGAAATCCTGGAAGCCACCCGTACAGTTGCCGGACTCGTAGGTGATGCCGTCGTGGAAGCGGCCGAACAGGCCTATCAGGACTCTGCCGAGGACCCTGACGGTCTGGTATGGGCCGTCCAGCAGGCGGTGGCCGTGCTCGCCGTCTCCCGGTTCTCCAAGGGAAACCTGGTTTCCCATCAGGACACCGGGTCCAAGGTGATCGGGGATGAAAATGCGAAGCTTCCCTGGGAGTGGATGATCGATCGGGACGAACAGGCCCAGCGGGAGCGCTGGTTCCGCTCCATGGACGCCCTGTATGGGCTCCTGGAAAAGACGCAGAACGAATCCTGGATGGAGTCCGACATCCGGAAGGCCTATAAGGCTTCCATCATCCGGTCCCTGCAGGAATTCGAGCGGGTGTATCCGGTGGATGGCTCCTACTATGTGTACTACATGCTCCAGAACCTAGTCATTGAGAGCCAGCCGCGGATCCGTCGAATGGTCGGGATCGAGGTGTGGGATAAGATGATCGGTAGTGAACCCGAGCTGCTACACAAGGAGCTGCTGCCGCTATGCCAGCGGTATGCTGTGATATCGGCCCTCATCAAGGCCGTCCGGCGCTGGAATCTGGAAGTATTCCCGCTCACCATCGCCAGGCGGTTCTCGCCCTCATTTCAGGGAAACAAGGCTACCAGGGCGGCACTCCGGACCGAGATCGACGCCTATGTCTCCGGCCTGGAAGCCCAGCTGGAAGATATCCGCGCCGAAATCGCCGAAGTACTCGCCGGCGGAAACCCCTTCACCGACTTTGATCCCATCCCTTCGGGCGACCCCCGGAAGAAATTCTTCTCCGCACAATGACCGAGATAGAGATATACGAGACCGGAAAGAAGGTGACGATGCCATCTTCCTGGGCGGAAATGACGCCGGATCAGGTGCAGACGGTGTTCAAACTCCATGACGAGGCTATCCGGAAAGGGTGGACAGTCATGGAGCGGAACGTGCGGATTCCGTATGCGCTGCTGGGCATCCGGCCCGGCTGGAGACGCCCGACGCCCCGGATGGCTGAGAACGTGGCCATGCTGTGCGAACGATGCCTTGGCTTCATTGGGGAGGAAGGCCTGACCTTTGATGGCCTGGCCAATCCCCTTCCACGTACAAGGCGGCTGCACGGCCCCGGAGAGCTGCTGCAGGATCTTACCTTCGGAGAGTTCCGCGCTGCCGCCAGGGCGGAGCAGGCGTTCCTGAAGGAGCATCGGAAGGAAGATCTGGACGAGCTCGTTGCCGTCCTGTACCGAAGCCGATGGCCTAGGGAAAACCGGGCCGGGAGACATGCTGGGCCACTCACCGGCCGGTCATTCCGGAAGGATCTCCGGCGGGCGCACCGTCTTCCGGACTGGCAGAAGCGACTCGTCCTTCTGTGGTTCTGCTCCTGCTTACAGTATCTCCAGAACGGGAAGCTCGTTCTGAATGGAGAGGACGTGGACCTTTCCCTCCTGTATCAGGATCCTGATTCGGTCAAGGGACCGTCCGCCACCTGGAACGACCTCCTTTTCCATATCGCCCGGGAACAGACACTCGGAAACATCGACCGCGTGGAAGAGGAGCCGCTGTTTTCGGTTCTCGCCATCATGTGGTCCAACTATAAGGAAGCGAAGCGCTATGAAGAGACTGCAAAGGCTCGCAAAGGTCACTGACTACGTGTACCGGTTCCGGGTCCCCAACAACCCGGACATTAAGCCGATTATCACCGTAAACCAGGAAAACGCCACATCCCAGCTCGCCCGCTCTTCCGGGGACCAGCTGCTGATTGCACTGCCGGAAGGCCGGTGCTCCGGAACGGATGCCGACAGTTACGATGAAAGCGTTTCCCTGGGCATTTTCGTTCTGTCCAAGGTCAATGGACCAGCCCGGACGAACGAGTCTGCCCAGGTTGCCTACGGGAGGCTCCTGGGCGTTCTGGACGCCTGCCTCGAGCGCATCACAAAGGACCTGACCGGCGGGGAGACCGGCGCCCCGTGCCCTCAGCTGGCCGGGCTGGATCTTACTCTGGTGGATGTGGTACCGCAGTACTCCGTTTTCGGCGGCTGGAGCGGGTACTACGCCGAGATCGTCCTTGAATAATGGGAGTCAAAGAACGCTTCATCAAGGAGACACTGGAGAGCCAGGGACAGCGGATGCTGCGTGCCCAGGGCGCAGCCATGGAGGAAGCGCTGCGCTTCCATACCCGGGAGACCTACGGCCGCCGGCACATCACGGTCACCGAGGGCGGCGAGCTGAGCGGCACCCTCACCTTCACCCACACCGTCCAGGAACGTTTCCTGGATCTCAAGCGTCTTCGTCACGGTTCAACCGAGTCCAAACGGCCCAAATCCCGCCAGATCCACAACCGCTTCGTCATGGGCACCTACAACGCCATCGCCCGAGAGCTCATGTACGGCTTCACCGAAGACGTCGCCGCCCGCATCCGAACCGAGATGGAGCAGGCTGGCGCGTGATTTGAAGGATTGCATGAGTTAATAACAAATTTTTATTTGTTTATGCAAAGGATTTCTTTGTTTTTACAAAAAATCTTGTTTCCTTTGCATCAAGATTATGCTCTTGGCGACGCGTGCCCGATAGCCTCCTTTTGTGCTAAACTTGATAATGGGCACGCCGACCCCTGAGCCTTTTTTATTTAAAATATGGAAAGAAGTAATGGAAAACAAGGGCTGCCGCCGGTAAAGGTTGCTGTCTTGATTGATGGCGGTTTTTTTATTAAGCGATTTAATACTCTTTACAATAAGGACCGCAAGATGACAGGGGCCGAGGTTGCAAAGTACCTTTATACGATGGCTCATGGCCATGTCGGAAACAATAATGTACTGTATCGAATCTTCTACTACGATTGCCACCCTTTAAATAAGAAAGTTCACAATCCGCTTACAAAACGGATGATTGACTATAGCAAATCTCCCGAGTATCAGTTTAGAGAAGAATTATTTGAGGAATTAAAGCGACAAAGGAAAGTTGCGCTTCGTTTAGGCGAATTGAAAGATAACGGGAATTGGCATATTCACTCTAATCGATTGAAAGAGATCCTTTCAGGCAAAAAATCCTTAGCGGACCTCCAAGAGAATGATGTCTACCTGGAGATCAAGCAGAAAGGGATAGATATGAAGATTGGTGTCGATATTGCTTCTCTTGCACTCAAAAGATTCGTTGATAAGATTGTTCTCTTTTCTGGCGATTCCGATTTTGTTCCGGCCGCAAAGCTAGCACGAAGAGAAGGTGTTGATTTTGTCTTAGATCCAATGAATGGTAATATTGAGCCACAATTATTTGAGCATATTGACGGAGTGCATAGCTCTAATCCTCACATAAAAAAGAGCAAATCAGTAAAATAAGGCCTTATTTACTATCATTTGGCATTTGAGGGCCCGATGCAAAAGGTCTGCCTTTCCAGCCCTGGCAATGCCGGGGCTTTGTTATGCCGGGGTGGAACAGTAAGCGGAACGAGGTGACACAATAAGCGGAACGAGGTAACACAATAAGGCAAGATATTTGCTGTTAGACAGACAGACTCCAATCGTCATGAAACGGCTGATCCTCATACTCACCGCCTCCCTGCTCGCCCTTGCCGGGCAGGCACAGGTGTTGGAGATGTTTTCCCTGGAAAAGGCCTATGATGTACCTGGGGTGAACAAGTATCGCCTCTATGAGCGAGCGACCGCCTGGACCGTATGGGCCTGGAATCAGTATACGACCATCACCGATTATGGAGTGGATACGATGGGACAATCCGAGAATCTCGTCTTTCGCGATGTTGCAACCGGAGGTCCGTACAGAAATGTCGAGATCTCTTTCCGGATCACCATTGTTTCCCGAGAGCAAGCATACACTGTTCTCCTGGATCGTCTTTTCATCACCGGTTACAAGGGACGCCGCACTGTATTCTGCTATGATCAGGTTCCCCAAACCCTGGATGGCTATTTCCCCGACGACCGGCGGCTGAAAGACCGGCTGGTGCTCGCCTCCTTCGCACAGGAATTCGCCAAAGCCCGTTTCGAGGAGGTCCTTCCGAGCATCAGGGAGCACATGGAGAAAGAAAGAATCCGGCTCACCTGCAAACTTCCGTGGGGGGGCTATCCGAAGAGCCTGCATAGTCTGAACATGAAGAATGGCAGATCTGACACGCCCCTGAGTTGAGCACGGAAGGCCTTGATCTTTGAGTTGAACGATTCTGCTGCCGCATT
>JAGAHD010000093.1 GCA_017627255.1 Bacteroidales bacterium | reverse complement strand
TCCCAGTCGCCACGGGTGTCGATGCCGGTGGCATCCGCCAGAGTCTCCAGTCGGCTGATTTCTTCCGGCGAAAGAACCGTATCCATAACCTGTGCCGCCTCTACGACATGGCGCTCCTTTGTGGCGCCGATAATCGGCATGGTTCCTTTGGAGAGAGCCCAGGCAATGGCTGTCTGTGAGCAGGATAGATGGTGTCTGGCTCCGATTTCCGTCATGGCATCGGTAAGGGCGGTCAGTTTGCTGAGAACCGGATTGTATTTCTGCCCACGGTCACTTTCCGCCGGCAGGGGATTCCGGACATTGTATTTACCGGAGAGCGCCCCTTGTTCAAGCACCATGTAGGCCCAGAACTGGATGCCGTTTTCCTTGCAATAGTCCAGTACACCACCTTTTTCAGATGAACGGTACAGCAGGCTGAAATGGTTCTGTACGGCAGACACCTTGAAGCCGGCTTCCCCCAGGATTTCTTCCGCACGGCGGATCTCCTTGATGTTATGATTGGAAACTCCCACCTTACGGACTTTACCGGAACGGAGGAGCGGAATCAGTCCCGGCGTCCAGCGTTCCACGTCCATCGGGTTGTGGATCCAGTACATGTCAATGTAGTCCAGCCCCATACGCTCCAGTGACGCCATGGCCATCTTGGAAACATCATTGTCATACATTTCAGCCATCTGGGGCGTGAATTTGGTGGATATCAATACGTCTTCGCGTCGATATCCGGATGCAAGGCTGCCCAGGATCCGCTCGGATTCTCCCATCCCGTAGGCTGTCGCCGTATCCCAGAGATTCAGGCCTGCGTGCATGGCCGTCTCGAATACGGGCCGGAGGTTGTTCTCATCCGTCCTGCTGCCGAAGACACTGTCTCCATCAAACATTCCCGAGCCCCATGCCCAGGTCCCAAGTGCTATTTTCGTCTGCTTCATAGAAGTATGGTTTTGATGATACAAAGATAGGTCCTCCCGGCTTTCCGGAGGTTAACCGTTTTACGGATTTATCAACCATTTTTACGGAATCTGCGACTTTTTTCTTATCTTCGCTTCCATGGAAAAGGCCCTTGAGGTTCAAAGTGTCAATGATTATGCCCGCTATGTGGGTGCGCAACCGCTGCATCCTCTTGTAAGCGTAGTACATTATGATGAACTGGAGCGGTGCCGCCACTGTCTCTGCCATTATGGCGTCTACGGACTTTTCCTGATGAAGGAGAGTCCTTATACCATCCAATACGGCGGAAGCAGCCATCCCGTGAAGGCGGGATCACTGATGTGTGTCGCGCCGGGCCAGCAAGGCGGCGTCATGGATAATGGGGAAATCATCCATATCAAAGGCTGGGTACTGATGTTCCATCCTGACCTGCTGAAGGGAACGGAACTGGAGGATCGCATCAGGGAGTATCATTATTTCTCCTATTACAGCAATGAGGCGCTTCTCCCTACACAGGACGAGTGGCTTCGGCTGGAACGCTGCATCGCCGCTATCCGGAAAGAGTTGACCGAGTATCCAGATGACCGTCATCTGAAGGCTGTTGTCATTTCTTATCTCTCTCTCTCCTGCTGGAACTTGCGGCACGTTTTTATGAGCGTCAGTTTCAGGGTGAAAGAGTGGGAGGGGATGAGTTCGGCAAGAGAATAGATGCCGTTTTGGAACGCTATTATGCTGAGGGAAGACATGTCGGATCCGGCATTCCGACTGTCCGGTATTGTGCCGGAGAACTCTGTCTTTCTCCCAATTATTTCGGGGATCTGGTACGGACCCGTACGGGAGAAAGCGCTTCACAGTATATCCGTCGTTTCCTGATGGAGAAGGCGAAAAGCATGCTTCGGGACGGCGAATCGGTCTCTGAAGTTGCGTATGCCCTGGGCTTTGATTATCCGCAACATTTTACCAGGATGTTTAAAAAGCACTTCGGGATGGCGCCTACGCAGTACAGAAAGGGCTTTTCCTCTTATGGAGGAACAATTTTTGCAGATAAAGAATCATAATGAGAATTCTGACACTATTCCTAGCCTTGTTTCTGACCTTGTTGCCGGATAGTGTCTCCTATGCCAATACCCCTTTGGGACAGGATGTGTTTATGGAAGAAATCTGCGATGTCGAAGGGGACGCTGTTCTCATCCATATGTCCCAACGGAGAGAGGTCGGGGTACGGGATTTTTCGGAAATCGTTAAAACGGAGTGGACGCCTGTTTCCATTCAAGTTCTCCCTTATCATCCCATTCGTTTCTGTTTTGAACGGCAGTGGCTCACCGCATGTACGCTTCGGCTGTAGGCATCATCCTTCTTTGTAGGGGATTTATGTCATTCTTTCAAAACAGTTTATATGGATTTAACAGAAATCATTACCTCTTTGCTGACACTCCTTGCAGGAGTTGGTGTATTCTTGATTGCGTGTCAGATGATGAGCTCGAACTTGGAGGCGGCGAGTTCAGAGAAACTGAAAATACTCTTTTCCAAAGCTTCAAACAATAAACTGATGGGCGTTGGAATCGGTGCGTTGGGAACAGCTGCCATCCAGAGTTCCGGCGCCACCACGGTGATGACTATCGGCTTTGTCAATGCCGGCATCATCTCCCTGGCACAAGCGGCCACCATCATCTATGGCGCCAATATAGGAACAACTATCACCGCCCAGATTGTTGCCCTGGGTATGTTCGGCGGCAATTCTGTGTCGACAAGCGTCATCTTTTCGGCTTTTGCCGGACTGGGCGCCTTCCTGAATATCTTTGCCAAGAAAAGCGGCCCCAAGACGCTGGGCGGTATTCTCGCGGGCTTCGGCCTGCTGTTTGTCGGCCTTGAGCTCATGAGCGGTTCAATGGAGCTTTTTTCCGCACAGGACGGGGTGAAGTCATTCCTTGCCGGCATTTCCAATCCCATCCTGCTTGTCCTGCTGGGCGCTGTTTTAACAGCCATCATCCAGAGTTCTTCTGTCATGACTTCCATCGCTCTCGCCATGGTTGTTACCGGGCTCATCGGAATTGACCAGGGTATTTTCCTGACGATGGGTTCCAACATCGGCTCTTGTGTCGTGGCTGTTATCGCCGGTGTGACCAGCGGAACAAATGCCAAGCGAACGGCTCTGATACACTTGCTGTTCAATTGCACCGGTGTTGTGCTGTTCATGCTCGTCGCGATGGTTATGGGCTGGTTCGGCCTGTCTTTCGGAAACGTGTTCGAAGGCCTGTTTCCCTCGGCGCCTCAGGTACAGCTGGCCATGTTCCATACATTTTTTAATACCGTTACGGTTCTCATCATGCTTCCCTTGACCGGTGTCCTGGTCGGGCTGGTGTCCAAGATGATTCCTGAACATTCCGAACCTCAGGCGGCGGAATTCAGTCTCCGCTATGTAGATGAGAATATGCTCCGCACACCTCCTGTTGCCGTTTCACAAGTCAAGCGTGAGATTCTGAGGATGTCTTAAATCGCCCTTGGAAATGTAGACCGTGCCCAGGACATGGCTGTACAATTGGACTTCTCCACGAAGGACCAGTTCGAGCGTGATGAACGGCAGTTGAACTTTATCAACCGGGAATTGGTGGGTTTTGTTGTAAGATTGAATGGGGAAAACGGCCTGGGCGAGAAAGACAAAACATACTTGTCCGGTACTTACCGCAATATCAGGGATTTGGAACGAATCGGCGATTATGCGGAAAATATTGTTGAATATGCCACAACGCTGGCCCGTTCTTCCCAGCAGTTCTCCGACGATGCCAAGTATGAAATCAGTCAGCTGAAAACGCTCCTGCACCAGCTTTATGTCCAGGCAATGGATGCCTATCAGAATGAGCGTCTCGCATCCCTGGGCAATGCCAATGCCATAGAGGAGGAAATCGATGACTACACCCGAAGAATGGAAGAAGGGCACATTACCCGGATGGAGAAAGGTATCTGTACTCCCTCCGTGGGTGCGCAGTACCTGGAACTGTCCTCCAATGCCGAGCGTATAGCCGACCATATGATCAATATCGCAAAATCTATCAAGTCATTAAAAACTAATTAATCATTATTTTATGAAAAACATAGCAAGGCTTATTGTTGCCATCTCTGTCTTTTTAGCCTCTGCATCCTTCATATCCTGTGAGGATGCCATTATTACAGCGGAAAAGCTGCCCGCTGCCGCCAGGGCATTCATCGAGGAGTACTTCCCTGAAACTGCCGTTTCCTATGTCAAGAAAGACAAGGAACTCACAAAAACTACCTATGAGGTTGTCCTTCAGGATGGTACTGAAATGGAATTCAATGGCAAAGGACAGTGGGACAACGTTGACTGTAAGAATAGAGCCGTTCCCGCAGCGCTCATTCCCACCGCTATCACCGAATATGTCAATACAAATTTCCCCGGCCAGGTGATTGTCAAGATTGACAAAGAGTTGCATGGCTATGAGATTGAGCTTTCAAGTGATCTTGACCTCAAGTTTGACAAGGATGGAAAGTTAATTAAGGTAGATGACTAAATACAAAGGAAAGCCTTTGGGATAAGAAAAGGCGCCATTACGGCGCCTTAAAAAATGCCTAAGCAGGTGATTCCTGCCGCAAAGACGGTTGCAAGCACAGCCGGTCCTGCGGCAGGAATTTTTCTTTACCGGCCGTTCTTTCCCAGTTCAGTTATCAGGGTCTGTGCTCTCGAACCGCGAAGCTGTTTCATTTCTGTTACGGGCTCAAAGCGGTTTTCCGCCACATCATATAGCCGGGCATAGGCCAGCTGTTTCTCAGCATTGAAATAGGCCTCCAGATAGAGATGGTCACCCTCAGTGGCTGCGGGCAAATCCAGTTTGTCAGCCTTTTCATCCAGAAAATGGATGATCCCGTTCCTGCACTCAAGTGCGACATCCTGCGACTTCTCATTAAGTACTGTCCTTTCGCCCACGCATTTGTAGGCACGTTTGTAAAACAGGAACAAGAGAATGCCGATCAAGCAAAACAGAATGCCCCAGCCAGGAAGAAGGAAATAGATACCAACGCCTGCCGCAAATACGATGGCGGCCACAGCCAGGTCGAGGAAAGTATGTACTTTCCTGATTTTGATTTCTTCATTTGCGCCCATAGCTATATAGATTAGAGTTTACTGATGAGTTTGTCTGCCTTGGGGCCACGTAGTTCAACTATCTCCGTGGCCGGCTCATAGGTATAATTGGAGAAATCGAACAACTGGACGTACGCAACGGGTACCGTCGCATTGTAGTATACTTCCAGGCGGATGATACCTCCGTTGAGGTTGGTCTTCACCTCCGGTTCCACGTCCTTTCCTTCCAGGAACCCTTTCAGGGAATCCCTGCAGGTGTGAGCAACATCCAACGCTTTCTTCTGCAGGACGATGCTTTCACCTTCGCGCTTGTGGCCCCCTTTATAGAAAAGCAGCATTAAAAGGCCGCAGATAGCGATGACAACGCCGAGTCCGGTATTGACGAAATACAGGCCGATGCCGGCGGCCAGAACGATGGCAGATATGATGAGGTCCTTTGCCGTATGGACCGATTTGAAATTGATTTTCATGATTATAAGTTGATAAAAAGATAGTAATAATACGCTCCGAATAAGACGAGCATAAGCATGCCCTCCCACCGGTCGATCCTCTCCCGGCTGCCTGTGTAAGCCCAAAGAAGCAGCAGGAGCATGCTGGACAGCAGGACAGCTGCATCCACAAGTGTTACGGACGCAAAGGAAAGGGGAGTAATGAGGGCTGATGTGCCCAGAATCAGGAGGATATTGAATACGTTCGAACCTAGGATGTCGCCAAGTGCCAGCTGGTCCCGTCCTTTGAGGGCGGCCACCAGGCTGGTTGCCAGTTCCGGAAGGGATGTTCCCCCGGCCAGGATGGTGACGGCGATGAATTTGTCGCTGACACCCAGCATCCGGGCCAGAT
>JAGAHD010000092.1 GCA_017627255.1 Bacteroidales bacterium | reverse complement strand
CCGGGAGGCAGCTTGGTATAATAGACGCGCCTCGGCGAATACGTAGTGTTCCAGCCGTTTTCAATTCCTTCCAGCCGGTAGCGGTACCAGGTATTCTGAGAAATGGAAAACGAGGGAGCGGCAAAGGACAGGCTCAAGGTATTCTGGTCATGCTTGAGCGTAATGGCATCCGTATAAAGGATGGACTGTTGCAAGATGGAATGAGGCTGATAAGCCTCGATTTCCTTGTCGAACAGCCAGAATCCGGTGAAAAAGACTCTCGGGAAAATGTTTTCGACTTGTATGTTTTCCGGAGAGAAGGAGATCATGCCCTTGAGCGTCCCCAGATAAATGGTTCCTGTACGGGTCTGGTAGGAGGAATTGTAGTTGAACTGGTCAATGGGAAGACCATTCGCAGTCGTGAAATGATGGGTAATCCCCTGCTGCGGATCATATTGGAGCAGACCGTCGGAAGTGGTGACCCAAAGTGATCCCATGGCGTCTTCCACAATCTGGTAGACGATGATGCCCGGGAATTCATCCGCGGGGAGAACCTGGATGGCTTTCTCCTGTACGGAATCGAAACGGTACAGCCCTCTTCCTTCCGTGCCGATCCACATCCTGTCCTCAGAGTCTTCGAAGATTGCGGTAATCAGCCGTTCCTCAAAAGGGACATCCGTGGCCTCAAGGGAACCGGAATCCGGATTCATGCAGGAAACGCCTCTGCCGAGAGACCCGATCCATATCCGGTGGTCATGGCTTTCGAAAATACTGTGAATCAAGCCGTCGGTCCCTTTCACGGGAAGGAAGCAGTCTTTTCCCCTGTCAAACAGGAAGACGCCGCCTGTCGTCCCGACCAGAATGTCTTCCCGGCTCGTCTGCCGGATACAGACAATGCCCGACCGAAGGCCTGACGCAGGATCTCCAATCTCATAATGACGGATGATTTTTCCGGTCAGGGTATCCATGATGTAAATCCCCCGGTCGAAGGTCCCGATCCAAAGATACCGGTTCTGCTCGAGCATCAGGCTTTGGATATTCGTAGAAAGCGGATCTTCCTTCCGCTGAAGAAGGTCTATTGTCCGGAACTCTTTCGTGACAGGATTGAACCGGCACAATCCTCCGTCTTCCGTTCCGACATACAGCATGCCGTCAGGTCCGGGGATGATCTCCCGGATGACATTGGCTTTTGTATGGCCGTTTCCGTCCACCGGAAGATACTTCTCGAAGAGCGTGTTGTCGTTGGACAGATAATTCAGTCCCCCGAAAAAGGATCCGACCCAGATGCCTCCCTCCCGGTCTTTCATGAGCATATGGATCGCATTGTCTGAAAGGGAGTATGCGTTTTCGTAGGATTTGGTCAGATGGTCGGTGAATCCCGTCCCTAATTTATAGACGTGAACGCCGGTTTCGGTCCCGAACCAGAACTCGTCATCCCCGTTCTGCATGACACAGTGGATATAAATGGGCTGGTCAGAGGCGTCTTTCGTGAATAAAGTGGAGATTTCTCCCGTATCCGGAGAGAAACGGCGGGCCCCCATGCTGTTGGTGGTAATCAGCAGGTCCCCGCCGGAACACTCCATGATCCGGAAGATCATGACGCGCTGGATCCTTTCCTTTTCCGTAAGGACCGGGTAGGAGTGAATCTCGCCTTTCGTACTGTCGAACAGGTGGATGTTACCGTCTGACCCGAGAATCCAGACGCGTCCGGATTGGGTAATCTTGATACCGGTCGGGGCATATGACCCTTCCGTGGAAAAAAACTTGTTGATGCCGGTATCCCGGTCGAACAGGTACACTCCTTTCCAGGAAAACGCCCAGATATTGCCCAGTTTGTCCCTGGCCAGGCCGTCGATACTTTGGGTGATGGTGAATTCGGCGCATTGGAAAGGGGAAAAAATATCCTTGACGGGATCGTACAGGCAGAGCCCTTCAGAGGTCCCGACCCATAGAAGGCCATCCCGGGAAACCTCCAGGGCATTGACGGTGTTGCTGGGAAGGGAGTACGGCCTTCCGGTGTCATTGATGTAATTCTTGAAAGCCCGTCCGTCGAAGCGGCTGAGCCCTGATTTGGTTCCGAACCAGAGGAAACCGTTGGCGTCCTGGGCCGCACAATACACGGTTTGATGGGCCAGTCCGTCACTTTTGTCATAATGCTGGAAATAATAGTTCCGGGCAGGAAGGGCTGTCCCTGCGAAAATAGGCAGGAACAGCAGCAGCTTCCGCACGAAAGTGACAAAAATCCGGTTCATGGCCTGGCGTTCTGACAGGTAAAGATAGGAAAAGTCAGTTGTTTTGGCAACTCCGGAGCGGCCGTCCGCCGGATCCTTCCGAGGCCAGGCGTTCCCGGAGAGTAGACATAGGGAGGGAAATGTCTTCGATATTCATTACACCGAACGTGTCTTTCAGGCGGAGGATCGGGTCGATGGTAACGATGCTGCACCAGGGAAGCCACAGGTTGACGGACCAGTATCCCAGGTTGGCGATATTGGTCGCTTCCGTCATGAATGCCCTGTACTTGTAATGGAGCCGGCCGTCATAGTCGGCGCTCTGCTTGGTGTCGTTTTCGACGAAAAGTGCCATGTCCCTGTATTGTTCATTCCCTGTCTTGACATACAGTTTGTACAGTTCGTAGAACAGGCAGGAGATATACACGTCCGCGGCGGAGTGCCCGGTCGCAATCAGGGAAAAACCGAGGGTTCCGCCCTTCATGAAGGGGTTTTTGGCATCGTCTTCCGGGTTGATGTTAGGTACCGGGAAATCGTAACAATACACCCAGCTCATGGCGTTCAGTGCCGCATGCTCCGCCGCCTTGAGGTATTTTTCATCTCCCGTAAGTTCATGGGCGGCATTGAAGGCGTACAAGGCATAGATCGCAGCTTCCTTGTCTACCGTATTGGGATTGTCCGGCGTGCCTCCGACGTATTTTCCAAGCGTCTGATACAGGACATTGTAAGAGTACTCCGCTGCCTTCAGGGCTGCTTCCCGGTAGAGGTCTTCTCCCGTGTACTCGTACATCCTGACCAGGAAACGGACGGCTTCCGGCGTGTTGAGGGGAGAAGCGCCGAAGGTGTTCCTGTCCCACCCCGGGTGGACGGAACCGTCTGTCTCCCAAGCGCGGACGAAAGATCCGTCCGCGTTCTGTTTCCGGACGAGGTTTTCTGCAACACGGCGCAGTTCCCGGTCCCATACAGGCTGCGGATCTCCGTAGGCGGCGGCACACCGGCAGGCGTCCAGCAGTCCTTCCATTCCGTCAACCATGCAGCGGAGGAAACTCGGATACCCGCGGCTGCGCCCGAGCGTGGCGTTGTCGGCGGGGTCCCACCACACAACCGGGAAATACGAATCCATGATGCTCGGGGAGGTCCAGAAATCCAGGATGGTCCGGCCTTTTTCCTTGATTTCCTCGTCGCCGTGCTCCCATCCGTAACGGTACATATGGTAGCCGACGGATGTCTGCTGGCCCACAAAACCCATCTGGAAGGATACGCCCTCCCGGTTCGTCCCGTCCGGAAGGTCCAGTGACCAGGGAAGGCCGGCGGCTTTCCGGGCGCCTTTCCCATAGGAACGGTATTCTGCATTGAACAGTTCGATGTGCTGGTCGTAGATGGCCGCCATGTCGATGTTGGTAACGGGCGGGTTTTCCAGCGCGTAAGCGGTCGAGAAACAACGGGTCATCGCCTCGTTGTATCCGGAGGTTTCCATCGGGATGAGGGCCAGGGAGTAGACGTGGGAGAAGCCTTCCTTGACAGGATGGAACCTGCCTATCCAGACTTCCTTGCCGGAAAGGTTATTCGGCTCATAGTTGCGCGGTCCTTCCAATGAAGGCCATGTGAAATCGAGGCTCAGGGAAGGAGGCATGGAGAAGCCGATGGATCCGTATTGCAGCGCCCCGCTGATCTCCCCGGGACTTCCGCCGCCCGGGAATCCGGAAGAACTGATGGCCGGGTGGTGGTGCAAAAGCGCCAGTGTCGTTCCATTCCCTGTGGAACGGGCCATGGCAAGGGGCAGGGCGCTCCGGGTCTCCTTGACGTACATCTGGTCTACGTCGAGGTCCGCCGCAATGGCACTCGGGCGGACATGGGCGGTATCTTTGTACAAGATGGAAGGAATGAAATACTCGAAACCGGTTCCGTCCATCGGGAAGGAGGCATGGCTTGCGAATCCGGCATCACCCGTTCCTTCGTGCAGGACGGTCACCGTCCGGTCTATTCCGAAAACCCCTTCCTGCAGGATGTGGTACCGGTCTTCGATGCGGAAAGAAGACCCGTTTTCCGTTTCAATCCGGGCTTCCGCTGTTATATTGTTCCCCCTCCGGGATACCTTGTCATACCCTTTCGCGTAGAGTCTTCGGGTGGGTTCTTCCCCTCCTTCCGGCTGGATATAGATGCCGGCCGGTTGCCCCGCACGGGCCCATGCCCGGTTTCCGGTGGAAATCTCGACGGTATAGGTCTCCCCGTCCTGGGAGAACCGGAGGACGGCACCTCCGCTTTTCAGGCTGCTTCTGCAGGATACAAGGCAAAGGGCAAGCAGGAACAGCCCCGCAATTCTCAGATTTTTCATGGTATGGTAATCTTGTTAATCTCGTACTGCCCGTAGCGGTCTTTCAGGCGGAACAGCGGATCCAGTGCGGCAGCTGTCAGCCAGGGCAGCCAGAGTTTGACATTCTCTCCCCACGGGGTCACCAGACGGAGCGCTTCTGTCTGCAGTCCGCGGAATGCATATCCCAGGGACCCGTCATAATCCATGGTCTGCCGGGTGTTCTTTTCCAGAATCCGGGCAATGTCCAGCAGATAAGGATCCCGGGTCAATTCATACAGCCTGAAATACTCATAGGCATTGTACGCCCCTCCGGCATCGGCTCCCGAATGGCCGGTAGCGATAATCGTAATGCCGACCGTCGTTTTCCGGTTGTCCCAGGGCATGGCCGTCGCACCTTCGGGAGGAGGGATATTCCAGGCGTAAATATAGGTAGCAGTATAGTACGCGGCCTGGACGGCCGCTTCTAGCCAGCGTGGTTCCTGTGTCAGTTCATAAAGGCTCAAGAAGGCTTCGAGCGCTTTCTGGCCGGATTCCCGGTCCAGCACATACGGATTGTCAATCACACTTCCGACATACCGGTAGGGTGAGTGGATTTCCCGGAGACAGTATTCTCCGGCCCTGAGGGCTGCGGAGCGGTACGCTTCTTCGCCGGTCGCCTCATACAGGGCGGAGAGAAAGCGGATGGGATTCGATGTCAGCAGGCGTCCGCCGTCGATCGGGTTGCCTTGGTTGTCGAATGCTTTGTCCCAACTTCCGTCCTCATGCTGTTTCGACAGCAGCCAGTCTGCGGCTCCGAGACAGAAATCCAGCCATTCCCGTTTCTCTCCGGGAGCATGGATCTCCGCCTGTTTCCAGGCTTCCAGCATTCCTTCCATCCCTCCCTGCATGTTCCGCAGGTCATTCGAATTGCGCCACAGGTTCCAGGGGGCAATGTCCCACCAGACCCGGGGCATGCCGGCCTCATTGGGGCTCTGTGCCGCCCAGAAATCCAGAATGGCCTCGCCTTTTTTCCGCATGGAATCATTATCCTGTTCCCATCCGGTCCTGTACAGGTAGCCGGCACAGGGGATCTGCATTCCCACAAAACCCATGGCATAGGACGTCTCGTGGACCAGTCCCGAAGGGAGATGGACGGAGAAAGGAAAACCAGGGGCTCCCCCTTCGTCTGTCCAGTACCGGTCCAGCAGTTCGATTCCGGCATCGATGATGTCGGAATTCCTTACGTCGGCAATGGTGGGCGAATACAGGTCAAACGTTCTCTTCCAGTGTGTTTCCAATGCCTGGGGGAAGCTGTCTTCTTCTCCGAACTGAAGCTCCAGCGAATAATCGTGCCGGATGCCGGTCTCCACAGGATGGCTCCGCCGCGCCCATCGTTTCCGGTCCGGAGCGCCTCCGTCGGCATAGGTCCGCTCGCCCTCTGATCCGGGATAGCAATAGGTCAGGACCGGTTTCCCGGACCGGAGATAGAATCCGAGGGACCCGAAACGGAAGGCGGCGTCGACTTTGTGGTCCACGCCGAAATCATTCCGGATGGTGACCGGGAGCGGATTCTCATCAGCCAGGGCAAGGGATTCCCCGTTCCGGTACATCATGGCGAAGGGTAGTCCCATCCTTTCTTCCCGGGCCAGGATCCAGTCATCGGAGAGGCTGGATCCGATGGCCCCTTTCGGAAGATGGTCGGAAGACCGGTACATCAGGGCAGGGAGCAGGTACTCATACTCCCTGACGTGCCCTTCTGTACTGTCCTGCAGCATGAAGAAGGAATTGAATGCCGCGTCGGAAGGCGCTGCCTTCTGTACTTCGATGCTGCGGGATATCCGGACAGATTCGGTCCCGGTATCCACCATATACCGGTCGTCGACCTGGAAAACCGATCCGGCTTCGGTCTGGATTGTCGCCGTACAAAGGATGTCTCCTCCCTGTTTTTCCGCTGAACGGTATCCGGAAGAATAGGTTTTGGGCGAGGAAAGGTCTTTCGGGAACACCTCCAACCGGACGGGGGTTCCTTCGAAAGGAAGGTAAACCCGTTCCCTATCAACGATCCGGAGAGAATAAGCCTCTGTTTCTTCCTGCCAGCCAAGACGGAGTCTCGGCCTTCCGGATCCGGTTTCCACCGGCTTCTGCCAGACGGGCTCCGGTACGGGAGAATCGGGATGACTCTTGCCGCATCCTGCCGCGCAGAGCAGCAGGATGCAGCCAAGAATCGCTGGTACAGGAAGGTTGAAGTTCATCAATCGGCTTTGTAGATGGTGAAGGCCGTGAAGGAGAGCGCGTTGGTCTCCCTTGCGGGGAAATGGACGACGTAGCCCATGCTGACGGGCGTGTCTTCCGTCACTTCGACGTTAAGCGGCAGGGACACCCGGCTGCCGGGCAGGCCGCAGTCCATGGACGCGATGATGTCCGGACTCTTCCAGCCGATGCCGTTGGAGCCCTTCGCCACGGCGAAATAGGCATGGTCGGCTCCTCCTTCGTTCTCGACATCCCACCAGTTCCATCCCCGGGTCGCGATGAATACGTATTTGCCCTTCGGCAGGGTGAATGTCTGGTAGATGCATCCGTCAAGGTCATTGGGGCCGCCCCAGTTTTCTGCGCACATGAAGAGCCGGTCGCCCCATCCGTCATACATGGTGTACCGGATGGCGTCGTTGGAGGCGATCCAGTCAGCCAGGATGCCGCGGCGCGGATCGGCAAAGTAGGATACGACCTCGAACGGCTGTTTGTAATTCTTCAGGAACTGGTCGGTGACATCGTTGAACTCGAACGGAACGTCCTCGATGGCGAACCGGTCTGAGAACAGGTAGAAATACGGGGCGTTCTCCAGTTCAATGGCGACGCGGTAGTAGGCTTTCTGGCTGAAATATTCGGGATAGGCCTTCCGGAAGTTCAGCGCGCCGACGGATACGGAAAGGTGCCCGTCGCCGAGCAGGCTGACATCGGCGGATCCGACGACCTGGCTCTTTGAATTCACGAAATTGTTGGTTCCCATGAAAATATAGGCCTTGACAATCCGGGGTGCTTCTTTCCGGGTGCCGGTGACCATCTTGACATCGAAGTCCGCTTTGATGTCAATGCCGTCGAGTTTCGCCGTGACATTGCTGATCTCGTAATAGGGTGTGATGTGGAAATCCTTGACAATGTCCTTATCCGTGTGGATGAAAGTCGAATCATAGCCTGCCGTAAGAGGAGGGAACTCTTCGATCTCGAAAGGATAATTGTAGTTACGGAGCGTCAGCCAGTAGTCATTGTCCCGGAAAAGGAGCTGCTGGTAGGTCCCCTGTGCGGTTGTGTGCATGGACAGTCCGTTGTCCGTTTTTCCGAAACCCTTCTGGTAAAACCGGAAAGGGGTCCGTTGGTCGCTTCCGTCAAACAGGAAAGGTTTTCCTCCATAAAGGAGCTGTCCCGAGAATCGCACCGTGGGCTCCTCGTAGTTGTCATATTCGCAGGCCGTCAGGCACAGGACGGCCAGGGACAGCAGGATGATATGTTTGAAATCAGTTTTCATAAAGTGCTAGTGTTTCGGGTTCTTCTCAATGTACGGATTGCCGTCGGTAGTCGGATAGAGGGAATAGAACATGTCCTGTGTGAAGGAGATGGGAAGTCCCTTTTCGTTGTCTCCTCCCCGGTGTTCGATGTATACCCGGCGGAAGAGCCATTTCCCGTCATCCGGATCCCCTGGCGCATAGACTTTGTAGGGCCACAGGCCCGTCATGCGTGCGGTCTTGCTGTTCCACTGCCCGTCCCAGACCTCATCGGCGATTCTCCAGCGTTTCAGGTCATAGAACCGGTGGTCTTCGAAAGCGAATTCAACCCGTTGCTCATTCCGGATAAGATCCAGCGACAGACGGGAGGCGTCCACCTGGAAGGAAGGTCCGCCGGCCCTCTCCCGAATCTCGTTCAGGCAGCTCAGCGCGGTTTGGGTATCACCCAGGTAATAAGCGGCTTCCGCTGCATTCAGAATCACTTCGGCATAACGGAACAGGATGTACGGAACCGTACTCTTCCCGGAAGCTTCCGATCCTGCGGCAGGATCGATGAATTTCCGCAGCAGGAAACCGCTGTGTCCGGTGTAGTAACTGTTCCTGTACGGTCCGTTGATGCTGGTCAGGGTCTGTCCTTCGTAGGTGTTCTTGTTGGCATCGTTGTAATTGTCGATCAAATCGAGCATTTTCAGTTCATAACCGGAGGCTGTTTTCACTGCCAGTCCGGCCTGCATGTCGATGGCCGTTCCGCGGAACGGTTCGCCGGGCAGGATAACAGTGCCCCACAGGCGCGGATCGCGTCCTTCGAAGATTCCGGAGGGAGAATCGTAGAGGACATAATTCTGGGAGGTCTCGGTATCGCCCATGTTTTCGACGATCTCATTACCGACATAGGCGTTCAGCTCTACGGCTCCGTCCGTGACGCTTTCGAAGCTCTCCACGAGGTTGAGGGTCGGATTGATGTGTGAACTGAACGTACCGGTCGTCCTCAGGGAACGGGGAAGGTTCCAGAGGGTGAAATTGTTCGGGAAATCGTTGCTTCCGTCGTAGTCGCGGATCCAGATCAATTCGGGGTTTCCGCTCTTGGTCGTGAAAATATTGGCATAATTCTCGCCGAGCGAGGAGCCGGTTCCGCGCAGGAGACCGTAATGCCCCATGGCCTTCAATTCGTTGTAGGCCGACACGCAAGCTTGGAGGTATTCCTGCGCCTTGGCTTTCGGAATACCGACGGCTCCGCTGGAGAGGGTCAGGCCTTTTGCCGCGCTGATCCCTTCATTGTAGGCCAGCGTTCCCGCATAGAGGGCGGCCCGGGATTTGAGGGCGAGTGCGGCGGCTTTGGAGGCACGGGTAATGAGATTCCCGTTCGAAGGGTTGACATCCAGGTCCTCTTTGATGGCGTCGATTTCCGAAAGGATGAAATCATAGCAGGCCGCTTCAGTGTCGCGCGGCTTGGCATTCTCAAGAGGCGTATTCGTATATTCATACACTTCCGTCACCAGTGGAACGCCTCCCAGGTTCTTGACCATCTGGAAATAGGTGTAGGCCCTCAGGAACCGGCCCTCTGCGAGGAAATAGGACCGCTGGCTGTCGGACAGGCCGGTAGCGTTTTCCAGGTTCTGGATGTGGAGATTGATGTCCCGGATCAAATCGTAGTCATAGTAGGCACGGTAGGTACGGGTGACATTGGTGGAGAACTGCCAGTAGTAGCTGTTGCTGATGGCTTCGTCCCAGCGGCAGATGTCGTAGGATTCGCTGTCTCCTGCATGATTCTGCGGCATGTTCAGGCGACTGTACAGGTTGGCGGCGATACTGCTGACGCCGGCGGCGGAAGAATAAGCCTGTTCCTGGGAAATCATCGTCGGGTCTTCCTGGCTGAGCCAGTCTTCACAGGCGGTGAGGGCCAGGACTGCGGCCGCGGCAAGAAGTATTCTATACTTTTTCATTGTGATCATCCTGATTAGAATTTGACATTGACACCGAGGGACAGCACCCTGTGCTGGGGGTAGTCGTATCCGTTGACCGTTGAAATCTCCGGATCGAAACCGTAATCAGACAAGGAGTTCCAGAAGAAGAAAAGATTCGATCCTTCAAAGTAGAAGCGGAGTCCTTCGACACCGATTCTCCGGGTCCAGGAGGCCGGCAGGGTGTAGCCGAGGACCAGGTTCCGCAGGCGGATATAGTTGGCGTCACGGGTGTAGAACTCGTTCCACCAGCGGCCGGAATGGCTGGAAAGACCGCGCAGGGGCGGGAATTTTCCTTCCACCCAGTCGGAACTCAGGTCGAAGATGTCCGTATGCTGCCACGTGTTCATATTGTTGTAGTAGTAACCGTTCTGGGTGCGGGTAACGCCCCATTTCACATACCAGTCGGCAACGAAGGTATTCAGGAAACCGCCGGCGATGTCGGCGCTGAAATCGATCCCCTTCCACTGGAAGCCGAGGTTGAGGCCGGCCGATATGAGCGGGTTCTTGTTGGAAGTCGTTGAATCCCAGGGCCAGTCTGCAGAAGCGTAACCATTCGGCCGTTCGTCATAATCATTGATGATGCCGTCACCGTTGACATCCAGCAGGATGACGTCGCCGGGCCGGACAGTGGCGTTGTTCTGTCCGTCCTGGTCGACCGGATAATTGTCGATTTCATCCTGGTCCTTGAACCGGCCGATGACATACCATTGCCAGACGCCGCCGGCGTTCCCCTGGTCCGTATTCAGCACGACGTTGGACCAGCGGTCTCCCTTGCCCCAGCGGTAGCGGTCCCAGGCATTGAGGAACAGTTCGCCGGCACGGGTCCCGTTCATCTGGCGGGCCAGCGTGAAGTTCAGCCCGATGTTGTAACGGAAATCACCGATGTGGTCGTTCCATTTGATAAAGAAATCCATGCCGAGATGCTTGTCGGAATTAAGGTTTTCGGGGAGGACGCTCAGGCCAGTCTCCAGCGGGAAGAGGATGTCGTCCGGGGTGCCCGGAATACCATCCCGCATACGCTTGAAGAAATCGATTTCACCGGAAAGCCGGTTGTTGAGGAAACCGAAATCAAGGCCGACATTCATCATCTTCACGGTCATCCAGGAAAGCGTCGTAATGGGAATGCCTTTCGATGCGGATCCGACAATCTTGGCGTCGGTGGCGCTGTTCAGCGGATCTGTCGCAATCAGGGAAGCGCCCCGGTAGTAGTTATATCCGGACAGGTATGAGAAATCGGGGTACAGCGCACCCAGGTTGTCATCACCCATCATACCGTACGAAGCGCGGAGCTTGAGGTTCGAGAACCAGCTGCTGATGGCGCTGTCTTTCCAGAAGGGCTCCTCTGAGATGCGCCAGGCGCCGCTGAATGACGGGAAGAAGCCCCAGCGCTGGCCTTTCGGGAACCGCCAGGAACCATCATACCGGGCAGAGAAATCCAGGATATAGCGGCTGGCATAGTCATAACCGGCACGAAGAATGAAACTGGCCATGGAGGTCGCGGACTTGGCTTCGCTGACCGTATTGTTGTCGCTGGTGGAGATGATGTTGATAAACTCATTCTCAACGGGCGCCTGTCCCAGGCTCAAGGAATGGAATTCTCCCTTGCTGAATTCGAAACCGGCGGTGCCGGTAAGGTGGTGCTTCTGGGCGAAGGTCCGGTCGTAATTCAACAGGGCCTGTCCGGCATAGCGCTTGGTCGTGGCATTGTAGCGGGACATCCTTGCCGCGGAGGTTCCGTCATATCCGACAGAATAGGTGTCCGTCTTATAATCATAGGTGTATTCTTTCCAGCCTTTGCGGAAGACATCGTTTTCCTGATGGGAATACCCGTAGGAAAGGAGCGCCTTCCCTGTCAGTCCGGGGACCGGGGTCACCCAGTCCAGGCTCCAGTCAGCCTGGCCGGAAGTGAGGACGCTGGAATTGTGTCCGGCGTTTTCAAGGGTCATCGCGGCGATATTGTGTCCTGCCTCGCCGGAGATGAACTGGAAATAGTCGGGGTTGTCGTTCGCATACGGCCGGTAAATCGGGGGAACCAGGTAAATGGACTCCTGGATCAGGGAATAGCCGGAAGCCGGTTGTGTGTTCTCCTGGCGGTTGCCACTGAAACGGAATCCCATCTTGAGGGCATCGCTGATGTCGAACGTGAAATTGGACTGGACGTTGGTCCGCTGGAAATTGAAATCCTTGAAGACAGCATCCTGGTCAACGTGGCTGGCGGATACATAATACGTCGTTTTGGCATCTCCGCCGCTGATGCTGCCATGGAGATGTTTCTGGGGAGCGGCTTTGCTGACATAGCTGGTCCAGTCGAATCCGCGGTAGTCTTCCCCTGCGGACGGATTGTACGTGCCGTTTTTCCATTTTTCCAGTTCTGCCCGGGCGACATCCGGCGTTACGCCCAGCGTCCCGAGATTGGATTCAAGCATGTAGTTGGAGTATGCCCATTCATAAGCGTTCAACAGGCGGGGATAACTTGTCCAGGCCTGCCAGCCATAGTTGAAATCCAGATTTACGGAAGTTTTCTGGTTCTGGGCTCCACCTTTCGTCGTGACCAGGACGACGCCGTTCGCTGCCCGGACTCCATAGATTGCAGCGGCACCGTCTTTCAGGACGGAGATATTGTCAATATCATTGGCATCCAGGTTATTGAAGGCATTTTCGTCCTTGATGATCCCGTCAATTACATAAAGCGGGGTCCCCATGTTGCGGATCTGGATGCGCGCAGCGCTTCCGGGGGCGCCGGATTTCTGACGTGCCGTGATACCGGCCATTTTACCGACCAGGGCTCCGGCGAGCGTGGATGATGTCGTTCGTGCGATATCGTCGCTGCCGATGGTTGTGACGGCTGCCGCAATGCTGCCTTTCCGTTTGGTCCCGTATCCAATGAAAACCGTTTCGTCCAGGGATTCGAAGTCTTCTTCCAAAACGATATGGAAAGAATTCCGTATCCCGACAGGAACCTGCTGGCTGGCGTAACCGAGGCAGGCGATTTCAAGGATATCCGCCGGCGTGGCCATCAGGCTGAACTGACCGGCCTGGTCGGTTACGCTGGCGTGGTTCGTTCCGATGACGAGAACGGTAGCTCCGACGATCGGATCTCCGTTCGGGTCAACGACCGTTCCCTTTACTTGGGCCTGCTGGGCATGGAGCCCCAAGGGAGCGGCCATGAGCAAGGGAAGCAACAGGAAAATGAGTTTCAGCAAGCCTTGCTTGCGTGGATAATACTGGTTCATCTCTTAATGTTTTTGGTTACATTTTAGATTGGATGCTTGTGGTTAACAACATTTGTTGGGTAAAGTTGACCATAATTCATGAAAAGATGTCTTTTTTATCGGTCAATAAAAATCATTTATCGGTCAATCCGCTCTGAATAATTGAAGATTGGCAGGACGTGAATGATAGTTGCGAAAAAAAAAATACTATCTTGCATTCGGGTTAACAACATGGTGATTCCTTCATTTTAAACCAATTGATTCATGAAATGAAAAAGGTAAAACTACTCTCCATCCTTTTTCTCTGCGCCGGCATTTCCGCCTATGCACAGGGAGAAAAGGCTTTGATAAAAATTGACATTGACCGGACGGTCGGGCAAATCGATCCCCATCTGTACGGCAATTTTTCGGAGCATTTGGGACAGGGGATCTACGGCGGCATCTATGATCCGACCTCGTCACAGGCAGACGAGGAAGGGTTCCGGAAGGACGTGATTGAAGCGACGCGGGAGTTGGGCGTATCCGTCTTGCGCTGGCCGGGCGGCAATTTTGTCTCCGGCTATCATTGGGAAGACGGAATCGGGGATCCGGACAAACGCCCTGTCCGGATTGACCTGGCGTGGGGAGGGCGTGAGCCGAACCGGGTAGGAACGGACGAATTTGTCAAGTTTGCCCGGAAAGCAGGCGTGGAGCCCTATTTCTGCGTCAACCTGGGAACCGGATCGCTGGATGAGGCCCGCAATTGGGTGGAATACTGCAATGTGGAAAAGGGAACGTACTACTCGGACCTCCGCCGGAAGAACGGCTCGGAACAGCCCTACAAAATAAAATACTGGGGGCTGGGGAACGAAGTGGACGGCCCCTGGCAGATGGGACACAAAACGCCGGATGAATATGCGAAGGTCGCCGTGGAAACAGCCAAGTTGATGCGCTGGATCGATCCGGAAATCAAGCTTGTCGCGAGCGGCTCCAGCAACTATGATGCGGATTGGAACCTTTGGAACCGGACGTTCCTTGACCAGATGTACGATTATATCGATTTCATCTCGTTGCATCACTATT
>JAGAHD010000091.1 GCA_017627255.1 Bacteroidales bacterium | reverse complement strand
GTTCGTCCGGGAGTTCCTTGATCCACTTGATCCAGTGGTCCGCCACGCCCATGGACATCCGGAAGTCAAAGCCGACACCGCCTCTTTCGAAAGGGGCGGCCAGCCCGGCCATGCCGGATACATCCTCCGCGATCGTGAAGGCGTTCGGATTCATCTCCCGGACCAGCATGTTGGCCAGCGCCAGGTATGTGACGGCATTTTCGTCCACGCCCTGGTTGAAATAGTTGTCATAGCCGACGAAATCCTTCCCCAGACCATGGTCCCAGTACAGCATCGACGTCACGCCGTCGAACCGGAACCCGTCGATATGGTACTCTTCCATCCAGTATTTCACGTTCGAGAGAAGGAAATACTTGGTTTCGTCCTTGCCGTAATCGAAGCAACGCGACCCCCAGGCAGGATGGCGGCCCTGCGCCCCGGAATAGAAATACAGGTGGTCGGACCCGTCGAAAAGCGACAGGCCTTCGGCTTCGTTGTCCACACTGTGGCTGTGGACGATATCCATCACAACCGCAATGCCTTTCCCGTGGGCGTCGTCAACCAGCCGCTTGAACTCTTCGGGCGTCCCGAACCGGGAACTCAGGGCGAAGAAATTGGACACCTGGTAGCCGAAAGAGCCGTAATAGGGGTGCTCCTGAAGGGCCATGATCTGGAGCGTGTCATACCCGAGGCGCTTCACTTTCGGCAGGACCGTCGTGCGGAACTCCTCGAAGGAAGCGACCTTCTCCTGTTCCGACGACATGCCGATATGGCACTCGTAGATCATCGGATGGGGTCGCTTTCCGGCGTGGGCATGCTTCCAGACATATTTCTCGGCAGGATCCCAGACCTGGGCGGAAAACACCTTCGTCGTTTCGTCCTGCACGACCCGGGTGGCATAGGAAGGAAGCCGTTCCCCGGCTCCGCCCGGCCATTCGATGTACAGTTTGTACAGTTCGCCATGGCTGAGGAAAAGGGGCGGAAGGGTGATCTCCCAGTTGCCGCCGCCCGTGGGACGGAGGGCATAGGCATCCGTCCGCTTCCAATTGTTGAAATCGCCCGTCAGATAGATCCGGCTGGCATTCGGAGCCCACTCGCGAAGCACCCAGGAGCCATCTGCACAACGATGCAGCCCGTAATACATGTGGTTGTTGACCGCATCCTTGAGGAGACCGTCCCCGGCGATGTGCCGTTTCATGTCCAGAATGCGCTGGTGCCGGGCATCGATAGCGCCCTTATACGGCATCAGGTACGGATCGGTATCGTAAATCTGTTTCATATCGCTTGTCTTTCTAAGGGCCTTCTTTTCCTTTCACAGTGACGCGGCTACTCCTTGTCCAGGGAGTCGATCTTGTCCTTCACGCTGCGCAGATACTCCCGGCACTGCTTCAGCAGTTCCCGGCTCCGGCCCACGAGCGCGTCGATATCGTCCAGCCGGGTCTCCGGATTCTCCACTTTCGCGGCAATCTCCTCGAGTTCCGCGACAGCCTTGGCATAATCAAAGTTTTCCGTCATGCTATGTTCACTTTATCATTGTCCAACTTTTCGGAGAACACTTCGTCCACGCTCGCCAGCAGGGAGCCGTCCGAAAAACGAACCCCGATCCGGTCCCCGACCGCCACCTTGTCCACGGTCTTGAGGACTTTGTTGTCCTTGCCGGTCACCAGGACGTATCCGAGTCCCAGGATGTTCCGGGGATCGGACGCCTTGATCAGCGCTTCCTTGAGGGCCAGCCGGGACACTTCCGCGCTGTAACGGGCGCCGGCGGCGAACTGCAGGCGCCGGCCAACCGCCTCCGAAAGACGGGCCACGTCGGTGTATTTCCGCAGAAGCCCTTTCATGATGCGGCCGCTGCAGCGCTGCAAGTCATTTTCCACCATGCCCAGCCTGCGCAGCCAGCCCATCCGGATCCGGGCACGGACCGCGTCCGTCTGCCGGAGTGCAGAAGCGGTCTTCTCCATCAGCCCGCCGGCAATCCGCCGCTGCAGTGCATCCAGCGCGGCATCCTCCGCCTCATAAGCTTCCAGGAACAGGTCCGCAAGGGCGGTCGGGGTTTTCACGAAAGCATGGGCTACCATGTCAGCGATATGATAGTTCCGGTCATGTCCGATGGCGGTAATCACCGGAATCCCGCAGGTGGCGATGGCTACGGCCAGGTCGTAATCGTCGAAACAGGCCAGGTCCAGTTCGCTGCCACCGCCCCGCAGCAGCAGGATGGCGTCATACGAGCCTTCCGAAGCCTCAGCCAGGGCGGCGATGATGGACGAGGGAGCCCCCTCCCCCTGCATCAGGGCTTCATACAGGTCCAGCCGGAACACATATCCTTCGGGATTCTCCATCAGGTGACGGCGGAAATCCCCGTATCCGGCCGCAGTCCGGGAAGTGACGACCGCAAGCCGGTATGGAAGGGCTGGCAGGGCCAGTTCCTTCTGCATGTCCATATATCCGCCCGCCGTGAGCCGCTCGATCGCACGCTTCCTCTCCAGGGCTTTTTCGCCCAGGGTGAATGCAGGATCGATGTCGTCGATGAAAAGGGAGATGCCGTACAGTTCGCTGAAACTGACCTGCACCCGCACCAGCACCGTAATTCCCGCTTGGAGGACCTGCCCGGTCGTCTCTTCGAAGAAGGTCTTGAGCTGAAGGAAGTTCCATTTCCAGATCATCGCCCTGGATTCGGCTGTCACCTTGCCTCCGCGGCTTTGGGAAAGGCTCAGGTAGCAATGGCCGTTGGCCCGGGGACTCCAGGAACTGATTTCCGCCTTCACCCATACTTTTCCCGGGAAGGCATCCTCGATCCCTTCCTTGATCCGTGCCTGAAGTTCTGCAAGTTCCAGATAATCTCTTGCCATAGACCGATTGAAGCCCGGCAGGGCCGGGCAGAGTGTCGTTTTATTTTGCCCGGGCGTACACCTGGATCGGACAGCCGGTAAAGTCGAAATGCTCCCGCAGCTTGTTCTCGAGGAACCGCTTGTAAGGATCCTTGACCCACTGCGGCAGGTTGCAGAAAAAAGCGAACTGCGGCGTGCGGGTAGGAAGCTGGGTCACATATTTGATCTTGATATACTTTCCCTTCCAGGCAGGCGGAGGATAATTCTCGATCTCCGGCAGCATGGCGTCGTTCAGTTCGGAGGTCGGAATCCGGCGGGACATGTTTTCCGCCACATGGGCCGCCGCGTTGAGCACTTCCAGGATACGCTGCTTGTTGAGGACCGAGGTGAACACGATCGGGATGTCATCGAAGGGAGCCAGCCGGGCTTTCAGCGCTTCGATGTAATCCCGCATGGTATTGGATTCCTTTTCGAACAGGTCCCATTTGTTCACCACAAGGACGCAGCCCTTGCGGTTTTTCTGGATGATATTGAAGATGTTCATGTCCTGGGCCTCCATGCCGAGGGTCGCGTCGATCATCAGGATGCACACGTCGGAGTGCTCGATGGTCCGCATGGCCCTGAGGACCGAATAAAACTCCAGGTCCTCGGTCACCTTGCCGCGGCGGCGCATGCCCGCCGTGTCCACGATCATGAACTCATGACCGAACTTGTTGTAGTAAGTCGAAATGGAGTCCCTCGTCGTGCCGGCCACCGGGGTGACGATGTTCCGTTCCTCTCCCAGCAGGGCGTTGGTCAGCGAGGACTTGCCCACGTTCGGACGCCCTACGATGGCAATGTGGGGGATGTCGGCATGGTCATCCTCCGGCGCCGCATCTTTCGGAAGAACCCGGACAATCTCGTCCAGCAGGTCCCCCGTTCCGGAACCGTTGGCGGCGGAAATGGTCCACACTTCCCCAAGGCCGAGGCCATAGAAATCAAAGGCGTCATACATCTTCTCGCCGGAGTCCACCTTGTTCACGCAAAGGACGACCGGCTTCCGGGAACGGCGGAGCAGATCGGCGATCTCGGCATCGTAATCAGTAATGCCAGTCTGGGCCTCGCACATGAACAGGATGACATCGGCTTCTTCAATGGCGATGGCGACCTGGCGCCGGATAGCCTCTTCGAACACGTCATCGGAATTGGACGTATACCCGCCCGTATCGACCACGGAGAATTCGGTCCCGCACCAATCGCACTTGCCGTAATGGCGGTCCCGCGTCACGCCCGCCGTCTCGTCGACGATGGCCTGACGCATGCCTACCAGGCGGTTGAAAAGGGTGGACTTGCCCACGTTCGGGCGTCCCACGATTGCAACTAATGCCATAAATCAATGTTTTTCATATTCATACAAACTGCAGCTGGAGCATGCATCACTGTATTCTCCATTGCAGGAGAGGTGTTTTCCGGACCGGGCCCGCAGCATTTCCATTTCCTCTTGTTTGGCACATTTGATCCCGCGTTTCCGCATCTCGGGATTGGTCGAGATCTCCCCATCCGGGAAAGGACGGTGGAAGAAAAAGATGTTCACCCCGAGCAGCAGCACGGCGATGCCCACGAAGATGACGGCGGCCAGGAGGGTTTTCATTACAGCGGGAATTCGGAGGAAATCGGTTCGTAATTGTACACACGCAGGATCATCCGGGCGAACGTCTCCGACAGGGTGACCACGCGGATCTTGTTCTGAAGGGCGCGCTTGGAAGGATCGAGGGGAATCGTATCGGTCACGTAGACCTCGGAAAGGGCGGAAGCGTCGATCCGCTCGTAGGCCGGCCCGGACAGGACGGCATGCGTCGCAAAGGCACGGACGCTGCGGGCGCCGCGTTTCACCAGTTCGTTGGCGGCGGCGGTCAGGGTTCCGGCCGTATCGATGATATCGTCGATAATCACGATATCCCGGCCTTCCACCTCTCCGATCGGCTGGATCCGCTCGACCACATTGGCCCGGGCGCGCGTCTTGTGACAGATAACCACCGGACAGTGAAGATGCTTGGCATAGGCATTGGCCCGCTTGGCACCGCCCATGTCGGGAGCCGCGATCGTAAAGCGGTCCGGATCGGCTTTCTGCATCTTCTTCAGGATGTCGAGGAAGTCATAGCTCGCATACAGATGGTTGACCGGCAGGTCGAAGAAACCCTGGATCTGATCCGCATGGAGGTCGCACGTCATCAAGGCATCCGTCCCGGCGGCACGCAGCATATTCGCCACCAGCTTGGCGCCGATCGAGACACGCGGCTTGTCCTTGCGGTCCTGGCGGGCCCACCCGAAATACGGAATGACGGCGATGACCTTGTTGGCAGAGGCCCGTTTGGCCGCGTCAATCGAAAGGAGCAGCTCCATCAGGTTGTCCGTGGGAGGGAAGGTCGACTGGAGGATAAAGCATGTGGCTCCGCGGACACTTTCCGCGAAGGAGGGCTGGAACTCGCCATCGCTGAAATGGGCGACTTCCAGCGGTCCGAGTACCACTTCGGGTTCATCCGGCCGTTTCAGCCGGTTCATGGCGGCAACCACCTTTTCGGCGAAATACCGGGTGGCCTCACAGGTAAAAATCGCCATCCTGTGCTTATGGACGTCGTTTATCATAGAGAATGAAGTACGGTTCCGATATAATTGACAAGTTCTTCCCGCCCCAGGCCGTTCACCGAGGAGGTGACGAAGACGGGGGGAAGTTCCTCCCAGTCTTCCAGCAGCCGGGCCTTGTTTTTCTCCACCTGAGCGGCGAGGACCGTGGAGCCCTGCTTATCCCCCTTGGTGAAGACCAGTCCGAAAGGAATCCCCTTTTCTCCGAGTTCAGCAATGAACCGGAGATCCACTTCCTGCATGTCATGGCGGGAATCCAGCAGGACAAACAGCATGACCAATTCTTCCGAATGGTTGATATAGTCCCAGATGATATGTCTGAGTTCCGCCCGCTGCCGGTCCGGAAGGCGGGCATATCCATACCCTGGCAAGTCCACCAGGTACCATTTGTCGTTGATCAGGAAATGATTCACAAGCTGGGTCTTTCCCGGCGTCTGGGATGTCTTTGCCAGCGACCCGTTTCCCGTGAGCATGTTGATGAGCGAGGATTTCCCGACATTGGAGCGGCCGATGAAGGCGAATTCTGGAAGCCTTCTGGCGGGCTTTTGTCCAACCCGGGTACTGCTTCCGGCAAATGTTGCTTTCGTAATCTTCATGGCGTCCTCCTGTAATGGCAATGCAAAGATACGAAATTATTTCGACTTCGGATAACGGATCGTAAAACATGCTCCTCCCAGGGTGAAGGACTTGGAATAGAAGATCTCTCCCTTGCAACGGTCGATGATGTTCCGGCAGATTGCCAAGCCGAGTCCCGACCCATGCGATTTGGTGGTGAAATCCGGTGTGAACAGCCGTGAACGGTTCTCCTCCCTGACGCCCGGTCCGTTGTCCTCGACTACGATGTCGTAGAACCCTTCCTTCGAGGAATTCCGCACCGACACCACGATGCGCCCGTCCGTGCGTCCGTCCGCCTCCAGGGCCTGTACGGAATTGGTGATGAGGTTCACCAGTACGCGGGTCAGCTGGGGTTTCGGACCGGAGATGACGGCCCCCTCCAGCCCGTAATACTCGAAGGAGATGTCGTCACGGGCGTCAAACATCGCCACCTCCTCCTGTACCAGGGAGTCCAGGTCGATGTCCACGGGCTCTTCAGTATAGAGTTTCGCAAATGTGGAGAATTCATTGGCCGTATCGGCCAGGATGTCGATGTGTTCCAGGACGGCAGCCGACACTTCGTCGAATTTCTCCTCCCAGGCGGGGTTTCCCGACTGTTTCATGCGGATGAGCATCTGGAGCTTGAGCTTGATCGGGGTCAGCGGGTTCTTGATCTCATGGGCGACCTGCCGTGCCATGGCGCTCCAGGCCTTGTCGCGTTCCGCCTGGGCAAGCTGGCGGGTCGAATCGGACAAGTCGTGGACCATCAGGTTGTACGCCCGGACCAGGGTCGATACCTCGTCCTCCTGGTCGTAGATGATGTATTCGAGATGGTCGACATCCGACACTTTCATCTTTCGACTCATCTCGCTGAGCGGACGGAACATACGTCCAATCACTTCTTCCGTTACCACACGCGCGATCATCAGCAGGAGGAGGAAGACCGTGATAATCGAGGCGATATGGACCATTGCCTCCGCTTCGAAGTCATAGCTCTGGTCCGTATACGGGGAGGAAACAATGGCGACCATGTTTCCCTCCGCATTGAAAATAGGGGCATACAGGGCATAATAGCGGCGGGAACCGGACTTCTCCCGGTGGATGCAGAACCGGCGGTGCTGATGGACGATATTGTAAAAAGCCTCCTCGTCAATCCGCAGGCCCATGATCATCCGGTCATAGATCTCGGGAGTGGTGCTGAGCAGCAGCAACCCCTGGGGCGAAAACAGGGAGATGTCGCATTTGAGGTCATTACCGATGGATTCCACCGCCGAACGGGCCGGCTGGGACAGGAGGTCAGATGGGGCGGGAATCATGCGGAAACTGTTCTGCAGCATCGTCTGGAGCGTGTTGATCCGGGTTGTCATGCTGTTCTGCAGGTCCGCATTGTTGCGGCGGTTCACGAAATAGACGCTGAAAACCGCCATCGCCACCAGCGTGAGGGTCAGAGACATGTACAGGACCACGTTGATACGGGTCCGGTAATAATGCCGTTCCCCGCTCTTGCGGCGGTGCAGGCGGAACACCACCAGGGAGAGAAGCAGGTATGCCAGGATGCCGAACAGGGCTCCCTCCACGACATAGCTGAGGGTTTCGTTCACCTCCCGGGAGATGACGATTTCCTCGTCATCTGAAATGCCCAGCACGAAATGGGTGTATCCGTCCACCTTGACGTTCCCCTGCCGTCCTTCGGCGGAGAGCTGCTTGAGTTTCGGGGACAGGCGGGTCGGATAGGCATAGTCGCCCTTGTACATCACCAGCCGGTCCGACACGTATTTCGCATAGGAATACTGCGGCGGAACGGTCACCCGGCCCGGCTCCGACACACCCAGAAGACTCAGGTAGCCACGGTCCTCCCGGTTGGATTTGGATTCCACCAGCAGCAGGAGCTGGGTCGCCCCGAATTCAGGGTTGTAGTACGAGAAAAGGCCGGTATAGCGCGCCCTTCCGTTGGTCCCTGAACTGTAAAAGAAATGGGAATTGTCCGCCAGGCGGATCCCGCTCCGGATCCGTTCGTTGAACAGGATGTCCATGTCGGCGGAAGGGTCGACTACAGCAACCGAAATGTCATAATCCTGTGAGAGACGGGTCAGATAGGTATTCGCCAACCGCCCCCGGATCAGGTCCTGGCTGTTTTCCAGAAGGGTCAGGGAGCCGATGACGGCATCCGAAGCGATAGACCCCTCCACGCTGCGCAGCTGAAGTTCCAGGGAGATGTCCCGGTCCATCGCCAGCCGGTTGGCCCATACCTGGACCCGGTTCTGCTCTTTCCGGAAACCCAGCAGGGAAGACGCCAGGACGAAATAGCCCGCCGTCAGGACGGCATACGCCAGCCGGCCGGTCCGGGAGAAAGCACTGAACCGCAG
Source organism: Bacteroidales bacterium (assembly GCA_017627255.1). Lineage (GTDB taxonomy): Bacteria > Bacteroidota > Bacteroidia > Bacteroidales > UBA932 > Cryptobacteroides. Next base: position 3,107 of record JAGAHD010000091.1, on the reverse strand, counting down.
GCCGGACACGGCACGGAGGATATACGACAGCAGCTGGACCATCAACGGGATGACCAGGGACAGGACCAGGAAGGAAAGGTAGACGATGCCCGTATAGACATCCAGCAGGTTCACCTTGTACAGTTCCAGGCAGATGCCTGAATTGAAGACGATGCTACTGAAAGCGAAATGGATATAGATTCCGACAAGGACAAGCAGGAGGACCGGACCGGCTGCGGCCCCGATCCGGGGCAAGGCGGACCGGCAGCTGCGCACCCACCGGAAAAGGGTCCACCGCATCAGGTACAGGTCCATCGCCCAGACCGTGATGAGCAGGTTGAACAAGACGACGGCTCCCAGGGAATACAGCCAGGGTCCGTCCGCGTACAGCAGCGGAGAGAACAGCTGGGAGACATTGCCGAGACGCCTTCCGTAGAAATACAGGCAGGCGAGGAACCCGAACTGAAGGATGGAAATCACGGCAAAGCTGACCGGACGGGGCCAGGATCCCAGCAGAAGCAAGGTCCCCGCCAGGAAGGCAATGACACCCAACCAGAACAACAGGGAACTGTGCCGGTCCGGTTCGGACATCCGTTCGGAAGTAATCTTGAACAGCGGAATGCCGTAGACATGGACCGGAACGCCCGTACTGCCGGTAATCGGCAGGATGGAGTACCGGTCGTTCAGGTGGAACCGCGGATTGATCCCGCCCAGCGGGACCGCATCCAGTTCATTGGCGATTTCCAGTCCGGCGATCACCGTCGTCTCTCCCTCGGTTACGCTCTTCGCCAGGAACCATTTGGGGCCGTAATTCACGTAAGTCGGGTCCTGGCCGATCTGCAGGAGGGGGGACAGGAAAGCACCCCGGGAATCGCCCAGGCGCTGGAGAAGCATCTTCTGGCGGATATCGTCGTTGCGGATCGGGAACTGGTGGGCCCAGCTCTGGAGGGTATCCTCGCGGTAGCGGTAGACCACCATGTCCTCCGGCAAATCCCGGAGCTGCATCCACGCCTCGGGATCCTGGGCAAAAGCCTCGGCGATAAAGCCGTCCAGCCGGTCCAGGCGCCGGGTTACGGCCTCGCCGAGATCCCGGGCGGCCGACTCCGTATCCACATGAGACTGGTTGGACAGGATCGAGACGCCCAACAGTACCAGCGCGACGGTCAGCACCGTCGCGCCCACCCACTGCCGTATGCGCGTCGTTTTATTCATGATGATAGGGCTCGCCCCTGATGATCGTGAAGGCACGGTACAGCTGTTCTGCAAAAACCGTTCTCACCATCTGGTGGGAAAACGTCATCTTCGACAGGGAGACCAGCCCGTCCGACCGGTCATACACCTTCTGCGAGAAGCCATACGCCCCGCCGATGACGAACACCAGCCCCCGTCCACCGTGCGCAAGCCGTTTCCGGAGGGCCTCCGCCCATTCGACCGAACGGTATTCCTTCCCGCGCTCGTCCAGAAGGACGACCGTGTCGCCAGGATCCACCTGCCGCAGGATCAGTTCCCCTTCCTTTTCCCGGATCTGTTCCCGGGAAAGCGATGCCGCCCCCTTCAGCTGGGGAATCTCGACCAGGGAGAAGGGCACGTAATGCTTCAGCCGGGACACATACAGGTCCAGGCCTTCCTTCACCCATTTCACGTCGGTCTTTCCGACCGTCAGCATCGTCACTTCCATACGGACGCAAAGATAACTTTTCGGCGCGGTATTTGCAAGAAAAGAACGTCGGCATGAAAAAGTTACTGGTCATATGGGGAATGGCGTTCCTCCTGCTGCTATGCGGGGGTACGGTCTCCGCTCAGGACAAGGGATACGATGTCTTCGTCCCCATTTCCAAGTACATCACCCAAGGCGATGCCGCCAGCCTTTCCGCCTGGTTTTCGGACAATCTTGAGGTCTCCATCATCTCCTCCGTCCGCAACTGTTCCCGCTCCCAGGCCCGGCAGATCGTCAAGACTTTTTTCGAAGCCTATACTCCCCGCTCCTTCGAGATTTCCCACAAGGCTTCCCAATCCAACATGAAATACGCACTCGGCCAGCTCAATGCCGGCGGCGAGGTTTTCATCGTCACCATCTTCGTCTCCTCCTGCCAGGACGGAACCTACCGGATCCAGCAGTTCAAGATCGACCGGCAGACGGAAGTTTACTAACGGTTTTCCGGAGATCCCCGTTCCTAAAAATTTGCATAGAATGCGATAAATCGTTATTTTTGCAAATTGAACGCAAATAATGATCAATTAAATACGTATTTTATGGCAACAACAGCTGATTTCAAGAACGGCCTTTACATCGACTACAACGGCAAACCGTGTGTGGTAGTTTATTTCCAGCACGTGAAGCCCGGCAAGGGTCCCGCTTTCGTCAAGACCAAACTCCGCAACCTGGAGAACGGACGCATCCTCGAGAACACGTTCACCGCCGGTGCCAAAATCGACCTGATCACCGTCGAGCGCCGTCCCTACCAGTTCCTCTATGATGACGGAGAGTCCTTCAACTTCATGCATGAGGAAACCTATGAGCAGATTACCCTGCCGCATGACGTCGTCGAGAACGCCGACCTCATGAAGGAAGGCCAGCACGTGGAGATGATGTTCCTCACCGAGCCGGAAGAGCGCTGCCTCACCTGCGAACTCCCGACCTACGTCATCCTCGAGGTCACCTACAGCGAACCGGCTGTAAAGGGAAACACCGCCTCTACTTCCGCCTTGAAGGAAGTTACGCTGGAAACCGGTGCCAAGATCATGGTTCCGCTCTTCATCGAAACGGGCGAGGTCATCACGGTCAATACGACCGACCGCTCCTACGGCCAGCGCGTGAAATAATCCGGATAACCGGAAATCAACCAGACAGGAAGGCGACCGATCATCTCTGATCGGTCGCCTTCTTCGTCTGCAGGCAGACATCCGCCTCAAGGAATCATTTTCCGCACTGCGTCCGCCACCGCTTCGAGGAGCCATTTCGGCGTGGAAGTGGCACCGCAGACACCGACCCGGTCCCCCTCCCGGATCCAGTCCGGATCGATCTCGGAAACCGATCCGATCTGCCAGGAACGGGGATTCTCCTGGCGGCACAAGTCGAAAAGGACTTTCCCGTTGGAACTGGCACGGCCCGACACGAACAGCAGGAC
>JAGAHD010000090.1 GCA_017627255.1 Bacteroidales bacterium | reverse complement strand
TGCAGCGGGTAACGCCGTCCATCACAAAGCTATAGGTCCTCCAGACCCCGTCATGGGTATAGTCCCAACTGTGCTGATGGTCCTGGATCCATACGCCGTCATCCCACCAAAGTCCGCCTTCACGGTAAGGGATGATGCACTCGTCCGTCGTGACCATATCGTTCATCCAAACGCCCATGTGCTGGAGATAGCCGTTGGACCAGGAACTGGAAGAAAGCCAGGCATAGGCCCTTCCGACATTTTTCAGCATGGCTTCTTCATTGGTGAAGAACCCTTCGGCCGGCAGCTGGGAGTAAATCTCCTCGTCCAGGTTGGTACAGGCGGATGCTCCCATCAGCATGCCCAGCGACAAAACCGTATATAATAACTTTTTCATATTCCAGAGCAATTAAAAGGTCAGGTTGATGCCCAGGACGAAAGTCCGGGTGGAAGGATAGAACTCGTCCCAGGCGATGCCGGGCGCCAGTCCGTTCAGGCTAACCTCAGGATCGACGCCCGTATATTTGGTCAGCGTCAGGAGGTTCTGTCCCGTGACATATACTTTCAGGGACTGGATCCAGTCCGCCTTCGGATTTGAGGTGTAAGAGAGGGTCACATTGGAAAGCTTGAGGAAGGAGCCGTCCTCCACGAAGTGGGACGACCAAGTCGACTGACCCGTATTGTCCGGAGAGTTGAAGGTAGTCCTCAGGATGTTCTTTCCGCCGAAATAATAGTAACCTTCATAGAACAGGCGCTGGATATTGGCCACCTGGTTGCCGATGGAACCGCGCAGCAGCATGGACAGGTCCCAATGGCCGTAATGGAGGTTGTTGGACCAGCCAAAGGTCAGGTCCGGGAAGGCATTGCCGATCACCTGGGACACGGCGCTGGAGACGGCCTCGCCCGGAGCGACACCCTCGTAGGTTGCATTGCCGGCAGCATCCATCCCCGTGAACTTCGGGCCGTAGAAATTGCCAATCGGCTCCCCTTCATAGATCCGCTCCACATACTGCTTGAAGTCCGTTGCGATATATCCCTCATCGAGATACTGCATGGCATAATCGGCATTGGAGAAGCTCTTGAGCAGGTTGTTGTTGTGGGCCATCGTCAAGGTCGTATTCCACTGGAAATCCTTGGTCCGGACAGGAATCGCATTGAGCGTCAACTCAATACCCGTGTTCTTGATTACACCGACATTGGTAAACTTCTGGCTGTAGAGGTTCGGAGGAACCGGGACGGAATAGGTGTACAGGAGGTCGCTCGTCGTCCGGTTGTAGTAATCCAGCGTTCCGCTCAGGCGGCCTTTCAGGACCGTGAAATCGATACCGGCGTTGAACTCGCCTTTCCGCTCCCATTTGAGGTCATCATTCTTGTTGCTGGCCGGTCCGTAGGAATTCAGCCAGGCTCCGTTATAATAGAACTTTCCGCTGGTGGTCAGTCGCGCCATCGACTGATAGTTGGCAATCTCCTGATTACCGGTAACACCGTAACCGACACGGAGTTTCAGTTCGTCCAGCCATTTGACCCCTTTCATGAATTCCTCCTGGTCTATACGCCAGCCCACGCTGACGGCCGGGAAGAGACCCCATTTATAGTTGGCACCGAAGCGGGAGGATCCCTCGTAACGGGCGGATACGGACAGCAGGTACTTCTCACGGTAATTGTACATCACACGGCCGAAGAAGGCGATCAGCCGGCTGCTTTCCTTGGCGGAACGCATCGTGGCCTGCCCGTTCATCAGTCCGGAACCGTTCGCCATGTTGTGCCACAGGAAATAGTCCGTATCAAAGTCCTTGTTCCACATATAGGCCGTCTCATAGGCATTGTCGGTATAAGAATAACCGGCCACGGCCTGGATGGAATGGTCCCCCACGTGCTGCCTGTAGTTTCCCTCAAGATCCAGCATGCGGGTCTGATTCCAATAGTTGTTGACGCTGGCGGATCCGTTCACCACGGCATCCTGCGGATAGTATTTCGTCCAGTACTTGCTGTTGCTGCCGGAATACTGGTTGATGGAGCCCGTCGCAGAAACGGAAAACAGTTCTGACAGTTTGAGGGTCGCCCGAAGACTGCCCATGAAGAAGCGGTTGCGGTCTTCCTGCTGCGTTTCATTCAGCATGGCAACCGGGTTGTAATACTGGAAAGGAGCGGAATTGGTGTAGTATCCGCCATGAGCCGTGTCCGTCTCGTCGTAGATCGGCTCCGTAGGATTCCGGCGGACCGCCTGCTGGACGGCATACTGGTCGGTAGGATGTCCCACCCGGTTGGAATAATTGAAATTATAATTCAACGTCAGGCGGTCCCGGATGGCCGTCTGGGTGATGTTCAGCCGGGCTCTCAGGTCCTTTCGGTCGCTATTCAGGATTAATCCTTTCTCATCCTGATATGAAACCGCAGCCCGGTACGAGAGATTCTTCATGCCGCCGCTTATTCCCAGATTGTAATACTGGGTCAAAGGAGCCTTGCGGGAGATAGCGTCCAGCCAGTCCGTATCGGAGCCGCCGTCAAAACCGGTATGCCCGTCCTTGATAACCTGACGGAACTCATCGGCCGAAAGCATTTCCAGCTTGCGGTTCACGGTCTGTACGCCCAGATAGGAGGAGAAATCGACATGGGCCTGGTTGTTCTGCGCTCCTTTCTTTGTCGTGATCAGGATCACGCCGTTTGTTCCGCGCGTACCATATATAGCAGCGGCGGAACCGTCTTTCAGGACGTCGATAGATTCAATCTCTTCCGGGTTGATGCTCTCCAGGTTACCACCGGCGACATTGTCCACGATGACCAGCGGTGTCGCGCCAGCAGACATGGAGGTCGTGCCGCGTAGCTGGATGCTGATGCTGCCGTTCGGGTCGCCGCCGTCTCCGCGGATGATGCTCAGGCCGGCGATCTTTCCGTTAATCAGGTCGTAGGGGCTGGAGTTGCTTCCCTTGACAAAATCGTCGGATTTCAGGCTGGCCACCGAACCGGTCACTTCCTTCCGGGTAGTCTGTCCGTAGCCGATCACGACCACATCCTCCAGGATCGTAATGTCCTCTGCCATGACGACATTGACGGTCGAACGGCCATCGACGGGAATCTCCTGGGACTGATAGCCGATCAACATGAAAGCCAGGACGGCATCCTTCCCGGCATCGATGGAATACTGCCCGTCCAGTCCAGTGGATGCGGCATTGCTGGAGCCCTTTTCGACAACGACGACTCCGGCCAGCGGTTCACCGTTTTCGCCGGTGACCACACCCCTTACCCGTTGCTGCGCCGCCAGATTAAATGACAGCAGCATAGCGAGAAGGAATGCTCCTTTTTTCAGAATGTGTTTCATAACGTGTATTGTGTTGGTGTATTAGATAGCGCAATCGTTTGTGCAAAAATAGGGGCAATTCTTTGGACATCAATACGAGATTTTTCATTTTTTCAATCGTAATTTAAAGTATTTTTCACAAATATTTGTTTCTTGCGCAAAGATTTCCTATATTTATTGCGCTAACCAATCCCTTTTCTCACATGAAAGAGACCCTCGCCAGCATCGCGGCCAGAATAGGCGTGTCAGCAACCACTATCTCGCGCGTATTGAGCGGAAAAACGGAAAAATACAGAATCAGCCCCGCTACGGCGGAGCGGGTTCTTGTAGAAGTACAAAAATGCAACTATACCCCGAGCGCCCTTGCGCAATCCTTGCGCAAGAACAAGACCTATACTATCGGGTTGGTACTCCCGACCATTGCCAATCCGTACTTTGCCGACATGGCATCGGCTATCATCTCCGAAGCGAGGGATAAGAATTACACGACGATCATCGTGGACTCAATGGAGGATGAAGTCAATCAGCGACAAGCGCTTACCACCCTTCTGGCACGTAAGGTCGATGGCATCATCGCCGCTCCCTGCGGATCAGATCCGCGGTTTTTCGAAGAAATACGGAAATCGGTGCCGCTTGTACTTGTCGACCGGTATTTCGAGAATTCAAGAATCCCTTACGTGTCGGCCAACAACTACAGGGGCGCCTTCGAGGCGACGGAATTGCTCGCCCAGAACGGGCATCGCAACATCGCATGTATCCAGGGAGACATCGACTCCGTTCCCAACAAGGCACGCGTCAAGGGGTATCGGGACGCCCTGAAGAAATACGGGCTCGGCGAAAATGCCATCGTGGTCGGTGAATCATTCTCCATCCAGAACGGTTACCTGGAAACCAAGCTCCTTCTCAGCCGCGCGCAACGGCCGACGGCGATCTTCGCCCTCAGCTTCACCATCCTCCTCGGGGCCCTTAAGGCCATCCGGGACACCTCATTCAGGATTCCGGAGGATATTTCGCTGGTATCCTTCGACAACCACGTCAGCCTGGATTACATGATTCCGCCCATGACCCGCGTCAGCCAGCCCGTCGAAGAAATGGGCAGATTGGCATCCAAACTGCTATTTGATTACATTGACAGTAAAAGCGATTCCATCACGCAGCTGGAGCTGGCAACCACCATCATTTCCAAATCGTCCATCATCCCCTTCATAGAGGGGTAGAATGATTCTCCATCCCCAACAGAGAATGATTTGTGTGCGTCAACCATACACCCGAATTAAAGCAGCTGGATTCTACTCTGTTGTTTCTACTAGTAAGCTTAATCTATCTTCGCGGACAAGTCGTAGTAGAGATGTAGCAGGATGGTGGAGTGTATAAAGCTCCTTGTGAGGTCAACGGACTTCGAATGATACTTGTTTTTGATACTAGAGCTGCAGTAGTATCCCTCTCACAGGCAATTAAGACCGGACCAAGGGGGGCAATGTTAAGCGGATTCTCCAACAGCAAGCGCCACCACCTTAAAGACAAGAAAACATAACAAATTGTTTGATACGTTTTGTGTGATACAATTTGTTTAATTATATTTGTAAAAAATATCTGTACGAGATGATCCAGAATCCATTCATAATCAAAGGATACGCCGGAAAAGCTTATTTCTGTGACAGGGAAGAAGAAACGCAGAAGCTTGTCACCAGGGCTTTA
>JAGAHD010000089.1 GCA_017627255.1 Bacteroidales bacterium | reverse complement strand
GCCGAGCGCATCCAGAAGTTTGCGAAGGCCGATATCTTCTGCGTGGAGACCGTCAAGACCTACCCGGATGAATACATGAAGATGATCGAGGTGTCGAAAGAGGAGCTGAATGCCAAGGCCCGCCCGGCCATCAAGGAAGACATCGACATCTCCAAGTATGACACCATCTACATCGGCTGGCCCTGCTGGTGGGGAACGATGCCGATGTGCATGCTCACCTTTATCGAGAAGCACGACTGGACCGGCAAGACCGTGATCCCGTTCACGACCCATGAGGGAAGCGGATTCGGCAGCGGGCTCCGCGATCTGAAAGCCGCCGCCAAGGGCGCGACGGTCACCAAGGGCCTGTCCCTCCGCGGAACGGCCGCTCGCTCCAGCGACGCCCAGATCGAGAGATTCGTAACCGGAGACAAGTGAATGGCAGACGAGCAGCAGCTTGTGACGACTGGATTCTGACCGCCGCGAAAGCGTCCACCTACTGAGGAATCTTGATTTTCAATACCCTGGGGAACTTCGATCTGGAAACAAATCCTGTTCGATTCCATCAGTGGACACTGACGACTTGTTTCCTGTATTCTGTCGGAGTCTTGCCGACGGTCCGCTTCATGTAGCGGGTGAGCATGGCCTGGGAAGAGAAGTGCAGGCGGTCGGTGATGTCCGTCAGGGTCAGCCGCGTATCGGACAGCAGCTTGATCAGTTCGTGTGCCGTATAGGTCTCGATCCAGTCGGATGCGGGCCGGCCGGTGATGTCCTTGCTGATCTCGGAGAGGTATTTGGGCGCGAGCCCCAGCTCCCGGGCATACCAGGCGACCTCCCGCTGCTCCGTACAGTTCTGCTGGACAAGCATCAAGAAGCGCAGGAAATGCCTCGAGGTGATGTCGTCGATCTGCGCCCGTTCGATCTCATCCGAGTAGACGTTCCAGAGATCGTAGAGGAAAATCTCGAGCATGCTGCCGATGATCTCCTCGCTGAAGAGCTTCATGGGCGTGCCGATGCGGAGCCGGAAAGCCCGGAAGTCCGTTTCTATCAGGGTTCGTTCTCCGTTCTCCAGGTGGAATACCGGATTGGATTTGATATAGACGTAGCCTCGGGTGGCCCATACCTGCTCGGGGTTGTAGGTGGCCAGGAATGGACTGGATATCAGCAGCATTTCGGCATCGAAATCATCCGAATACCGGATATCGGTAAAATCCGTGGACATCTGCCATACCAGAAGGTCTCCTTCCTTGACCGTGAACCGCTTGCTGCCAATGCTGAAATCCATCCGACCGGCCTTGCCTAGCAGGTGGATATGATATTCCCCGTGGAAGGCGTCAGGCATGACCCGGTCCTTCCGGATGCTGATGATCTGATAGTCTCGCATATGCTATTCCTATTTCTTCTCTAACCCGAGTTCCTTGATCCACTCCTGCACTTGCGTCTTGGATCCGGCATCCCGGACCGAGGCCCCGCTGATACCCAGGCTCTCCAGATATTTGGCCTCCGGATAATATTGCTGCAGCATACTTTTGTAGCTGCCTACGCCGCTGCCGCCGTGCGTGCCGAAGGGAATGATCGTCTTGTCCTTCAGGGCCGGGTAGGCCTCGCAGAAGGTGTGCAGGATCATCGGGGGCTCGCCCCACCAGATGGGACCGCCGATGAATACGTTGTCGTACTGCTCTATGTTTTCGACTTTTCCCTTGAATTTCGGCCGGACCTTGCCGTTCTTCTCGTTGGTGGCGACGGTCAGTGTCTCGTTGTAGGAAACGGGATAGGAGGACTCGGGGACGATTTCAAAAACGTCCGCTCCGGTGATCTCTTTCATGTAGTCCACCATGATGGCCGTGTTGCCCCTCTCGACAGTCCCCACCTGCCAGTTCTCTCCGGCGCGGGAGAAGAAAACAATGAGGGTCTTGCCGTCACCGGCCTTTCCTCCACTGTCCTTGTTCTCTTCAGCGGGGATACTGGCGCCCGTCGTCGCATCGGTCCCCGAGGCTACGGGATCGGCCTTGTCGCACCCTGCCAGGACCAGGGAGAGGACCGAGAGAAGAATAGCTGTCGTTTTATTCATCATATTCTGTGTTTCTTTTGCAAATATAGATCTCCACGTTGGTTGGGACGATACCCGTTTTTCCGTTAGTTTTATCAATATTTCTGTTTTTGCCAACTGAACGGAAAAACAGTCAAAACTAACCGTAAAACCGATAACGGAAATCGCATCAACTCCCGTTACTTTTGCAGCACAAACACGGAGGAAATGAAAGCACTCACAATCACACTGGCCCTGATGGGCATCCTGGCCGGAGGCTGCACGGCAGAAGCCGGCATCGGCGTTACGGAAGAACCGATAAAGGAAGAGCCTTCCGGAGAGGAGGACAAAAACGAAAGCGATATGCCCCACCCATTCAATTTTGAAACCAAGACCGTCAAACTCAACAGCGGCTGGGAGATGCCCATCATCGGCATCGGCACGTACTATCTTTCCACCTCACAGGCGGAGGAGTCCGTCTATAATGCCCTCAAAGTGGGGATGCGGCTCATTGACACTGCCGACATCTACGGCAACGAGGTTGGTGTGGGACGCGGTATCGCCCGCGCCATGAAAGACTTTGGTATCAAGCGCGAGGAGATCTTCGTCACCTCCAAGCTCTGGACCTCCAGTTTCGCCAATGCGGATGCCGAGGTGGATGAACGTCTGGAGCGCCTGGGCCTGGACTACGTCGACCTGCTGCTCCTGCATCATACCGCTGCCAATGACGAACACGCCTACCAGGCGATGGAGCGCGGCGTCAAGGCAGGGAAGATCCACTCCATCGGCCTGTCCAACTTCTATGAGGAGGACGTGGACCGGATGATGAAGATCGCGACCATCAAGCCCGCCGTCCTGCAGAATGAGACGCACCCTTACCGCCAGGGCAAGGACGTGAAGGCGCACATCGCTCCGCTCGGGACCATCCTCGAGGCCTGGTTCCCGCTGGGCGGCCGCGGCACCGGCATCCGGACGCTCAATAACCTCGACGTCATCAAGGATATCGCCAAGGCCCACGGCAAGAGCACCTACCAGGTCCTCCTCCGTTGGCACCTCCAGAGCGGCGTCATCGTCATCCCCGGCTCCACCAACGCCAAGCATATCGCAGAGGATTACGACATCTTCGACTTCGCCCTCACGGACGAGGAGATGGCCAGGATCGACGCCCTTGAGCGTAACCAGAGATTCGCCTCCTATTAATAATAAACACATCGCATAGTACCATGAAACACATCCTTGGCCTCGCAGCCATCTTACTTGCAGCTAGCTGCGCATCCCAGAACAAAACACAAAACACCTTACCCATGAACCAGACCACCCTTACCCTCAACAACGGCGTCGTCATGCCCCAGTTCGGCCTCGGCGTCTATTCCATCCCTGAAGGGGAGATCACTTACAACTCCGTACTGTCCGCCCTCAAGGCCGGTTACCGGCACATCGATACGGCCCACGCCTACGGCAATGAGCGCAGCGTCGGCCGCGCTATCAAGGACAGCGGCATCCCGCGCGACAGCATCTGGGTGACCAGCAAGCTCTGGCCCAATGAGTACGGTGAAGACGTCACGCCCAAGCAGCTGGACAAGATGCTGGAGCGCCTTGGCCTTGAATATCTTGACCTCGTTTACCTGCATCAGCCCTTAAGAGATTACAATTGCGGCTGGAAAGCCCTGGAAGCTGCCCTGGAAGCCGGTAAGGTCCGCGCCATCGGCATCAGCGATTTCGACTTCGACGACGAGCTGTTCAACTCCATCGTGGAGCCCGCCCGCATCAAGCCCCAGATGTTCCAGATCGAGTGCCATCCTTACGCCCAGCGTGAGCATTGGCAGGAAATGGCCAAGAAATACAACATCCAGATCGAGTGCTGGTTCCCGCTCGGCGGCCGCGACAGCAAGGGCGAGATCCTCCGCGACCCTGTCATCAACGAGATCGCTGCCGCCCACGGCAAGTCCGCAGCCCAGGTCATCATCCGCTGGCACATCCAGAAGGGCTTCAGCGTCGTCCCCGGATCCTCCAATCCCAAGCACATCCAGGAGAACATCGAGGTCTTCGACTTTGAGCTGAGTCCGGAAGAAATGGCCAGGATGGCCTCCCTGAACCAGGAGAAACGCTACTTCAACATGACCTACCAGCAGATCAAGGACTGGATGGAGAACTATGAAATCTGGGACTAAGCGTATGGAGAAGAAGAATACCCTCAAGACCCGCAACCTGGGCGGAATGGAAGTGTCCGCCCTCGGCTTCGGCTTCGTGCCGTGGAGCCCGCTGGGAATGGGCTATTTCACCGGTACGGTCGATGAGAACTCCGTCTTTACCGGCAACGACCTCCGCGCCATCCTTCCGCGTTTCCGCAAGGATGCCATCACCGCCAACCGCGGCCTCGTGGACATCCTTAAGGGGGTGGCAGACAAGTACGGAGCCACGCCCGGCCAGATCCAGCTTGCCTGGGAGCTTGCCAAGAAACCTTTCATCGTCCCCATCCCGGGTACGACCCGGATCGACCACCTGGACGAGAACCTCGGTGCGCTGGATATCCGTCTCAGCCAGGAGGATATGGATTACCTGGACCGCGAGTCCGCCGCCTTCAAGGTGGCTGGAGCCCTCACCACTGAAGAACTTGGCGAAAGCCTCGATGACATGACCGAATAGTATGCGGATGATCGCTATCTTTGCAAGCCTTTTCCTCACCCTGAGCGCCTGCGGGAAGGTGCAGGCCTCGGGACAAGAGGATAGTTTACAGGAGGAAACGATGATGAACGAGAATGACAGGAAAGTACTCCGGGATTGGATCTCGGCTTTCAACAAGGCGATGTGCGAGAAGGATGTCAAGACGCTGGACATCCTGATGGACGACGACCTGGTGCTCGTCCACATGAGCGGCGCGACCCAGAGCAAGGAGTCCTGGCTGCAGGATATCGCCGATGAGACGATGCGGTATTACAAGATAGACGTGACCAAGTTTGACTGCCGCGTCGACGGGGACCGTGCCGTCGTCAAAGCAACGAACGTCATTGAAGCCCGCATCTGGGGCTCCCACGGGACCTGGACGCTCCATGGGACCACGTATCTCCGCCGCGCCGATAACGAATACGGCTGGGTCCGCTGTAATCCCTGAAAGAACTGGAGCAAAATACGTCCCCTTCAATCCTTCTTGATCTTACATAAGGAGCGGTAGAAATGCGGAACAAAAAAGTTCGTAAATAACTTCCGTGTAGCCGTGCAAATCCGCATGACAGAAATACCTTAGTGTCTAACGAGGTAGTTCAACTGAACATCTGAATGCCACAGGCAAAAAACCAAGGCCAAGGTCAACGAAAGTGCTATATAGGAAAACGCCTTCACTCTTAGAATAGATAATCAAAACATCAAAAAACGGACATTATATGAGTCGCCATAAAGTCGGATTGTCCGCTGTCCGGAATGCCATTCCGAATACATCATTTTGCTACTCGTCTTGGGGAATAGTTTCCCAGGGCCAACGGAATCAGTGATTATCCTCACAAGTTCCTTATACTTCGCTTCCGAATCAAAACCGGAGTCATATCTCAATCTTGACCAGTCCATGAATATCACCGGAATAGACTGATCTGATTCTTGTACCCAGTATTCTGACTGCACTTCATACGAATCATCAATTTGTTTTGAGACGACGTCAATATGATACGACTCTTCCTTCTTAAAGATATCTTTCGGTGGGTATTGATTTCTATGGGCCCCTAGATTCAAATAACTGATTTCGCCCCCGAGAGTCTTCTCTTTCTGGATAACACCATCCAAAACCAGCTGATTCCAATTCTTCAGATAGAAAGCGAGTAATTCTCCGAATCCATCCTGGTCGACTGGATTCAAACCACTAGCATTATAGCAAAGCTTCAGCAGCGTATTGCCATTACGGCCAATATCAAATAGTTCCGAAGACCCGGCTTTATCATTTACGAGAATTAGTAGCTTGTCTTCAGCAGGGTCCGAATCATCGCGATATTTGGATACGGACGATACATCCGGATAGTGGCCATAAAATGAATAACGTGAATAGACCCCCAAATCTTTGTCGAAGCAATGAACAACAGATAATCGATCATTATCCAATTTAACTAATTCCAATCCGGAAGGTGTATGTAATGCACAGAACAAAGTGTCGGAAGCTACAAAAGATCCTAAAATAGCGGTGTCAGCTTTGGCATATTCTGACACAAAGAAACCTCCATCAAGATAACTAATATCGCCGAAGGTACGCTCAACAATCTCTGCCGGTTCATTGTCAAAATGAACAACTGGCAAGAAGTTGTGTTCTAACGAAGAGTAGCCTGCATGGCTAAAGTGGACCCCAATCAGATGGACATCTTTAGCACTTTCGTATGTAGTCGTAGAATCACAATGAAAGCCGATGGACGGATCGCTTAAGGCATAAACTCTTGTTGGACGTACAATAAAGAGGGTGCTGTCAATCCGATGGATATTACCGTATAATCCCCCGAATGCATACTCCTCCTGCAAATGCTTGTTAATGAACCATGTTATCAATCCAAACTCCCCATGATCTGAATGCTTCACGCTCCAGTCATCATCTTCAAAGAGAGTGTCATTATGGTCGGTATGAAACAAATACGGAGTCCATTCCCTCTCTTTTGGATCTAAACAATAACCTTGATCTGCATATCTAGATCCAATGACCAAGGTATCGTTTATTACTGAAAAGAATGAATAATCATCCACATACTGCGGAAGAGGGATATGCTTTGTTTGGAGATTATCCTCGGATATGGCCATGATGATACTTTTGGAGCCATGGTTATGGAATCTCCCTTGCTCATCAAATACCAAATAATAAAAACCATTGCTTTTCACTGCCCGTGAAAGGTAAACCTCCGAAGCTGGATACACATATTCCTTCAGGTCTATGAAAAGACTGTCCTGGGGTACATCGACAAAGCCATGGACAACAATTCTATTGTGGCCGCAGGACGCGATTAGAACTAACGTCCAGATTATTATCGAGCAGTAAACAATGGTGCGTTTCATAAACAGTGGGAACTGTCTGAAGTTACTGCAATTTTCAGGCCCGGTAGAGGCGAATTTGACGATGCGGTCAGTAAGACTATTTAATACTCAATTGGTTACAAACCTTCGGTTCATATACGGTTCATAATTTTCCAAATTTTTCCGAACTCTGGAAATTGAATGTCGGTCACATCATGAAAATGAGTTCATTGTTTTGATGGATTCTCAAAAAGTTGGCCTATCGGTTCAGTACATCATCGCGCAATTCCTTTTTCTTTAACCCGAGCCTTCTTTTCTTTTGATGGCCGACATATCGAAAAGGGAGTGTGCTCCGTATGCTATTTCATCAAGAATACAACGGCCCCCATCTTTCGGTGAAGGCCTTATTCTACGAGATAGTCCATTTCCCGCCTTTGTCAGGACCTTCGCGCCTGATGAGTCCGGCGGCTTTCAGATTTGCCAGATGCTTCTCGACAGCCTTCGGCGTGATTCCGATTTCTTCAGCAAGTCTTCGGGCTGAGTATTCTGGATGCTCTCTGAGCAGGGCAAGTATTTTCTCCCTACTTTTCAGCTTTTTCTTCCCCCTATTTTCGATTTTCTCCCCACTTTCTCCCATCGACTTGAGGAAGGATTCGATATCCATCGAAAGGGTCTTGATCATTTCTTCGGCCATGAAGTCCGTGAAATGGCTCATGTCCTCATCCTCTCGTGTTGCGATAAGAGCGTTGATGTAATCGCCCTTGTCTTCTTTAAGAACCTTAGACGGAATCAGTCCAAATTCGAATTGGATGTGGTTCATGATGAGCCTGGCCATACGCCCGTTGCCATCAGCCCAAGGATGGATGGTCACCAGGCGGTAATGTGCCTCGAAACTGAAGTCATAGCATTCTGCCGTGGACATAGGATGGGTACGCATTTCATTCAGCCAATCGCAGAACTCCTGCAGTCTGAGCGGCACTTTCTGGTAACTCATGTACGACCTGCCTCCGACTCCAGCGGTCACATTGACGAGCCGAAGGTCGCCGTTTGCGGAGGAGAACTCCCCGAGTGCGGTCTTATAGGTCGATCCGGTGTTCAGCATGACCAGCCGGGAAAGGTTTTTCAACACATCGACGGTGATGGGCGTATGCAGTTTGGCGAGCCGTATGCTTTCTTCATAAGCCCGTTTGAGGTCGAGGTTCATCATCTGCTCGGCAATGGTCTTTCCCTTCGCGGAGATGCCCTCATCGAAAAGCAACTGGTTCTCGATCTCCGTCACTGTCGATCCTTCGATAGCCGTCGAGTGTGTGATGATCGAATACAGATAAAACTTCTCATAGTCTATCTGAGAATCGATCCCGAGTTTCTTATATCGCTCCAGTAATGCGATCAGCTGGTCCGTCTTTGCCATCATCTTGTTTTTTTGTTTATGCAAAGGTAGTGTTTTCTCCCTACTTTTCATCATTTTCTCCCCACTATTTGGGATTTTCTCCCTACTTTTTAAGTGCCGATAGCCTGAAGGGGAGTGTGCTCCGTATTGCCGCTTCTTCCGCTCCGGTCCGGTGACATCTCCTTTTACGCCGCGAAGTTGTGACACCCGACACCCCGATCAAAGGATCGGCCCAGGCAGCCGGATTCCTCCGGGAAGACCTCCGCGCCCTCGATCACATCATCCTCACGGATGAATCCTACTACTCCTTCGCAGATGAAACTCAAAACAAGTTTTAAGTCGAATTGATGGTTAGCTACGGCATGATGTCGCGGCCAGGATTCATGTGCCTTTTTACCTCACATTCTGCTGTAAATTACCCATATATTAGGATTGACAGGATGATGATGTCCACCTAACTTTGCCATGAACAAAATGCTTTCGATATGGAAAAGAATGTTGTAAAGTGGTGGCGGATCCTCGGGATGGGGCTGCTCTACCTGTTTTTCGTCTTTGCTTCCTGTTTTGCAGGCTTCCTCCATCCGGTTTGCTGGGCATACTTCTCTGTCCTGGCGGCCATTCTCGCCTCAGGGCCTTATTTCTGGCTCGCCGCACACTGGCAGAAATTAGGCGTTGGGACATTCTGTGCCCTTCTCGTCTGCCTTTTCTGCCTTGCTACCGGTGAGGCCGGAGGACTGCTCTCCAAGGCAATCATCCTGGGCGGCGGAGTCCTGGCCGATATCGTGCGCCAGTTCATGGGTAACGGTTCAAGGAAGGCGCTCTACTGCGCCTACCCATTTCTTGCGATTGGCAACATCGGCTGGATCATCCGGCTCTGGTCCGACAAGCAGTTCTACTATGACGGAGCCGTCGAGGAAATGGGCCAGGCCTATGCCGAAGGTATCAAGGCCCTCCAGACGCCCGGCCATCTCGTAGCCGTCATCGTCCTGACCGCAACCGCTGCCGTCCTCGGCGTCTGGCTTTGCACCAAGATCGACAAGAAATCCTCAAACCTTCTTCAATAATGGGACTCCTCAGCAAGATATTCGGCAACACCCGAAAGCCGGAAGGATTCTTCGGCAGGCTGATGGTCGCCGGGATGAACGGCGGTTCCCACGCCGCCATGGCCATGTGGGGACTGGAAATAATCGACATCCCCCAGACAGGGGAAATCCTGGACATCGGCTGCGGCGGAGGCGCCAACATCGCCCGGCTGCTGGCCCGAAGCAAGGCG
>JAGAHD010000088.1 GCA_017627255.1 Bacteroidales bacterium | reverse complement strand
TTTCGGAGGTGGCTGTACGGCTGAAATCATCTCCTCCGAAGGCCTTCTCGTCACCAACCACCACTGCGGGTACAGTTCCATCCAGGCACTCTCCACCGATGAGCACAACTACCTGATGGATGGATACTGGGCCATGACGCGCGACCAGGAACTGCCGGCACAGGGCCTCTCTGTAACCTTCCTCCAGTCCATGACCGACGTGACGGACGCGATTGCCAAGGCAGAGGCAAAACTCCGGAAGGCCACTTCCGATCCCGCCGTCCTGGACTCCCTCCTCCAGCTCGAGAAGGACAAGATGGTGACGCTGGCCCTCAAGCAGAACAAGAACTGCGAAGCCCGGCTGGTCAATTTCTACAATGACAACTACACCTACCTGATTGTCAGCAAGGTATACCGCGACGTCCGCTTCGTCGGCGCTCCGCCGGCATCGGTCGGAAAGTTCGGCGGTGAAGCCGACAACTGGATGTGGCCCCGCCACACCGGTGATTTCTCCATGTTCCGCGCCTATGCCGGTCCGGACAACGAGCCGGCAGAATACAGCCCGGAGAACCATCCTTACCGGCCGAAGAGTCATCTGAAAATCTCCCTCAAGGGCGTTCAGGAAGGGGATTATTCCATGATCATGGGCTATCCCGGACGCACCCAGCGTTTCCAGACCGCCGACCAGCTCCAGCAGATGATCGCACTCAACCGGATCCGCATCGACGCCCGTACTGTCCGCCAGGACATCATGTGGGACGCCATGTGCGCCGACCCTTCCGTCCAGCTCAAGTATGCCAACAAGTACGCATCCTCCGCCAACGGCTGGAAAAAATGGCAGGGCGAGGAACTTGCATTTGAAAAATTGGACATCATCGGGCGCGAGACCCGGAAAGAACAGGCCTTCCGTGAATGGGTGAACCAGAAACCCGCCCGGGTGCAGGCCTACGGCGGATCCCTGGAACGGATTTCCGCTGCCGTCGCAGCTTCTTCCGAGGCAGAAAAGGCGGTGACCCTGCTGACGGAGGCTCCTTACCGCATCGAACTGACCGGCCTGGTCGGACGATTCATCCAAGGCGTGACCCGTGGCGGAGAGGTCTCCATCCCGGCCGGCCTCAAGGCGGTCAAGTCCGCCTACCGCGACTACGTACCCGAACTGGACCGCAAGGAAGCGGTAGCCCTGCTGACGTTCTTCCGCGAACGCGCTGATCAGCAGGATATTCCGAAAGGACTCGGCCTCGATTTCGACGATTTCCGCACCATGGACATTCCCGCGTACGTGGACTACCTGTTCAACGAATCCGCCTTCACGTCCTATGACAAGCTCTCCGCCCTGCTGGAAGAGGAAGACTGGGAGATAATCTGGAACGATCCCGCCGTCCGGCTGTATACCGCCGTCATGGAGAAAATCGAAGCGCGTTACCCGGCCGCCTACGGCAGCGCCGATGCCCTGGCGGAAGGAAGCAAGGCCTTCACCGCCGGCCTGCTGGAATGGGAGAAGGGCAAACCGTCCTATCCGGATGCCAACTCCACCATGCGCCTGACCTATGGCCATGTGCTTCCGTATTCCCCGAAAGACGCCGTCCTGTACCGCCATTATTCCACGGTCAGCGGCGTGCTGGAAAAAGAGAACCCGGACGATCCCGAATTCATCGTCCCGTCCAAGCTCAAGGAACTCATCCTGGCCAAGGATTTCGGCCGCTATGCCGATCCGTCCGACGGACTGGTACATGTGTGCTTCCTGACGAACAACGACATTACGGGCGGCAACTCCGGCTCACCGGTCCTCAACGCCAAGGGTGAACTGATCGGCCTGGCTTTCGACGGCAACTGGGAGTCCATGAGCTCCGACGTCATGTTCGAGCCCGATCTCCAGCGCTGCATCTGCGTGGATATCCGCTATGTGCTCTTCCTCGTAGAGAAGCTGGGTGGTGCTTCCCACATTATCCGGGAGCTGGATATCGCCAAATAAAGTACGCTTTTCCGGAGGGGGACTGGGAGACGGAACCCTCGGGCTTCGCCCTCGTCCCTCCCAACCTGCGGTTGGGCCCCTCCCTCTCATGCAGCCGAGGGCGGCACAGGTTCCTGTCTTCCCAGTCCCCCTCCGGAAAAACCCGAAACTTGTGATCCGAAACAACGCAAACGAATGACTGAAAAAGAGATACTCGGATGGCTGGAACAAGTCCAGCATCCCGGCAAGGAAGACAAGGATATCGTATCACTGGGCATGGTGGATGCCGTGCATGCCGATGACGGGAAGATCTCCGTGACGCTGGCGTTTCCCAAGCGGCCCGATCCGCTCAAGAACTACCTCGTCGGCGCAGCCCGGGCGGCCCTGTACCGCAACGCCCCCGGCGGAACGGACATCGAGGTGAATACAGTCGTCAAGGACCCCAAACCCGCCCGGAAGACGGTCATGGACCTGGACCTCAGCCAGATCAACAACGTCAGCCACATCATCGGCATCGCCTCCGGGAAAGGCGGCGTGGGAAAATCCACCGTCGCCGTCAACCTGGCCATCGCCCTGTCCCGGCTCGGCTACCGGGTCGGACTGGCCGATGCCGACGTGTACGGACCCTCCGTCCCCATCATGACCGGCACGGAAGGCGCCGTTCCCGACGCCCTCCAGGACGAAGAGGGGAAAGAACTCATTCTCCCCATTGAAAAATACGGCGTCAAATGGATGTCCATCGGGTATTTCTCCCAGCCGGGACAGGCGCTGATCTGGCGCGGTCCCATGGCATGTAACGCCTTGAAACAGATGATCCTGCAGGTTCAGTGGGGCGTGCTGGACTTCCTCCTCATTGACATGCCGCCGGGAACAGGCGACATCCATATCTCCCTGGTCGGCGACATCCCCATGGAAGGGGCCGTCATCGTGACCACCCCGCAGCCCGTCGCCCTCGCCGACGTGGAAAAAGGCGTGAACATGTTCCGTAACCCCTCCGTGAACCGCCCCATCTTCGGACTGGTCGAAAACATGGCCTGGTTCACCCCGGAAGAGCATCCGGACGAACGGTATTTCATCTTTGGACGGGACGGCGGCGCCCAGATGGCCAGCCGCTTCGACATCCCGCTGCTTGGGCAGATCCCCCTGGTCCAGGGCATCCGCGAAGGAGGAGACGCCGGAGAGCCGGTCGCTCTCGGAACACGCCCCGACGGGGTCGCCTTCCTCGAACTGGCCGGCAAGCTTTCTGATGCGGTGAACCGGTAACCCTTACCGGGCGGCGATGCACTCGATTTCCACGAGCGCGCCCTTCGGGAGAGTCTTCACGGCAACGGCCGAACGGGCCGGGAAAGGAGCCTGGAAAAACTGCGCATAGACCTCGTTCATGGCGGCAAAATCGCCCATGTCAGCGAGGAACACCGTTGTTTTCACGACACTCCCCAGACTGAGGCCCGCCTCCGCCAGGATAGCGGAAGCATTCAGGAGGGACTGCCGGGTCTGAGCGGCGACGCCCCCTTCCGGGAAAGCGCCCGTAGCGGGATCGATAGGCAGCTGGCCGGACACGAAAACAAGGCCTGCGCCAGAGTCGACAGCCTGGCTGTAAGGGCCGATGGCTGCCGGAGCCTTTTCAGTATGTACAGGTTTCATAGTGAACAAGTTTATTCTTTGACTTTCAATACTTCTCCGGCCTCGTGGGCCACGGTTTCCTTCCACAGTTCGGTATAGCCGGGCCATTCTACCTTGACCGGCATTCCCTCCGAATACTCCGAATGGATGAAGGATCCGTCCTCGTCCTGCGGTTTCACGTTGCCGTCAATGAACTTCACGAGCAGTTCCTCCTCCAGCGACACCCAGGCAGCGAACTGCTCCTGAGCCGTCCGGACGGAATAATCCGATACATAACGGGTTACGTGGGCGAAGGGCTTCCTGGACACCATCACGTCCCGTCCTGAATTGAGTTTTTTCTGCAGCTTGGCGGCCACTTCGTTATACATCACCACCGCCATGCTGTCCACCGAGTGCGTCTTGTGCTCCATCTGGTCCACTTCGAACGCATCGATCTTCGCCCTCACATGCGGGGCCATCACATTGTACATCTTGTAGCACGCGTTCGCCACGCGGTTGTTGATCCAGAAAGAGGAGGTCGGGGAATAATGGAGCATATCGCCATTGCCGACGCGGAAACATTCCGGAACTTCGGTAATGCTTGTGTAAATCGGTGTCACATAAGAGGTTGCAGCATCGTCCGTACCAAACCAAAGGATACCGCCCACAATGTCCGGGACATAGTCGCGGGCCTGGCCGACCATCCAGAAACCGGTCTGCTGGGTTGCGATGGCGCGTTCGTTCAGATACTTCCCGTCCACCGCCTCGAACTCCATGGGACGCCAGCGGTACGGCAGGGCATTTCCGCCGGCACCGATATCCTGGGTCATATCCATGGGCGTTCCTTCGTAGTGGTCACGCATCACGTCAGCTACCATTTTCACCGACACTTTCTTCTTCGGATAGACGAACAGCGGCATGTCCTTGTCCAGGTTGTAACCCATCGCGTAATCCAGATAAGATGACGCATCCTTGGTCACGGCATTGCCGTCCGCGTCATAATACGTGAACCATCCGTCGGTCAGGATGTTGAAAGCACTCCAGGCACGGGCGTCACAACCGCGAACGGTTCCGAAATCCACCGGGCAATAGGCCTTCTTGAAACTGAATTCCTCGTCCGGGCCCTCGAAATAACCCTTGCGGCGGGCAAAGGAAATCACATCCTTGGCATACAGGCAATTATCCGGGTCATTGAGCGGGAAAGCACCGATCCGGGCCTGGTTGGCATGGGCGCAGATCGCGCCGTCCGGCACGCGGAGGGCGACCCATACGATCCCTTTGTTGGCATTCACGCCATTGCGGATGTTCGTTCCCTTGCCGACGAGTTCCATGATCCAGGCCTCGTCCTTGTCCGCGATCGAGAAGGTCTCACCTTCGGAGGCGTAGCCGTACGTGTTGGCAAGGTCCACGATGACCTCGATGGCCTCCCGGGCCGTCTTCGCCCGCTGCAGGGCGACATAAATCAGCGAACCGTAATCGATGCGGCCACGGCGGTCCGCCAGTTCGGGCCGGCCGCCCCAAGTCGTCTCGGTAATGATGACCTGATGCTCGTTCATGTTGCCGACCGTCTGGTAGGTATGCTCCACCTGGTCGATCTCGCCGAGGTATTTTCCGGAATCCCAGTCATAGATTTTCAGCGTGGAACCGGCCGGCCAGTCGGCGGCGGGATGATAATACAGTTCCCCGAACAGGGTATGGGAATCGGCGGCGTAGGAAACCAGGACGGAACCGTCGGCGCTGGCACCTTTGGTGACGATGACATTCGTGCAAGTATTGCCCTCTACGGCAGCCCCCGCGAAGAGAGCCAGCGTAAGACCGGCGGCAAGGATCGTTTTTCTCATCGTTTTTGTGCTTTTATTATTTATTGCTTAATTTTGTCCATTGCAATTGTATCTGCAAAGCTATGAATTTTTTTGATGGCATGAAACATTTATTGACCGTGACCGCCCTCGCCCTGCTGACAGTTTTTCCGATCGGGGCCCAGAATCAGCCGCAGACACCGGAACAGCAGGAAAAGCAGCTGCTTGATATCATCGACAAGGAGGTCCAGCGCCTCTCCGACCTGCTGGAGCTGGAATATTGGCAGGAATTCTACGTGGACTCCACACTGAACCACGACTACCATGCCCTCCAGGAAGAGCTGCAAGACCTGCAGAAAGCCCGGGTAGGAAACACCGACCTCTACCAGAATATCCAGGACAAATGGCAGCAGCAGATTGCCGACACCTACCAGCGTATCTTTACGGAGGACCAGTGGAAGAAATACTGGAAAAGCGGTGGCCAGCGGGCGCAGAAGGCCCGGGACAAACGCCGCCAGAAGGCGGAAAAGGCTACCGGCGAGATCAAAAATGCAGGAAAATAGCTATATTTGCAGGATTTTAGAAGCTACTACGATATGAAAGAAGCCATAGAACAGGTTCTCAAACAGCTGGAAGAACTCTCCGTATCCTCCCAGAAGGACGTCGAAGAGGCGCGTGTCCGCTTCCTGGGCAAGAAAGGATGTGTCACCGCCCTGATGGAGCAGTTCCGCACCGTTCCCGCTGAGATGAAGCGAGAGTACGGCCAGAAGCTCAATGAGCTCAAGAAGACGGTCACCGCCCGCATCGAAGCCCTGAAGGAACAGGCAGAGGCCACCGCCGTGCAACTCGCGCCGAAGCAGGACCTTTCCATGCCGGGCGATCCCCTCGAACCGGGTTCCCGTCATCCCGTCTCCATCGTCCGCCAGGAAATCGTGGACATTTTCCGCAAATTCGGATACGATGTGGCGGAAGGTCCTGAGATCGAGGACGACTGGCATGTCTTCGAAGCGCTCAATTTCCCCCCGAACCATCCGGCCCGCGAGATGCAGGATACGTTCTTCGTATCCACCGGGCACCTGAATCCGCTCCTGCTGCGCACCCATACCTCTTCGGTTCAGGTCCGCACCATGGAATCACAGCCTCTCCCGATCCGCGTGATCTGCCCGGGCCGCGTGTTCCGCAACGAGGCCATCAGCGCCCGCGCACACTGCATTTTCCACCAGGTCGAAGGACTTTATATCGATAAGGACGTAACCTTTGCCGACCTCAAGCAGGCCATTCTCCTGTTCGCCCGCGAAATGTTCGGGCCGGACACCGAGATCCGCATGCGCCCGTCTTATTTCCCGTTCACGGAGCCGTCCGCTGAGGTGGACGTCAGCTGCAACATCTGCCATGGCAAGGGCTGCAACATCTGCAAGGGAACGGGATGGCTGGAGATCATGGGATGCGGCATGGTGGACCCGAACGTCCTCGAAGCCAGCGGCATCGACTCCAAGCAGTATAGCGGTTTCGCTTTCGGCATGGGTGTCGAGCGCATCGCCATGCTCAAGTGGCAGGTCAATGACCTCCGTCACTACTTCGAGAACGACATGCGCTTCCTGCGCGAGTTCACGACCGCAACGGAGGTCTAGGCCTCCCTTTTTCAAGAATTCCGAATCACGATTTCGCCGCCGGCGGCATCCACTGTGATGGCGCTGTCCCGGCGTACGCTGCCGTCCAGGATGGATTTCGCCAGCAGGTTCACGAGTTCCCGCTGCATCAACCGCTTGACGGGACGCGCCCCGTAGGCGGGATCGTAGCCGTGTTCGACCATATGGTCCTCAAACGCCGGCGTGAAGGCGATCGTAATGCCGTTCTCGTCCAGTTTGCGGCGCAGGTCCTCCATCTGGATATGCAGGATGTCGCGGATATCGGCCTTGGACAGTGGATCGAACATGATGATTTCATCGATACGGTTCAGGAATTCCGGACGCACGGTCTGCTTGAGGACATCCAGCACCCGGCCGGAGCATTCGTCCAACAGCTGGCGGCGCCGGGCGATGGCCTGCATGTCCACGCCGCTGACTTCGGGCAGACGTTCCATATACCCCTGGATGATATCTGATCCCGCGTTGGACGTCATGATCAGGATGGTGTTCTTGAAGTCCACCGTCCGGCCCTTGTTGTCGGTCAGACGGCCGTCATCCAGCACCTGCAGAAGGACGTTGAACACATCCGGATGGGCTTTTTCAATTTCATCCAGCAAGACCACGGAGTAAGGCTTGCGCCGTACGGCCTCTGTCAGCTGGCCGCCCTCGTCATATCCGACATATCCCGGAGGCGCACCCACCAGACGGCTTACCGTATGCCGCTCCTGGTACTCGGACATATCGATCCGGGTAATCATGTTTTCGTCATTGAACAGGAACTCCGCCAGGGCTTTCGCCAGCTCGGTCTTGCCGACGCCGGTCGTACCCATGAACAGAAAGGATCCGATCGGCCGCTTCTCGTTGGAAAGCCCGGCCCGGTTGCGCCGTACCGCATCGGAAACCGCCTGGATCGCCCGGTCCTGACCGACCACACGCTTGTGCAGTTCGGTCTCCATCCGCAGGAGTTTCTCCTTCTCGCTCTCCAGCATCCGCTTCACCGGAATACCGGTCCACTTGGCCACGACCTCCGCGATGTCCTCCGGCGTAACCGCCTCGGTGACAATCGGATCCTTTATGGCCGCCGCCCGGGCAGACAATTCGTCGATCGTCTTCTGGGCTGACACCATCTTGCCGTAACGGATCTCCGCCACCTTGCCGTAGTCGCCGGAACGCTCCGCCGTTGCCGCCTCGATCTTATAGTCCTCGATCTGCTGCCGGGCATTCTGCAGTCCGGAAAGGATTTCCTTCTCCTCGTTCCACCGCCTCATCAGGACGTCGCGACGCTCATGGAGGTCTTTGAGTTCCGCCTCCAGTTTTTCCATCTTCAGGGAGACGCCCTCGCGCTTGATCGCCTCTTTCTCAATCTCCTTCTGACGGATTGCACTGTTCAGGTTGTCAATCGGTTCCGGCACGGAATTCATCTCCAGACGAAGCTTAGAGGCAGCTTCATCGACCAGGTCGATCGCCTTGTCCGGAAGGAAACGCGACGTGATGTACCGGTGCGAGAGGTTGACGGCCGCGATCAAGGCATCATCCTCGATCCGCACCTTGTGGTGGTTCTCGTAACGCTCCTTCAGGCCACGGAGGATTGCGATGGATTCCGCCGGCGAAGGCTCGTCGACCATCACCATCTGGAACCGCCGCTCCAACGCCTTGTCCGTTTCGAAATACTTCTGGTATTCATCCAGGGTCGTGGAACCGATAGTCCTCAGTTCACCCCTGGCCAGGGCAGGTTTAAGGATGTTGGACGCATCCATGGCCCCGGATGTCCGGCCGGCGCCCACCAGCGTATGGATCTCATCGATGAACAGAATGATTTCACCGGCGGAATCCACCACCTCTTTCACGACGCCCTTGAGCCGCTCTTCGAATTCACCCTGGTATTTCGCACCCGCGATCAGGGCACCCATATCCAGGGAATACACCTGCTTGGTTTTCAGGTTTTCCGGCACACGGCCGCTGACGATATTCTGGGCGATGCCTTCGGAAATCGCCGTCTTGCCGACACCCGGTTCACCCACCAGGATCGGATTGTTCTTCGTCCGCCGGGACAGTATCTGGAGGACCCGCCGGATTTCGTCGTCCCGGCCGATGACCGGGTCAAGCTTGCCCTGGGAGGCCCGCTCGTTAAGGTTCACGGCGAACCGCTGCAGGAAGGAATTGTTGTTGTTTTCGTTTGCCATTCTTTGAATCTCCTTTTTGTCCGCGGGGTAATGCAGTCATAGCCGTCTGCCCATACGGACAAACGGCTATCGTCAAATTATATTCCTTAGTGGGATTTCTGACAGGTTGTCAGTCCCGGGATGTCAGTTAGTTTGTCTCAGCGGAAGGCTGGGCGGCCGGCTGATCGGTGGCGGGCTGATCAGTGGCCGGCTGGGCGGCAGTCGGATCAGTCTGCGGGATGTCGACCGGGAAGGCGGGAGCCTCGGAAGCGGCGCCGGCGGCATCATTGAGGATCTCGGTGCTCACGGAATCGTTGGTGCTCTTCACCGAACCGGAACGGAGGGTGAACACGCTGATGATGGACAGCACGAGAATGAAGGCGATCAGGTACCAGGTTGCCTTCTCAAGGATGGTAGCGGTCTGACGGACACCGAGAGCCTGGTTGGCAGAGGTGAAATTGGTGGCAAGGCCGCCGTCCTTGCCGTTCTGCAGGAGAACGACCACGATCAGAAGGATGGCCGCGAGGACGATCAGTACGACCAGAATGGTAAATGCAACGTTCATATTGAATTATCTTTTATTTCAATTTATCGATAAGGGATGCAAAGTAAGCACTTTTTTCTGGATTATCCAAAATAAGACGCGAATAAATGCGCCTCGCTTCGTCCACACAGCCCTGTTCCGCAAAGATTTCCGCCAGGGTCTGTGTCGCGAAACGCTCGGCGATATCCGCCCCGGCTTTCTCGTCCCGGGTCCCGTCCGGACGGGCCTTGACGGCAAAGCGGGTGAAGATATTGTCCTCGCTGCGCCGGACGTTGTTGTACTGGGACTGGGAGAAATAATCCCCTCCGACCACATGGACTTCCCGCTGCCCCTCATCCGTCCCGGACTCCTCCGGCTCCGGAGCAATGTAGGATTTCAGCAGCGCCTGGAGATCTTTGTCGGAATAGTCCGCCCGCGCTCCGGTCCGGGCCATATCGGCAATCTTCTTCCGGTCCCCCACATACAGGGCTTCCTCCGCAAACTGGGCCGTTCCCCAGGAGGAACCGCCCGTCCGGGCCATGCGGGCACAGAGTTCCTTGCGGGCCGCCCCGTACCAGGGATACAGGTGCACCACGCCGGACAGTTCATCCAGCGTCAGGGCTTTCAGATCGATGTAGTCCGTTCCTACCATTGTGCTACCGTCGCATTGAAAATATCCTCGACCAGCTTTTCGATGATCTCTTCGCAGAGGCCTGACTCCACCGAGTCGAGAGAATTGTTGGAATCGTAATCGGCATAGGCCGAGAATGACTTGTCCAAGTCATCCTCGGGATACTTGCGGTTGGTGAACACCACCCGGACCGTGACGGTCAGGCGGTTCTGGGCCGCCACTTCCTGGGCGGTCACGGCCGTGGCCTGGACGTCGTACCCTGTCACCTCGCAGACAACCTCCAGGTCGCCGTCCACATCCACCTGTTCCAGGCTGGTGAGCTTGCGGTACTTCTCCTGCAGGGCTTCCGTCAGGTCGTTCGACAGGGACGGATTCACCCGGAGCGCCTTGTATTCGACGTACGGGATGGTGATGGTCTTGACGTCGGACTGGATGGACGTCCCTGTAAAGGAATAGATCCCGCAGGAACTCACCGACAGGACCGCAAGGAGGAGGATCAGAATCTTCTTGCTCATCATTTCTTTCGGTATTCGGGCGGCAGCTTGCGGTAGAGGGTCCGCTCGGACATCCCGAGCTCCTCGGCCGCCAGCTTGCGGTTGCCATGGTGTTTTTCTAGCGCTTTCCGGATCAGGTCGTCCTCCGTATGGCGCCAGGACAGGTTCCGCTCTTCCTGGGGCTGTTCGTCGGGTTCGATATCCACCAGCCGGCCGGAGGGGCCTTCATCCTGCCCCTGCCATTCCGCATCCTGCCGGGCCTCCAGGTCGGAAGGAGCCGGCAGGGAGCGGCGCTCCAGGCGCGCTTCCAAGGCATCCACCTTCTGCTTGAGGTCGAAAATGGCCTTGTAGATAGCCTGGCGCT
Source organism: Bacteroidales bacterium (assembly GCA_017627255.1). Taxonomy (GTDB): domain Bacteria; phylum Bacteroidota; class Bacteroidia; order Bacteroidales; family UBA932; genus Cryptobacteroides. Next base: position 3,072 of record JAGAHD010000088.1, on the reverse strand, counting down.
CCTCGGGACTCATCCCGGGAGCCGTTCCCTGGGACGCAGCCCCGGCGTCGAAGACCACCGGAATCGGTTCACCCTGCTCCAGTGGCATGAATGGCGAAAGGGCGGAAGCATCCAGCTCGATACGCTGGACCGTCGGAGTCACCTTGACGGACACCTGCGCGGTCAGGGCCTGCGTGAACCCCATGAGCTGGCGGATGTTACCCGGCCAACGATACGAGGTCAGCAGCCGGATCGCATCCGGACGCAGGGAAATCTTGCACATGCCGTTCGCCTCCGAGAAATCGGACGTGAACTTGCGGAACAGAAGGTAGATGTCGTCCTTGCGGTCACGCAGGGCGGGAATCCGGATCTGCGCGGCGCTCAGGCGGAAATACAGGTCCTCGCGGAACTTGCCGCTCTTGACCGCTTCGTAGAGCTGGACATTGGTCGCGGCGACAATCCGGACATCCGTGTGCTCGATCTTGTTCGAACCCACCTTCCGGAATTCTCCGGACTGGAGCACCCGCAGCAGGAGGGCCTGGGACTCCAGGGGGAGTTCGGCGATCTCATCCAGGAAGAGCGTTCCGCCGTTGGCATCCTCGAAATACCCCTTGCGGGTCTCGGTGGAACCGGTGAAGGATCCCTTGACATGGCCGAACAGTTCGGAGTTCACCAGTTCCTTGGCGAGGGCTCCGCAGTTGACCACGAAGAACGGGGCGTTCCGCCGGGACGAATACTGGTGGATAATCCGCGCGAAATTCTCCTTGCCCACGCCGCTTTCTCCCTGAATCAGAACACTGAGGCCCGTCGGAGCGAACTTCACGGCCGTTTCCAACGCCTCGTTCAGGGCCGGATCATTTCCGATAATATCGTATTTGTTTTTTAATGCCTGTATGTCCATAGTTCGTGCAAATTTACTGAAAAAATCGAAATATTATGTTATATTTGCGAATTAGGACAACATACAAAAATCATGAATATGAGAAGAACTTTCAAACTGCTTGCAGCTGCGGCCATCATCGCCGCCACCGCTGCCTGCTCCTCCATGGAGAAGATGGCCAAAATGGCCGAAAACGTAAAAGTAACCTGCGAACCGGAGGTCCTCGAAGTTGTCAACGGATCCATCGACGCCATCGTCAAGGTGACATACCCCCAGGGCTATTTCAATCCCAAGGCCATCCTCGAGGTGACTCCGGTCATTGTCTATCAGGGCGGTGAAGCTGCCATGAAGCCCTTCGTCTATCAGGGTACCAAGGTCAAGGACAACTACAAAGTCGTCTCCTCCGACGGCCAGACCGTAACCGAGCGCGTCCATTTCGACTATGTCGAAGGCATGGAAAAATGCTATCTCGAACTCCGCGGCGTCGCCCGTGCCAAGTCCAAGTCCATCACCCTTCCTTCCAAGAAGGTTGCCGACGGTGCCAACACCACCTACATGCTGGTCAAGCGCGCCGGTGTCGTCTCCTTCAAGCCGGACAACTACCAGGATGTCATTTCCAGCACCGCCGAAGGCCAGATCAAGTACCTGGTCAACAGCGCCGAAGTCCGTAGCTCCGAACTCAAGGGACAGTCCGTCAAGGATTTCCAGGCCGCCCTCGACAAGATCAATGCTGACAGCCGCACCACCATCACCGGCACCGAGATCGTCGCCTATGCCTCCCCGGAAGGCCCGGTGAACAAGAACAACGAACTCTCCGACAAGCGTTCCTCCTCCGCCAGCAAGGCCTGGAAGGAAATCACGAAGAAGCACGCTGCCGGCAACCCGGACGTGAAGAGCATCGGTGAAGACTGGGAAGGCTTCCAGAAGCTCGTCCGCGAGTCCAACCTCGAAGACAAGGAGCTCATCCTCCGCGTCCTCTCCATGTACAGCGACCCGGCCGTCCGCGAGAACGAAATCCGCAACATGTCCCAGGTCTTCACCGCCCTCAAGGGTGAAGTCCTCCCGGAACTGCGCCGCGCCCGCCTCATCGCCAACGTCGGATACCAGAACTACACCTCCGACGAACTCCTGAAGCTCCTGGAGGATAACGCCGACGTCCTGGACGAGGAAGCCCTCCTGCGCACCGCCACCCTCGTGAAGGATGACGCCCAGAAGGAGGCCATCTACAACCGCGCCGTCTCCAAGTTCGGCAGCGACCGCGCCCGCTTCAACCTCGCCGCCCTCTATCTCGGCCAGGAGAAGGTCTCCAAGGCTTCCGAACTGCTCGCGAAACTCGACGCCAACGATCCCGACGTCCTCAACGCCAAGGGTGTCATCGCCCTCCGCCAGGACGAACTCGATGCCGCCGAGACCTATTTCCGCCGCTCCGCCAACGAGGACGCCAAGGCCAACCTCGGCATCGTCGAACTCCTCACCGGCCGCTATGACGAAGCCGTGAAGACCCTCGCCGACGCCAAGGGATGCTGCCACAACCCGGCCCTGGCCTACATCCTTACCGACCAGCTCGGCAAGGCTGCCCAGACCATCCACTGCAGCTGCCCGAAGTGCATCTACCTCAAGGCTATCATCGCCGCCCGCCAGGGTGACGCCGACGGCGTGAGGAAGAACCTCGCTGAAACCAGCGCCGAACTCCGTGAGCACGCCCTCACCGACATCGAGTTCGCCGGATACGACCTCTAACAGTCCGGCATTAAGCGACATGCCAGAGGCGGCCCCGTCGGGGACCGCCTCTGTTTTTCATCGGGATCGCCCTTTTCCTTCATCAGACTTGCCCCTTTCTTTCATCGGGCCCACCTTCATGAGCCCCGTCACCGGCAACCGATCACGGCGATTGCATCCCGCTTTTTTCGCAGGATTCCCGAAAAGTCCTTGCTTTTCAGAAAAAATTCGTATCTTTGCAATCCGCTACCAAGCGGAAGTTTCGCCCCTGAGGCACCCGGAGAGGTGGGTGAGTGGCTGAAACCAGCAGTTTGCTAAACTGCCGTACGCTATCCGTGTACCACGAGTTCGAATCTCGTCCTCTCCGCCAGGCTAATTGATTATCAATTAGTTACGACAAAGGCCCCAAGAATAGCCCCAATTTTACGGCTGTTTTGGGGCTTTAATCGTTCCTGATACTAAGCGACAGTTTATGCCATTGCCAGAGGGATAGT
>JAGAHD010000087.1 GCA_017627255.1 Bacteroidales bacterium | reverse complement strand
TTTGCCGATATCGGCAAAATAACGCCTTGATCCACACGCAATCTATCTTGTACGGGTGGACGGAAGGCCGAAATCAGAAGAACAAGTCAGCGATTTAGTTTGCAGGCTGGTCGTTAACGGATGAACCTTTCTTTTTGTTTTTAGATTTGCGAGTCCACCATTTTTTCCACTTCGGGTTATCTTTCGTTGCACTGTTCCCGTTGTTTATCGAGACGGAGTGAGTGCCATCAGGGTTGACTATGGTTGCGTCGTTGCCGTTATGTGTGGCGGTGGAATGAGTCCCGTTAGGATTAACTATAGTTGTGATATTGCCGTTATGCAGTATGGCGGTAGAATGAGTCCCATCAGGATTGACTATAATTGCGCTGTTGCCGTTATGTTGTAATATGGCGGTGGAATGACTCCCATCAGGATTAACTATAGTTGCACTGTTCCCGTTATTTATGACGATGGAGTGAGTGCCATCAGGATTGACGACAACAGTATGTTGTGCATATGCGGATAAACTCACCATGCACAGAAGACTTAGAAGTATGCGTTTCATAATAATGGTTGGGTTCGACGTTTTCACAAAGATAGCATTTTTTCAACAGTGCGGCAATGCCTCATCCGAAAGCAGGGTGCTTCTTTTTCCATTGTCCCCGCCCCGGGAATGCGTGAGTGGCAGTGTTTTTGCTGGGATAAGGGATCAAACACCCACCGCCATGAGAAAACATCTTACCTGCCTGCTGGCCCTTGCCGCCATCGTCCTGACCGCTTCCACCTGCGAGAAGATGGAGCCCGGCGACTACCGCGATTACCTGGGCCACAAGATCAACATCCTCGGAGCCTGGACCCTCACCGAAGTCCAGATCAGGACGGCGGGCGTCATCGAGTCCCGCCCGTTCACCCCGCAGTCCCTGATGGAATTCGCGGAGAAGGGCCTCGGATACACGAAGGACCTGGACGGGAATATCCTGGACTCCTGGCACTACGAGATCTACCGCGCCGCCGTGACGATCTTCACCAACGAGGAGTGGGAGAACAACCGGGGGCTGGGAGAGGATGACAGCGCGTATGAGCAGGGAAAGACCTATTACTTCCACGTGGTGGACGAGAACACGATCTCCTCGGAAGAAAAGGTCTCCTCCAATACGGTGATGGTGAACTTCTATACCCGGTTCGGCGAAACCGGGCACAAAACGAAGTCCGCAAGCGGCAATGCGCTACGGCTATAAGGACAAGGTCACGGAAATATTCCCTTCTCCCGCCTTCAGGAACGACTTCAACGCATCCAGGGACCCGTACTGCATCTTGCCCAGACGGGTGTAGCTCCAGGAATTGCTGCCGTAGAACAGCACGATCTGGTCGCCGCTGTAGAGGATGACATCCCCGGCCTGGGTGGTGATCTGTGTGTCGTTCGCGGGCAGTGAACGCCCCAGCGCCCCCACTTTCTCGAAGCCGCCGTAGTCATGTGCTTCATAGGTGATGGGCGCCTCGCGCAGCGCAGCCACAAGGGCCCGGGTGGCGGCATTGTTCTCAATCTGGACCGGAAGCGTCGTTCCGGATACGGTAATCTTGATGGTCTCGGGCATATCGGTTTCGTCGGAATTGTTGTTGCCATGATTCTCCTGTCCTTCGTTCTGCTCCTGCCGGGGCTGGCCTGGGTCGGGAAGTTTATCGCAAGCGAGCATGGCCGGGAGGACCAGGGCGGACAGAAGACCTATGACGAATGAGCGAATCATGTTATTGCAGTTTTATACGGACACAAAGGTACAAAACTGAGCTAAAAACGCCAGTATTTTCGTACATTTGTCCGATATAACTACGGACATATGAAAACAAGTACTAAAATCTGGCTCTGCATCGCAGGCTTCCTCCTCATCATCCTCGGCGTCATCTGCATCGCCAAACCCGACATTACCCTCGTCTCCGCCGCCTGGCTCCTGGGCTGCCTGACCCTGTTCGCCGGTATCACCAAGCTGGTCTTCACCCTGCGGACGCAAGCGTTCCTTCCCAACAGCGGGACCCGCGCCCTGAGCGCCCTGCTCGACATCTTCTTCGGCTGCTTCTTCCTGTTCAACATCCTCGGGACGGCCGTTTCCCTTCCGGTGGTGTTCGCCATCTGGGTCATGCTCGAGGGTATCGTCATCGCCGTCCAGAGCTTCGATTACAGGCTGGTCGGTTTCCCGATGTGGTGGGTGCTGCTGTGCCTGGGCATCGGCGGCGCCGTCCTCGGCTTCTTCGGCCTGAGGAACCTCGGCGTCACCGCTGGCGTCCTTTCGACGATCATCGGCCTCGGCATCATCGCCAACGGCCTGGCCTATATCCTCGCCGTCGTCGGCGTGAACCGCTTCGAGAAGCGGGTGGACAGCATGGGCCGGATCATCGACGAGCAGTAATCCAGCTTCTTCTTCGGGGCCATGGAACCGGTACTGAACGCACACAACAAGGAGGAATACCCTCCGATGCACACGGCGGAGCACATCCTGAACGCGACGATGGTCCGGATGTTCGGCTGTCCGCGCTCCCGCAACGCCCATATCGAGCGCAAGAAGTCCAAATGCGACTACGAACTCCCGACCTGTCCGACTGACGGGCAGGTCGCCGCGATCGAGGCTGCGGTCAACGAAGTCATCTCCCGCCACCTGGACGTGACGGTCGAATACATGACCCGGGATGAGGCGGCGGCGATCGTGGATCTGAGCAAGCTCCCCGATGACGTCTCGGAGACGCTCCGGATCGTCCGCGTGGGAGACTACGACGCCTGCGCCTGCGCAGGTGCGCACGTCGGGAACACCGCGGAGATCGGCACCTTCAAGATCCTCAGCCACGACTTCGACAACGGCCGCTGGCGCGTCAGATGGAAAGTACTGGGGTGATGGAACTGCACCGCAAACGCTTCCGGGAGCTGACGCTGGACGAGCTCTACGAACTCCTGAGGATCCGCACCGAGGTCTTCGTGGTGGAGCAGGACTGCGTCTACCAGGACATGGACTACGACGACCAGCAGTCCATCCACCTGTGGCTGACGGAAGGAGGGAAGGTCGTGGCCCTGTGCCGCGTGTGCCCTGCAGGGACCCACATGCAGGAGGTCTCCATCGGACGGGTCATCACGACCGAACGCGGCAAGGGCTATGGCAAGCGGATCATGCGGGAAGGCATCCGGACGGCGAAGGAATCCCTCGGAGCGACCCGGATCGACATCGAAGCGCAGGAATACGCGAAAGGATTCTACGAGCAGGTGGGATTCCGGCAGTCGTCGGATCCCTTCATGCTGGATGGCATCCCCCACATCAGGATGACCTATCAGGATTAAGCCCCCCGTTCATCGGGCGGCCGCAAGGGCTTCCGTCAGTTCGTCAAGGCTTCCGCAGACGCCGTCGAACAGCTTGTACATCAGCTCCGGCTCCATCATCTCCGGGATATAGACAAGGACCTTCTTCCCGGCGCCGGCCATCCAGCCGGCTTCCGTGTGCGCGCTGCGACCGCAAGGGAGCACCAGCACGCAGGTATCCGCCCACGCAAGCGCCTCCAGATCGGCCTGGAACTGCCGTTCCGCCTTCGAGTGGTGCAGCCCTTCGGCATATTGCGCAAAACTCCAAGAGAACGCATTTTCGTCGATATCGGTCCAGCGGAAGCCGTTGCCTCCGTGGGGCGGATTCCGGA
>JAGAHD010000086.1 GCA_017627255.1 Bacteroidales bacterium | reverse complement strand
TGGAGACAAGATAGTCAATGCATTGGGAATAAAGAAATTGTGGGTGGATATGCAGGTCCGCTCATCCAAGAAACGTCTCTTGGCTTCCGCTCGAACAGAATATGAGAAAGGAGGGGCAAGGGGAACTTTAGCTGATTATGAACAGGCACTGAATAAGTATTGGGTCACCTACCAGGAATATGCATATCAGTATGAGTTCTATAAAAAGTCGGAAGAAGAGAGAAACGAATATGTTTCGAGACTGAGAATGGCCTATTTCTACTGGAGATATGCGCCAGGCGTCGCGAAGGCTATCTTTCGTAATAAAACAAACTTTCTGAAGCATTTTCATGATTATATCCATAGAAAGTGGATATACGCGCCTTCTGCAACATATGAGGAATTTGTTTCGATGATTAATAGTTTTGACTGCATCATTAAACCTTGTGATGGGAAACTTGGCAAAGGGGTCTCAAAGGTTTATAAGGACAGGGATAGAAAAGATGATAAGAAACTGTTTGAGGATTGTCGGAAGAATAGGATGTTGGTGGAACAATGTATTAAGGCTTGTGACGAATTGAGTGCTTTTCATCCTCAAAGTTTGAACACAATCCGTGTCGTTACGGTTGCAAATAAAGAAAAAGCCTGTGTGTTTAGTGGGGTCTTGAGAACTGGAGTAGGAGATAGTGTTGTCGATAATTCACATGCCGGTGGCGTGTCTGCGCAGATTAATATAAAGAATGGAATTGTTGAAAGTGATGGTGCAAATACTAAAGGAGAGAGGTTTGTTTGCCATCCGGACAGCGGTATTCAGTTTGTTGGTTTTAAGATTCCGAATTGGAACCAAATCGTCGAATCTGTCTGTATGGCGGCACAGTCGGCAGGTAACCCTATAACAGGATGGGATGTGGTAATCAACAGTGAAGGGCAAGTCGAGTTTATAGAAGGTAACTATGGCCCGGACTTGGATATGATGCAGGCACGTTACAATCGCGGTGTAAAAAAAGAAATATATGCTTTAATTCGGGAGTATTGGGGAATTGAACTGGTGTAAACCTATATGAAAAGGCTGTTTGCTCTTTTTGTGTTTTCTCTATTGTTCTCCTCTTGCCATAAAGAGGACCTTGACTATATTCCTAAGAATAATGTAGTTCGTATCCTGGCAATTGGTAATTCTTTTTCACAGGATGCATTGGCTTATGTCCCATTTATCTTGAATGATTTGGAAGTAGATGCGGAGGCACATATTGGTATCTTGATGATGAGTAGTGCGACAGTATCTAACCACGTAGAGAATTACGAGAAGAATGCCGCCCAATACACTTTTTATTATTATGATGGTGGGGCTAGTTGGATATCTCAATCGTCCAAGACAATTCAGTGGGCGATATCGAATTTCAAATGGGATATCATAATGACTCATCAGTCGAGTTGGACTCCGGATGATTGGTCGGTGGGGTATCAGGCAGAATTAAATAAATTTATTAGCCTTATTCGTTCATCAGTCGATTATCCTGTGAGATTTGCATGGATGCTTTCTCCTTCAAGACCTGCACAAACCAACAGCGGAGTCAATTGGAGTGATGAAACCATTCTTTCGCATTTTTATTATACAGCGTCTGACGCACAGTTGATTTTGAACGAATCGGATTTTGATCTTGTTATCCCTGTAGGAACGGCTATTCAGAATGCCCGTACAATTCCTGCTTTTAAAGCATTGGGTGATTATGCAAATAACGAGAAAAATGCATCTGGTTTAGGCTATTTATGTGCCTTTGATGGGGTTCATTTGCAAGAAGGCCTCCCTTGTCAGATCGCTGCATATACTTTTATTGTCTCGATGTTAAGGTTGCTAAATCTAAATGTTCAGTCTATTTATGAAGATGATACAAAAATCACTGCAAAATGGACAATGGGGAAATCGATTCCTGGCCCGCATGGCTCCGTTCTCTTATCAACAAAACAGGATCGAGAATATGCAAAGTATTGTGCCGTAGCGGCGAATGATTATCCATTTGAAATAACAAGTATTGTTTCGATGCAATAATTGGACGTTTTAGATGGTAAGGAAGAAATGAATCTCTTCGGCAAATGCAATAGATCTCGTTCATTCCGGTGATCATTTTCGTGTGGACGCGATATAAGAGTCTCTCAAGTTCTGATTCAGGTGCTTTGTGACAAAGCTGATGCTGTAGATTTGGAGGATAACTCGTTTTTTTTCGGGAAGTGAAATTGTCTGAACGTGGGAACAATTATTCCGTTGACTGAACAAACAAAATGTAGGGCGAGAGATTGTTCCGGAACTTCAATCTGGATTTGGTGTTGTGACGCTAAGGCAGTTGTTCGGTGAGTGGTCACAAAATATAGTAATCATTGAAAAAAAGTCCATTGTGAGAAAGCAGTTTTACATCTTTGTCGTTGCTCTAATAGCTATTAGTATGCAAGTGCCCCCCACCGCCCTTACAGAGGCGATGTTGAAGAAAGCGAAGGGAGATTTTATTATTAACAAAAACTATACGCTTGAAGGAAAAACAATTAAGATTCCGAGTGGTGTAAAGTTGGTTTTTTCTGGTGGCAGCATTAATAACGGGACCCTTATTGGAAATGGGACGGAAATTCAGATGGAACAGAAAAAGCCTGCATTTGGATTGGATATTGTTGTTGATGGAGAGTGGAACGTTCCGGAGGTAAAAGACGGATGGTTTGATTTCGAATCATCTCCCGACTTTGTTTCGAATCGATTGATTAATAATCTTTTATCTTTTTCTAATGATTCGACTTATTGCCATATCATTTTTAATGAAAAAAGGGTATACTATTTTGAGCTCCCATATAAAGGAAGAGCTGATTTAGGAAATCTTGTTTCATTTAGAATGGTCGACGGACAGAAAAAACGTAACTATTCAGATTTAGGGACAGACGAGTTCTCATATCTTAGGATTTTTACTATTCCGTCTAATACCCATATGACGGTTAACAGTACATTAAAGATGCTGCCAACTAGTGTTGGCGCATATTTTGTTTTTTGGGAATATGGAAAAGAGAATATAACTATTGACGGAACTGGGGTTATTGCCGGAGACAATGATTGGCATAGATTTGATCAACCTTTTAAAGGCAAAACATACTATGGGGAATGGGGGCATCTTTTTAAATGCATTCGTTGCTCTAATTTTACTTTTAAAGACATTACTCTTTCGGATTCTTTTGGCGATTGTATAATGTACTCTGGATCCCATTATGCAGAAGAAAAGAATACTCGCTGGGCCTCTGGTTTGCTTGTAGATAATGTAAAGATTTTACGTGCACGAAGGAATGGTATTGCAGTGGGAGCTAGGAATGTTGTAATAAAGAATTGTCATTTTGAAGGTTGCGGAAGCAAAAGAGTTAAAGGGACCTCTCCAAGATGTGCGATTGATTTTGAGCCAGATCAAGTAAAGAAATATCCCGAAATCGGCAATCAGAATGTCCTGATGGAGAATTGTACATTTAAGGACAATTATTTTGATTTGTCTTCTTATCAAAACAATCTGAATAGCTATGGAAAACTGGCTACGACAATCAAGAACTGTGTTTTTCAGTCAAAAATTAGAATACAGGCAACATATTGGATGAGGTTTGAGAATTGTTATATTCCATTTGTTTTTAACACGAAAGATTCTCGATCCGTTATGTTGTTTTCAAGACACATGGAGTTTGATAATTGCGAGTTTGGGGAGTATGATACGTCAATAGTCGGAACGGCGAGCAAAGTATTTAATAAGTATACTAATTGTAAGTTTAATACAGCACCGTCTAGATCATCAAAAAAGTGAGCCTTTTCCTCTTTGCAAATTATACAGACAATTTAGTAGTCAACGCTGATTGATATTCAGTGGAATAAGTTTAAAACATGCTTGATTGACGTCCATATGACCGTCGAAGCAAATTAATTACGAAATCCGGACAGCCCGGAAGAGGCTCCGCAAGCAGGCGGAAACCGAGTCCCTGAAATCGGACCGCTGGATGATTTGTCATTGCCTTAGGGCTCCTTGGGGAACGCCATCACGACCTTGTTAGCTATCGCAGCGTACAATATGTGCACTGGATGAACTAGCACGCCTCATTTTCTTTTGTTTCTTAGTGGGTGGACGCTCATGAATGTGATACTAGAAATGAAAACCAATATGCCTGCTGGTGTGCAACTTTCGCGAAGAAGCGGCTGGGCAGGATGGACCAGGCTGTTCCTCCTCTTTTCCGTTTTCATTTGGATCAGTTGTGATTCAAAGCTAAGCGAGTTATTCGCCAGTGAGAGTCCGAGTATCTTTGCCTTGAATCCGGCGTCGGAGTATGATCCGTTGATGCAGGCGTTGAAAGGCGAAACGGGGCAGGCAACTTCGCTTCTGTGGTTTACGGATGTGCATGAGAACAGGGCCAACCTGAAGCGGATCCTTTCGTGGTATGACCACTATCAGGCATGTTATGATGGCATTATCGCACTGGGGGATCAGCAGGGACTGTATTTTACAGATGATTTCTCCTGGTGGGCGGAAGACGGAGCCTCCAAGGTGCTGCAGGTGGTTGGTAATCACGATGCCTGGATATCCAAGTCCATGTATGAAGAAGGCAACTATGAGGGTCAGGTGGTGAGAGGGTATGGAAAGGGAAATCCGTTTTATATCATCAGCCAGAAGGATGTCTATGCAAAGTTTTTTGCGCCGTACATCGCTTCATGGGGTGTAATCCAGCCGGACGGGGCCGCATCGATCGGTGCCTGTTATTATTACAAGGACTATGGGAAGGTCCGGCTGGTTGTCGTTGACTGCAAGCATTATGGCACGGTAGACGATATGGATGAAAACAATCTGAGTTATCAGGACCGGTGGCTGGAAGGGGTTCTGGAGGATGCGAGGGAAAAGGGGCTGGCGGTGATGGTGGCAAGCCATTATTCCCCGGCCGCAGCGACGTTGATTCCGTGTGCATATACCCGGAAGGAAGCTACGGGACTGTATTCCGACCGTCTGGACAGTGCCGCCTACAAGAAAGTAGCCCGTTTCATCGATAAGGGAGGGGAATTTGTCTGTTGGATGTCCGGCCATGGCCATTATGACGAAATCGGTGTCCTGGAGGCGGATCCGCGCCAGCTGCTGATCCGTTGTGCAACGGCCAATCACAACAGGAGCAAATCGGCTTCGCGCCATGTCGGCACCAAGAGTCAGGACTCGTTCAATTGCATCAGTGTCGATACGGACGCCAAGCTGGTTTACATTGTGAAGGTCGGCGCCGACGAGAATGAGGACGGAACGCGCAAACGCATCCTGAGATACCGGTACCGGGATTTTACCGACGACGCGGGCCAGACACACGAAAGAGGCCTGCTTGAGTGTGATTAGAAGGGCGTTCCAGCCTGAAAAAAACGAAAATCATTATTGCATGTACAAGAAATACATTAAACGTATCTTAGGCTTCCTGGGGGCTTTGGCTGCCCTGATTCTGATCGGGTGGCTGATTCTGATCGTGGCGGTCGTGCTGCATTTTGCGAACAAGGGGGCGGGAGCCTTCTTCCTGCAGGAACGGCCCGGAAAAGATGCCAAGATTTACAAGGTGATCAAGTTCAAGACGATGACTGATGAACGGGATGCCGAAGGAAAGCTGCTTCCGGATGCCCAGCGGCTGACGAAGGTCGGGAAGGTGGTCCGGAGCCTGTCCATCGACGAACTGCCCCAGCTGATCAACATCCTGAAGGGGGACATGGCCTTCATCGGCCCCCGTCCTTGGCGGGTGGAATATCTGCCGCTGTATTCGCCGGAGCAGATGCGGCGCCACAAAGTGCGTCCCGGCATTTCCGGCTGGGCCCAGGTGAACGGCCGCAACGCCATCTCTTTCACGAAGCGCCTGGAATATGATGTCTACTATGTGGACCACCTGACCTTCTGGCTGGATGTGAAGGTTTTCTTCATGACAGTGTTGAAAGTGTTCAAGCGCGAAGGTATTTCCGAGGAGGGCCAGGCTACGTCCGAGCCCTTCAACGGCCACAATTAAGGGAAGATGATGGAGAACTTTGCATTGTTGACGAGTCTGGTCAATGAGGCGCTGGGGCTTCCGACCAGCCGGGAGCGTGTCTATCCGGCCGGAGTGGACCAGTGGGTCGAGGTGTTGGAGGCGGCAAAGGGACAGCGGATGCTTCCGCTGGTTGTCAGCCTGTTCGACCGGGTCCCGGAGGCATTCCAGCCGAAGGGGAAGCCGGTTGTCGGGAGCTATGTGCTCTCGGAGCAGCTGGTCGGAAAGGCGGAGGAACGCCTGGCGAAGCAGCGGAAACTGGCCCTTCTGTTCCAGAAGCACGGCCTGGACGTGATGTTCCTGAAAGGATGGACCCTGGCGCTCCGATATCCGGATCCGATGCTGCGGGTGTACGGGGACATTGATTATTACCTGTTCGGGCACAGCAAGGAGGGGGAGAGGGTCCTGACGGAAGAGTTGGGACTGGAGAATTCGCCTTATTACCACCACCATACCCAGGCGACGTGGAAGGGGACGCTCCTGGAGAACCATTACGATTTCATGGACCGGGAAAACCATGCCTGCAACTGGATGCTGGATGACGCGCTGAAGGGGCTGGCAGCCTCGGAGGGCCATTCAAGGCCGCTGGATCTCGGCGATGAGACCCTCCGGAATGCGTACCGGATGACGCCGACGATGGAGGCACTTTTCCTGATGCGGCACATGTCGGGCCATTTCGTGGCGTCCGGGATGGAGCTGCGCCAGCTGTATGACTGGATCCTTCTGTTGTATCGGGACGGGGACCAGGTGGACTGGCCGCAGGTGAGGGATCTCTTTGACAAATCGGGAATGCTGCGCTTCGCCCGGATGATGTCCTGGATCATCGCCGGGAAACTATGCGTGCAGCTGCCGGATTACCTCGGGATGATTGACGGTGCTGCGGACGAGCAGCTGGCCGGACGGATTTGGGACGATATGGTCCATCCGACCGGACAGGATCCCTACCGCAGAGGCACGCTCCGCTACTATCTCCGCGAGTCCTCCATTTTTCTGCAGAACCGCTGGAAGCATCGTCTCGTGTATCCGTCAGAGTCCTATTTCGGCCTGATGCTGAATTTGTTGAGACTAAAATTGAAACTGGGAAGATAAATTGATTTTTTACGATAATGTCAAAACGTATTTACCTCTGCCTTGCTCATATGAGCGGCAATGAAATGAAATTTGTCCAGGAGGCGTTCGATACGAACTGGGTCGTGCCGCTGGGACCGAATGTGAACGGGTTCGAGAAGGACCTGGAGGATTTTGTCGGGGAGGACAAGCGGGTCGTGGCCCTTTCGAGCGGTACGGCTGCGGTCCATCTGGGGCTGCTGGCCTGCGGTGTGGGACCTGGTGACGAGGTGTTGGTGCAGAGCTTCACGTTCTGCGCGTCGACCCATCCGATTACGTATCTGGGCGCAACGCCGGTGATGGTCGATTCGGAACCGGATACCTGGAATATGGACCCGGACCTGCTGGAGAAGGCGATTCTGGACCGGATGGAAAAGACCGGGAAGAAGCCGAAGGCGATTGTGCCGGTGGCGCTGTACGGAATGCCTTACAAGGCCGACCGGATCATGGCGATCGCGGACAAGTACGGGATTCCCGTGGTCGAGGATGCGGCCGAGGGCTTCGGATCGAAATACAAGGGCCGGGTGCTCGGCACCTTCGGCAGGTTCGGCGTGCTCTCGTTCAACGGCAACAAGATGATTACGACCTCGGGGGGCGGTGCGCTGATCTGTCCGGACGCGGAGCTGTGGCAGAAGATCATGTGGTATGCCACGCAGGCCCGTGAAAGTTATCCATACTACCAGCACGAAGCCGTCGGCTACAACTACCGGCTGTCCAATGTCTGCGCCGGCATCGGCCGCGGACAGATGACGGTGGTTGAGGACCACCTGGCGCACCACAAGCATGTGCAGGCGCTGTATGAGGAGCTGCTGGCCGGTGTCCCGGGCATCACGGTCCATTCCCAGCCCGGGGGCGGGGACTATGACTCCAACTACTGGCTGTGCACGATCACTCTTGACCCTTCCCTCCGGATCAAGGGCCAGGAGAATGCCTACAAGACCATTGTCAAGGGGGCTGTGGGCGGTGCCGCCGGCGTGATTCACATGGCTTCGTCGGCCGTGACGGACTGCCAGCCAAACGATAATGTCGAGGCCCTGCGCGTCCTGATGGACCAGGCGGGTATCGAAGCGCGCCCGGTCTGGAAGCCGATGCACAAACAGCCTGTCTACAAGGGCGTTCCGGCTTATGTCAACGGCGTTTCAGAGGCGATCTTCAAGATCGGCATGTGCCTCCCGGCCGGCCCGTATGTGAGTGACGAGGATGTCCGGTATATCGTGGAAACGATCAAGGGCGCGATTGAAGCCTGATTGTCCCATAACAATTGTCTTAAATAAATTGTATATTTGCACTTGTTACTAAACAGGATGTTGTCATGACTACGAGAATCTTCCAGCTGACCGAAGCGTCGGCGAAATGGATGGACCGGCTTCCGAAGGGGAATGCGGTCCTTGTTGTCAAACCGGAGGCAAAGATCGAGCGCCTTTTCGAGGAGGTCCTGGATCAGGCGATCTATCGTCGCGAAGATACCAAGCCGGCTTTCGGGCAGATTGCCGGGTATTTCAAGGGTATGGTGGGAGATGCCGGTTTCGGGGAGCATGTGGATGCGGAACTCGACGCAATCCGCATCTATCTGGCCGAGGGCGTTGTTTACCGTCCGGCCTTCACGACCATCCGTGACTATGTGCTGTCCAAGTGTGCGCGCCTGTGCGCGGAGACGGTCCATGCGGTGTGCGGCGGAACATTCGTCGACGGCACCGATCTGATGACCTGCATGGAAGAGGGCGGTGCGCTCCGCGTCGATTGGGAAACGTCCATGGAGCGGGTCCGCACGTGCTGCTCCGGAGAGGGCCTGTATGTCCTTTCCTGCGGTTATGGCCGTACCCCTGCGGGTTATTGCATGAGCCTCGGACGCAAGGGAGAAGACCTGATGGCGCTCACGATCGCGGCCCAGGGCGGCTCTCCTGCCGAGGTGTATATCCTGGATGACGAGATGCTTGCCATCCCGCAGCTGACGTATGAGGAGGCTGCGGTCTTCTGCTCCAAGGAAGACGGTGTCGTAGCCCCGGCGGCGTTCCTTCCCGTGATGAAGGCGAAGGTGCCGATCGTGGTCATGGATCTTCGTGACCCGGAGCGCCGTACCGTGATTTCGGATTCCAAGCCGGCTTCCGGGCGGGTTGTGACCGGTTTCGTGGCCGAGGACGGTTTCTCCCTCATCAATGTGCGGGGAACCGGACTGGTGGGGCGGGTCGGCGTGTCATCGTCGATTTTCGGCGCCCTGGCAGCCGGGGGCATCAATATCCGCTATATTTCCCAGCCTTCTTCCGAGTTCTGCATCACGGTGGCCGTGGCCAAGAGCGACCTTCCCAAGGCGCTGGATGCCCTTTCCGGCCTGTATAAGGACCCTCAGGTGAGTATGGACGATGCCATCGACGTCGTGGAGGATGTCTGCCTGCTGTCGGTCTGCGGAAACGGGATGAAGAATGTCCCCGGTACCTCCGGAAAGGTGTATACCGGTCTCGGGGCGAAAGGTGTGAACATCATTTCCGCGGCCCAGGGCGGAGACGAACTGACGATTTCGTTCGTGATTCGCTCCTCCGAGCGGGCTGCTGCCGAAGAGGCGCTCCGCGAACTGTAGACTCTTCCAGAGAAAGAGAGATATGCGCTTGACAAAATATTGTCAAGCGCATAATTTATTATACAAATTATTGTCAAGTTTCCTGGAATTGTGTATATTTGCGGTATGGTAGATTACGAAATCATCGACAAAATCAAGGCTGCGCTGCTCCGGAAGGGGTTATCGCAGCGGGAATTGGCCGAACTGACGGGGAAGGACGAGACTTCCGTGTCCCGCTGGCTGTCCGGGAAAGTGGGCATCGGGAGCGCCAGTCTGCATAAGATCGAAGAGGCGCTCGGCGAGAACTTGACAAAGGGAAAGCAAGATGCCCGGAAAACGGCCCTGATCACGGGCATTACGGGGCAGGACGGATCCTATCTTGCTGAATTCCTCCTGGAGAAAGGCTATGACGTCCATGGCATCATCCGCCGCAGTTCGGTGGATTACCGGGAGCGGATCGCCCATCTGGAAGGGCGCCCCCATTTCCATCTCCACTATGCCGACATGACCGATTCCATGAGCCTGGTCCAGGTGGTGTCGAAGGTCCGTCCGGACGAGATCTACAACCTGGCGGCCCAAAGCCATGTACAGGTGAGTTTCGATGCGCCTGAATACACGGCCAACGTGGATGCGACGGGGACGCTGCGTGTGTTGGAAGCCGTCCGCCAGAGCGGGCTGGCTGCGACGTGCCGGATCTACCAGGCCTCCACGTCGGAACTGTACGGAAAGGTGGAAGAGGTGCCTCAGAACGAGAATACGCCGTTCCATCCTTACAGTCCGTATGCAGTGGCGAAGCTCTACGGCTTCTGGATCGTGAAGGAATACCGGGAAGCATACGGAATGTATTGCTGTTCAGGGATTTTGTTCAATCATGAATCCGAACGGCGCGGGGAGACGTTCGTTACGCGGAAGATCACCCTGGCGGCGGCCCGCATCGCCCAGGGCAAACAGGACAAACTGTACCTGGGGAACCTTTCCAGCCTTCGCGACTGGGGGTATGCGCGGGATTATGTGGAGTGCATGTGGCTCATCCTCCAGCAGAAAAAGGCGGATGATTTCGTGATTGCGACGGGGGTCCAGCACAGCGTGCGGGATTTCTGCCGCCTGGCTTTCCACTATGTCGGCATCGAGCTGGACTTCGTGGGTGAAGGCGCGGACGAGAAGGGCATCGACCGTTCGAACGGTCGTGTGCTCGTGGAGGTGAGTCCGGATTTCTACCGTCCGACTGACGTGGTGAACCTCTGGGGAGACCCGACGAAGGCGCGCGCCAAGCTGGGCTGGAACCCGCAGAAGACGTCTTTCGAGCAGCTCGTTCGGCTGATGGTCGACCACGACATGGCCAAGGTGGCCGGAGAAGGGGCGGCGGAAAAGGTGCGGATGAACCTGGCCGAATACCTGGAAAAGGGGATCGTGAAATAAGAGCGTTTGAATCAGGAGGCGTTTCCATGGAAAAGAATGCTAAGATTTATGTGGCCGGTCACCGGGGAATGGTGGGATCGGCGATTGTGCGGGCGCTCCGGCGGGAGGGGTATGGGAACATCGTGACACGTACCCATGCCGAACTGGACCTGACGCGCCAGGCCGAAGTGGAGTCTTTCTTCGCAGCCGAGAAGCCGGAATACGTGTTCCTGGCGGCTGCCAAGGTGGGCGGAATCGCTGCCAACCAGGCGGCCCTGGCGGATTTCATGTACGAGAACATGGTCCTGGAAATGAACGTGATCCATTCCGCATGGAAGAATGGGTGCCGGAAACTGGAATTCCTGGGCTCCAGCTGTATCTATCCCCGCCTCGCTCCGCAGCCGATGACGGAATCGTGCCTGCTCACGGGCGCGCTGGAGAAGACGAACGAGGCGTATGCGCTGGCGAAAATCAGCGGCCTGAAATACTGTGAATTCCTGAACCGCCAGTATGGCACCGACTTTATCAGCGTTATGCCGACAAACCTCTACGGTCCCAATGACAATTACCATCCGGAGCACAGCCATGTGCTGCCGGCCCTGATCCGCCGCTTCCATGAAGCGAAAGTGTCGGGCGCCCCGGAGGTGGTCTGCTGGGGTGACGGATCCCCGCTGCGGGAGTTCCTGTATGTGGACGACCTGGCAGACCTGTGCGTGTTCCTGATGAATCATTACAGCGGGAACGAAACCGTCAATGCCGGAACCGGGAAGGAGGTGACTATCAAGGAACTGGCAGAGCTTGTGGCGGAGATTGTGGGGTATAAGGGCGTCATCCGCTGGGATACGTCCCGTCCGAACGGAACGCCCCGCAAGCTTCTGGACGTCTCCAAGGCGGCCGCCCTCGGTTGGACCTGGAAGACCGAACTTCGGGACGGAATCCGTCTCGCTTACGAAGACTTCCTGACGAATCCCATGCGTGCGGAGAGGTAGCCTGGAAATCAGCGGGGGTTTGCTGATTTTTTGCTATCTTTGCATTCATGTTCAAAACGATACTTCAACAAGTCAGGCAGTATCGGACTGCAGCGCTCCTGACTCCCCTTTGGACCACCCTCGAGGTGGTCATGGGAGTGCTGATCCCGTATGTGACGGCTTCGATCATCGACAAGGGTATCGGGGCCGGCAGCCTTCCCGACGTGTACCGCTACGGGGCGCAGATGATCGGCCTTGCCTTCCTGAGCCTGGTCTTCGGCATATTGGCGGGCCGCTTCGCCGCGTACAGCAGCACAGGCCTCGCCGCCAACCTGCGCGATGCGATGTATGGGAACATCCAGCGTTTTTCCTTTTCGGACATCGACAAGTTTTCGACGGCCGGCCTGGTGACCCGCATGACGACCGATGTGTCCAGCGTCCAGAATGCGTTCCAGATGCTGTTGCGCACCTCGTTCCGGGCTCCGCTCAATATGGCGTCCGCCCTGTTCATGTGCTTTTTCATCCATAAGAAACTGAGCGTGATCTTCCTTGTCGCGATGGTGGTGCTGAGCGTATTCCTGGCTTTCCTGATTACGCGGGCGGCGCGCCTTTTCAAGGAGATCCTCCTCAAGGTGGATACCCTCAACGGCGTGGTACAGGAGAATGTGTCTGCCATCCGCGTGGTGAAGGCTTTTGTCCGGGAAGACCACGAGATGTCGAAATTCGACAAGGCGGCTCTCGGCCTGTTCACGCTCAACGTGCGGGCGGAGAACCTGATGGCCTTGAACCATCCCGTGATGAACCTGATCGTGAACGGGTGTATCATCGCCCTGAGCTGGTGGGGCGCGCATTTCATTGTCCAGGGGAGCCTGACGACCGGTCAGCTGACCTCGCTGTTCAGCTATATCATGACCGTGCTGAGTTCCCTGATGATGCTGTCGATGATCTTTGTCCAGCTGACCCAGAGCGCGGCGAGCGCTTCCCGCATCGCCGAGGTGATCAACGAGGAGCCCGACATGTCCGATCCGGCCGTCCCGGTGACGAGTGTCCCTGACGGCAGCATCGATTTCAACCATGTCTACTTTTCCTACAAGCGGGGTGGCGATTATGCCCTGGAGGACATCGACCTGCACATCAAGGCGGGCGAGACGGTCGGGATCATCGGCGGTACCGGCAGCGGCAAGTCCTCGCTGGTGAACCTGATTGCACGGCTTTACGACGTGTCGGAGGGGTCTGTTGCCGTGGGTGGGAATGACGTGCGGAACTATGCCATGCCGGTTCTCCGGGACGAAGTGGCGATGGTCCTGCAGAAAAGCACCCTTTTCTCCGGCACCATCCTGGACAACCTGCGGTGGGGGAAGGAGGATGCCACGCTGGAAGAGTGCCGGGAAGCCTGCCGGCTGGCCTGTGCCGATGAGTTTATCGAGAGTTTCCCGCAAGGGTACGGGACGGTGATCGATCAGGGCGGCACGAATGTCTCCGGCGGACAGCGGCAGCGCCTCTGCATCGCCCGGGCGCTTCTGAAGCATCCGAAAGTCCTGGTGCTGGACGATTCCACTTCGGCGGTGGATACCGCCACGGATGCGGCGATCCGCTCTACGTTCTCGCGCCGGATTCCGGGAACGACGAAAATCATCATCTCGCAGCGTATCCTTTCCATCCGGGACGCCGACCGGATCGTGGTGATGGACAATGGCCGGGTGTCGGCCTTTGACACGCATGAGAACCTGCTGAAAACCAATACGATCTATCAAGAGATCTACGAGATGCAGACAAGCGGCGGATCGGGCGATTTCGACCAACCTTCCTTAAACAGCTGACCCATGCCTCCAGGATTCAATCATATGCGCGGCTCAAATGCCGACAGGGGGCCCCGGGTCGGGGCTTCCCTGAAGGACTTGAAGAAGGATGCCACGGTATTCCGTCTGTTCCGGTACATTTTCCGGAACTACAAAGTCCATTTCCTGGTGGTGGTCCTTTGTATCATCGTCTCTTCACTGACGTCCCTGGCTTCGTCCCTCTTTACGCGGAGCCTCATCGACGACTATATCACGCCGATGACGGCGGCTGCCGCTCCGGACTTTGCCCCGCTGGCTGTCGCCCTGGTCAAGCTGGCGGCGGTGATCCTTGTCGGCATCGTGGCGGGCTACGCCCAGAACCTCATCATGATCAAGGTAGGGCAGGGAACCATGCTGCAGATCCGGAAGGACTTGTTCTCCCATATGGAAACGCTTCCGATCCAGTACTTTGACAACCATTCCCACGGGGATGTCATGTCGGTGTACACCAACGATGTGGATACGCTCCGGCAGGTGGTGGGCAACAGTGTCCCGAACCTGTTCAAGTCGCTGGTGACCATCACCGCCACGTTCATCAGCATGCTGGTTCTCAGCCTCCCGCTGACGCTGGTGTCGGTGGTGATGACCTTCCTGATGTACAAGGTGACAACGGGTCTCGGAAAGCTGTCCCGGAAGTATTTCGTCGAGCGTCAGCGGAATCTCGGCCGGGTGAACGGTTTCATCGAGGAAATGGTCTCCGGACAGAAGGTGGTGAAGGTGTACTGCCATGAGCAGAAAGCCATGGAACAGTTCGCTGCCCTGAACGAGGAACTCCGCGCCAGCGTGTACAATGCCAACAAGATCGGCAACATCATCATGCCGATCAACTCCAATATCGGCAATTTCATGTATGTGCTGCTCGCCATCGTCGGATCGGTCATTGCGCTGGGGTATACCCCGGATGCCGGCGTTTCTTCGCTGGCCGGTTTTGCAGGGGCTGTTTCACCCTGGTTCCTGAACGGGTTGGACGGAGCGGCCCTTACCCTGGGAACGCTGGTGTCCTTCCTGACCTTGCAGCGCAACTTTACGCGGCCGGTCACGCAGATATCCAACGAAATCAACAGCATTGTCATGGCGACGGCGGGTACCGACCGCCTGTACGCCCTGCTGGACGAAACGTCGGAAACGGACGAAGGAACGGTCACGCTGGAGGAGACGGGGCGGCACTCCTGGGCATGGAAATCTTCCGACGGGAGCATGAAACCCCTGGAAGGACTTGTTGCCCTGCAGCAGGTGGATTTTAGTTATGTGCCTGAAAAACAAGTGCTTTTCGATATCGATCTGACGGCTTATCCCGGCCAGAAGATTGCGTTTGTGGGCGGGACCGGTGCCGGTAAGACGACGATTACGAACCTGATCAACCGGTTCTACGAGATCCAGGACGGGTCTATCCGGTATGACGGATTCAGCGTGAAGGATATCCGCAAGTCTTCGCTCCGACGTTCCCTGGGAATGGTGCTGCAGGAGACTCACCTTTTCAGCGGAACGGTGCTGGACAACATCCGGTATGGCCGCCTGGATGCGACGGACGAGGAGTGTCGGGCGGCGGCGCGGCTGGTATATGCCGATGCCTTCATCCGGCGCCTTCCGGACGGGTATGACACCATCCTCTCCGCCGACGGCGGGAACTTGTCGCAGGGGGAACGCCAGTTGCTGGCGATTGCCCGGGCCGCTGTAGCCGATCCGCCAGTGCTGATCCTGGACGAGGCGACCTCCTCGATCGATACGCGCACGGAAAAGCTGATCCAGCAGGGGATGGATTCCCTGATGAAGGGGCGTACGACTTTTGTCATCGCCCATCGCCTGTCGACCGTCCAGAATGCCGACTATATTGCTGTCCTGGACCATGGACGCATCATCGAACGGGGCAAGCATTACGAATTGCTGGAGCAGAAGGGCAAGTATTACGAATTATATACGGGTAACCAGATAACAGCATGATCCGAGTCCTGGCTTTCGATGCAGACGACACCCTTTGGGAGAACGAGCCCCTGTTCCGGGAAGCGGAGGCCGCATGGGCCGGCGTGCTCCGGGACTATGGGACGCTGGAGTCCCTGTCCGCCGCGCTGTATGCGGTGGAATCCTCCAACATGGCCGAACTCGGCTATGGAACGAAAGCATTCATTATCAGCCTGCTGGAAACGGCGATCCAGGTGAGCGGCGGGAACCTTACGGCCGCCCAGACAAGCGAGATCATCCGGATCGGGCGCCGCATCCTGCAGAATCCGGCCGTTCCGCTGCCCGGGGTGGAGGAGACCCTTTCGTCCCTGCATGGCCGCTTCCGGATGGTGCTCCTGACGAAGGGGGATGCCTTGGAGCAGCGGCATAAGGTGGAGCGTTCGGGACTTGCCCGGTACTTCGACCTGGTGGACATCGTACCGCAAAAGACGGTGCGGGAATATTTCGAGCTTTGCAGGAGACTGGACATCGGCCCTGATGAACTCCTGATGGTCGGCAACTCCTTCAAGTCGGACATCGCACCGGTCCTGGAACTGGGCGGCGCGGGGATCTACATCCCTTTCCGGGTCACGTGGGAACATGAAAAAATAGAGGAATATGAACATCCGCGCCTGCGCAAGGCGGCGGAATTCAAGGATATAATTGATATTTTGGCAGATGAATTACCGTAATCTCTCTCAACAGGAAATCTCTCTTCTCCAGACGGCGGGATGTGAAGCCGAAGACTGGGGGAAAGTCTATACATCCATGGAAGACAGCAGCGGGCTGGCCTGGATCCGGGATGTCCGTTTTTCAGGTGAAGTCCGTTTCGGCCGTTTCGACCGGTGGTTCGAGCTCCCGGGCGGACTCCGGAAGCATTCCGGGCTGAACCGGGCGACCCTTCATCATGTGACGGTGGGGGACAACAGCCTGGTGGAAAACGTGTCCAATTATATTGCGAATTACAGCATCGGTTCCGATACGGTCATCGAGAATGTGGACCTGCTTATCACTGACGGGGTCTGCCGTTTCGGTAACGGGGTGGAAGTGACCGTGCTCAATGAGACGGGCGGCCGTGAAGTCCGGATCTACGATCGTCTCAGCGCCCAGACGGCCTATGTAATGGCCATGTACCGGCACCGTCCCAGCCTGATTGCCGCCCTGGATGCCCTGGCGGAGAAGTACGCGGCGGAGCAGGCTTCGTCCATGGGAACGATCGGCGACCATGTGTTCATCCGCAATACCCGCTTCATCAGCGGGGTGCGCATCGGAGACTGTGCCCTCATCAGCGGGGCGAGCCGTCTTCGCAACGGGAGCATCAACAGCAATGCCTCTGCGCCGGTCAAAATCGGCCACGGGGTCATCGCCGATGATTTCATTTTTTCCAGCGGTTCCACGGTTGAGGACAATACGACCCTTACCCGCTGTTTCATCGGCCAGGCCTGTCGCTTCGGCCATGGATACAGCGCTTCCGACTCCCTGTTTTTCAGCAACTGCCAGGGAGAGAACGGGGAGGCCTGCGCCATCTTTGCCGGACCCTTTACCGTGACCCATCATAAGTCCACCCTGCTGATCGCTGGCTTGTTCTCCTTCATGAATGCGGGCAGCGGATCGAACCAGTCCAACCACATGTACAAGCTGGGACCGATCCATCAGGGTACCCTGGAACGAGGGGCCAAGACGTCCTCCGATTCCTATATCCTGTGGCCTTCCCGCGTGGGGGCGTTCTCGCTGGTGATGGGACGCCATGTGAACCATTCGGATACGACTTGGCTGCCGTTTTCCTACCTGATCGAGCAGCAGAACACGACGTATCTGGTACCGGGAGTCAACCTGCGGAGCGTGGGGACGATCCGGGATGCCCAGAAATGGCCCAAGCGGGATGGCCGCACCGATCCGGACCGCCTGGACAGCATCAATTACAACCTGTTGAGCCCGTATACGATCCAGAAGATGTTCAAGGGCATCAAACTCCTGCAGAACCTCCAGTACTCGTCCGGCGAGTTGTCCGATGTGTACTCTTACCACAGTGCCAAAATCCGTAACAGTTCGCTCCGGAACGGCATCCGTTTCTACCGGATCGCCATCACCAAGTTCCTCGGCAATTCCATTATCAAACGGCTGGAGAACCTGCCTTCGGGCGCCAGTGACGAGGAAATCCGTGCGGTCCTCCGCCCGGACACTCCGGTCGGGACGGGCAAGTGGTCCGACATCAGCGGGCTGATCGCTCCGAAGTCGGAGGTGAACGTCCTGCTGGATGCGATTGAGTCGGGACAGGTTACCGACCTGGAGGCGATCAATGCGGCTTTCCGGGAAATGCATGCCCATTACTACACGTATGAATGGACGTGGGCGTATGACAAATATGCGGAATTCTTCGGCTATCCGCTGGAGACCATTACGGCGGGGCAGGTGAAAGACATCGTGGAGCAGTGGAAGGAGGCGGTCATCGGCCTTGACAAGATGCTGTACGAAGATGCGAAGAAAGAGTTCAACCTGGCTTCGATGACAGGTTTCGGGGCGGACGGCAGCAAGGAAGAGAAGGAACAGGACTTCGTCGAGGTCCGTGGAGACTTCGAATCCAATTCGTTCGTCACGGCGGTCCTGGACCATATCCGGGTGAAGGAAGCCTTGGGAAATGAACTGATCGGCAGGCTTCGGGTTTGATATGTCGGGGAATGTTGTTATCTTTGCATGTTACTTGTATTTGAATGAAAGAAGTTCCGTTTTTACGGAGGATCTTCTCGACGCGTATCCTGCCGTCCTGGACCATCCTCCTTTTTGATATCTCGATCCTCATCTTCTCGGTGGTGGTGGCTTTTGCCTTGCGTTTCACCCTGAATGAGGTGGCGTCGATGGGGAGAAGCATCCGGATTACCATGGCCATTGTTGTGGTAGTCAACCTCATCTTTTTCAGATTGTTCCGCACCTATTCCAATGTGCTTCGACTGTCGTCTTTCGTGGATGTGATGCACATTTTCGTGGCCTTGACCCTGGGTTTCCTCGTGACGGGGGCGGCCTCACTGACGTGTACATGGATCTGGGACTGGACGTTTTCGCCGCTGTCGGTGCTGATGATCACCTATGTCGTGAGTTTCCTCCTGCTGGCTACCTCCCGCATGGCCATCAAGATGCTCAACGATTATTTCAACCAGAGTGTCAAGACCCAGCTCAACACGTATATTTACGGAACGCAGTCCGGGATGGACATCGCCAAGGCTGTCCGGACGGGCGTGGAGCACAAGTTCCATATCCGGGGGTTCATCACGGACGAACCGGACCTGGCCGGCAAGGTGATGATGGGCGTGAACGTATACCGGAATGACGAGCGTCTGATCGAAAGGATCCGGCAGGACCGCGTGGATGCCGTCATCGTGTCTCCGGACAAGGCGGAACTCCTGAAGGAGTCGGACGTCGCTGACCGGTTGCTGCAGGAGAACGTGAAGATTTTCCTCGCCCCGGAAGTGTCCGACGACTGGACGGGCGACCACAGGGAAGCACGGGTCATCAAGGAGGTCCAGATCGAGGACCTGCTGGGCCGGGATCCCATCAAGATAAACATGAAGGAAATCGCCTCCCTGCTGGAAGGGAAGCGGGTGCTGATTACCGGCGCCGCCGGGTCCATCGGCAGCGAGATCATGCGGCAGGTCGCCCGGTTCAACCCTTACCAGATGATCCTGATCGACAATGCGGAGACGCCGCTCCATGACATCCGGCTGGAACTCAGGAAGAAATGGAGGGAAATCGAGGCGCCGACCATTATTGCGAATTGTGCGAACAAGGCTCGCATGGAAGATATCTTCCGCCAGTATCAGCCGGAGTACGTTTTCCATGCCGCCGCCTACAAGCATGTCCCCATGATGGAAGACAATGTCTCCGAGGCCATCCAGAACAATGTGCTGGGGGCCAAGGTCATGGCGGACCTGGCCGTCAAGTACGGCGTTTCCCGTTTCGTGATGGTATCGACCGACAAAGCCGTGAATCCGTCCAATGTGATGGGGTGCTCCAAGCGTATCTGTGAGATTTATGTCCAGGCGCTGGCGCGCAAGCTCCAGAAAGAGGGGAACAACAAGACCCAGTTCATTACGACGCGTTTCGGGAATGTGCTGGGGTCCAACGGTTCGGTGATTCCGCTGTTTCGCCGGCAGATAGCCGCCGGTGGGCCGGTTACCGTGACGCATCCGGAAATCATCCGCTATTTCATGACGATTCCGGAGGCTTGCCAGCTGGTACTGGAAGCCGGCAGCATGGGAAAGAGCGGCGAGATTTACATTTTCGACATGGGTAAGCCGGTCAAGATCGTCGACCTGGCGAAGCGCATGATCCGGCTCTCGGGGCGTACCGACGTGAAAATCGAATTCACCGGGCTGCGTCACGGCGAAAAGCTCTACGAGGAATTGCTGGCGACCCGTGAGAATACCAAACCCACCTCGCATGACAAGATCATGATTGCGACCGTGCGGGAGTATGAGTTCGAGGATATCCGGGAAGAAATCGATTCACTGATCGACGAGAGCTACCTGTTCGATTCCATGCGCACGGTGGCGAAGATGAAGGACCTCGTACCGGAATTCAAGAGCCTGAATTCCAAATACTCGATCCTCGACTGACGGACTACCGAACGGATTATCGATTCTGATAGGCCTCCAAGGCGTGCCTGAGAATGGTCAGGGCCCTTGCGAGGTCTTCTTTTTTCAGCACATAAGCCAGACGGACCTGCCGTTTCCCGATTTCCGGATTGTTGTAGAATCCGGCGCAGGGAGCCATCATGACAGTTTCTCCTTCCCAGCGGAAATCTGTCAGGAGCCAGCGGCAGAAAGTCTCGGCGTCATCGACCGGGAGGGAAGCGACGGTGTAGAAAGCGCCGCGGGGCATCGGGGAATAGACACCGGGAATCTCGTTGAGGCCCTTGATGAAGAAGTCGCGACGGGCGAGATACTCCTCGAAACAGGCTTTCTGGTACTCTTCCGTTCCTTCGAAAGAGGCTTCGGCGACAATCTGGCCGAGAAGGGGAGGACTCAGGCGCGCCTGGCAGAATTTCATGATGGTGTCATGGATGTCCCGGTTGCGGGTAACGACGTTGCCGATCCGGATACCGCATTCGGAATACCGCTTGGAAACGGAATCCACGAGGATGACGTTCTGCTCGATTCCTTCGAGGTGGAGGGCGGAAAGGTAGGGCTCGTCGGTGTAGCGGAATTCCCGGTATACTTCGTCTGAAATCAGGTACAGGTCGTGGTCGCGGACGATGTCCCGGAGCCGGAAGAGCTCCTGTTCGGAATAGAGGTAGCCGGTGGGGTTGTTGGGATTGCAGATCAGGATGGCGCGGGTGCGCGGGGTAATGGCGGCTTCGAAATCCTCGACGGGAGGGAGGGAGAAGCCGTTCTCGATGCGGGAGGTGACGGTTTTTACCGTGACGCCGGCGGTTACGGCAAAGGACAGGTAATTGGCATAGCCGGGTTCGACCATGATGATTTCGTCACCGGGGTCCAGGCAGGAGAGGAACGTGAAGAGCAGGGCTTCGGATCCGCCGGTGGTCACGATGGTCTGGTCCTGTGAAAGGGTGATGCCGAAGCGTCCGTAATACCGGACGAGCTGTTCCCGGAGCGGACGGTAACCGTCGCTCGGGCTGTATTCAAGGGTGGTCCTGGTGACATGCTTGAGGGCATCGAGTGCCTTCTGCGGAGTCGGAAGGTCCGGCTGGCCGATATTCAGGTGGTACACTTTGACACCTTCACGTTTGGCCGCATCGGCATAGGGAGCCAGTTTGCGGATGGGCGAGGCGGGAAGCCGGACGCCCCTTGCGGAAATCTTCGGCATGGTGGACAGGGGTTAAATGATCCCCAGGAGGCGGCTGCGGGAAAGCAAGCTGGCCCCGATCGGGGCGGCTTCCTGGAGGAGTTTGGTAAACTTGATTGTCGTATCCTGGTTGGCGATGTTCTGCGCGTGTTTCTTGACGGCGGTGCGGATCGGAAGCAGGAGGTAATCTCCCGCCATGGCCAGTTTGCCGCCGATGACGACCAGCTCGGGATTGAAGACGTTGATGAGTCCGGCGAGGCCGCGTCCGAGATTATTGCCGATCTTTTCGACGGTTTCGATGGCCAGCATGTCTTCTTCCTTGATGGCTTTGAAGATGTCGTTGAGGTTGACCTTGCCTTGCTGGTGGAAGATGCGGGAGAGGGAGGAGGCACGGCCTGCCTTGAGCTGCTCCGTGATCATCCGGTTCAGGGCCGAACCGGATGCGCCGGTTTCGAGGCATCCGATTTTGCCGCAGCGGCAGATCTGGTCGTTGTCCAGCAGCGGGAAATGGCCGAATTCTCCAGAGTATCCGGAAGTTCCGTAATACAGGTGACCATCCAGGATCATGCCCATGCCCAGTCCCCAGCTCACATTGACGAACAGGACATTGCGTTCTTTCTTGACGACGCCGGCCAGGTATTCGCCGTAGGTCATGGCCCGGGAGTCGTTTTCGATGATGACGGGAATGCCCAGGTCCTCGTAGATGATCTGGTTGATGGGGCGCTCGCGGTCAAAGGAGTAGTTGTTGCTGTATCCGGTGGCGGGATTCACGCGTCCTGCCACGCTGACACCCATGCCGAGAACCTTGTTCCAGTCCAGGTTCTTGTTCATGAAATACTGGCGGGTAGCCGTAGCGATCTGATGGACGCATTCTTCCTTGCTCTCCATTTCGAAGGGGATGTTGTCTTCGAATGCGACAAGTCCTCCCTTGAAATCCGTCACGGCCAGGCTGGCGTGGCTGTGGCGGAAATCGGCGCCGATGAAGTAGCCGGCTTCGGGATTGAGCCCGTAAATGCTGGGGCGGCGGCCGCCGGACGTCCCGGATTTGCCCAGTTCACTCATGAACCCGTCTTCGATCAGTTCCCCGATCAGTTTGGTGACGGTCGGGACACTGGCGTTGAGCTTGTCGCTGAGAGCCGCGATGCTGTATTCACCACTTTGTATGCAAAGTTTGAGGATGGTTTTTTTCAGGATGGAGTTCTTATTGTCCTTCTTGTCCAGAAATGTCTCTCTCATAGTTCATATTTTTGAATTTCCATACAAATATAGGAGAAAAAATCAAATTTTATTCAAAAAAGCGCCCGGTCATTTTGAAAAAAACTATTATTTTCAGCCTGGAAGCTGCGTAACGCTACATATTTTTCTGTTTTATTTAATTTCAGTATATTTGCAAGTTACAAACAGAGGACCGGTATGTTTGCAAAACTGAAGAACTGGTGGAGCGGGATCCATCTCTCGCTCAAGACAAAGATGATACTCTCGCTGAGTGCCATCGCGGTCGTCCTGCTGATCTCCAGCATTATTTCGAGCCTGGAGTACCGACGGATGTCGAATTATGTGTCCGACCTGATCGCCAATGATATCAACAGTATCAACGTTGCCCAGAAGCTGGCCAAGGTGACGGACAGCTACAACTTGCAGATACTGACCGTCATCGGGGATGATTCCATCAATTCATTGCCCGATTTTGACCAGCGGAAATTCGTTTTCTACTGCGATTCCCTGAAGTCGTCGTTTACGGAAAAGACGGTGATGCCGCTTACCGATTCCGTACTGTATGCCTATTCTGCCTACATGCTGGCCTCGCTGGAACTGGAGGATGTCATCAAGTCGGATTTCATCGATTCCCGGACATGGTATTTCGACCGGCTCCAGCCGTTCTTCAATCGCCTGAGCCTGTATATTGACCGGCTGACCCAGGCGATGTACGAGGACCTGCAGCAGAATTCTGTCGCCTTCGACAGCGGTTTCTACCGGAGCATCGTTCCGGGTATCGTGGCTGTTTCGGTGGGAATCCTGCTCGTTTTCCTGCTGATGTTCTTCATCACGGTCTACTATGTCAATCCGCTGAACCGGATGCTGGATGGCCTGGACAACTACCGTTCGGTAGGTCGGAAATACATGTGTTCCTTTGACGGGGACGACCAGTTGTCGGAGTTGAACAACGGAATCTCTGAACTGACTGAGGAGAACCGCCAGTTGCGGCGGCGGATCAAGGATCTGAAAGAAAAACAGGCGGCTGACCAATGAACCTGAAGGTCATATCGCGCAATGTCGGCATCGCGCTCCTGGTGAGTGCGCTGTTCATGCTGCTGTCGGTGTTCGTCTCGCTCTGGGACGGCGGCGACAGCGGACTCGCGCCGCTGCTGATCAGTTTCTCCCTGACTTTTGTCGTGGGTATCTTCCCCTTTATCTTTGTCCGGAAGACATCGCGTATCACGCTGAAAGACGGGTACATGATCATCTTCCTCTCCTGGCTCCTGTCCTTCGTGTTCGGCATGCTTCCCTATGCGCTCTGGGGCGGTCCTTTCTCATTGGTCAATGCCTGGTTTGAGAGCGTTTCCGGCTTTACGACCACCGGGGCCACAATCCTGGAAGATATCGAGGCCCTGCCCCGGAGCCTGCTGTTCTGGCGTTCGTCGACCCATTTCATCGGCGGTTTGGGGGTCGTTGTCTTCCTCCTGCTGATTATCCCGAATTCCAGTCCGGTGCGTCTGCGTCTCACCAACATGGAACTCTCATCCCTGTCCCGCGACGATTACCGGTCCCGGGCCAACAAGACCGTCTTTATCTTTGCCTGGGTGTATCTCGGGATCTGCGCGCTGGCATTCATCAGCTACCTGCTGGCGGGGATGTCGCCCTTTGATGCCATCAACCATGCATTCAGCGTCTGCGCGACGGGAGGCTTTTCTTCCCGCAACCTTTCCATCGGCTATTTCCGGTCGGAACTGATTTCTGCGCTGACGATTGTTTTCATGTTCCTGGCATCGATTCATTTCGGCCTGATTTTCATGACCCTCGTCACACGGTCCATGCGTCCGCTGAACAATCCGGTCCTGAAGTTTTATGTGATCGGCCTGGCGGCTACCTCCCTGATTACATCGGTTTCGCTGAGGATGAACGGAGTGGACGGAAACTGGGCCAGGGCTTTCCTTGACGGTACGTTCCATGTGGTCAGCTATGCCTCCACGACGGGATTCGCGATCAGTGACAATTCCGCCTGGCCAGTCCTGCCTTGTTTCATGCTGATTGTCGCCAGTCTCGTGTGCGGGTGTTCCGGCTCGACGACGGGCGGCCTGAAGGCGGACCGCGTGATCGTCCTGTTCAAGGCCATCCGGATGCAGATCGCCAAGACGCTGTATCCTTCTTCCGTTTTCGAGGTCCGTTTCGGCAAGCGGGTGCTTCATGACGACGAAGTGTATCCACAGGTACTGTATATCACGCTGTTTTTCCTGCTGATCGCCATTTCCTCCATTTTCTGCCTGCTGCTGGGCGATCCCAACCAGCACGCCTTGCTGGGAAGCGTGGCCTGCCTGACGAACGTGGGGCCTTCACTCGGACAGATCGGCTCCCTGGGCAACTACAATGCGGAGCCCTTTGCTCTCAAATTCATTTTTACGATGGATATGTTTCTCGGCCGAGTGGAAATCTATCCTGTCTTTGCGGTGTTTGCCAGCGTTTTCTATAAGCGGAGATAGGGTATGGACAGGGCCGGTTTCCTTTATGACGGTTTTCTGCGCCGCTTTCCGTATGAGCCGACATCCTGCCAGGACTCCCTGATGCGGGATATCGCCGCTTTCCTGACGGAAGATGACGGCGATATCCTTGTGGTCAACGGTTATGCCGGCACCGGCAAGACGACGGTGGTGGGGGCTGTGATTTCCCTTATGGGGGACTTGAAGACCCCCTGCGTCCTCCTGGCCCCGACTGGCCGTGCCGCCAAGGTCCTTTCCGCCTATACCGGCCGTCCTGCTTTTACGGTCCATAAGCATATCTACCGCCAGAAATCGCACGGGGACGACGGTATGGGCCTGTTTTCCCTGGCCCCGAACAAGGCGAAGAATACCCTGTTCATCGTCGATGAGGTATCCCTGATCGGCATTGACGAGGGAACCCGTTCTTCTACGGCGACATTCGGCTCCGGCAACCTGCTGGAGGACCTGATCCTTTTCCTCCGGAACGGGACGGATTGCCGGATGATCCTGATCGGGGACGCTGCCCAGCTGCCTCCGATCGGCCTGGATTGTTCGCCGGCCCTCTCACCCGAGTACATGGCGGGGGCCGGCGGGGTGCGCTTTTCCGAACTGCGGACCGTCGTCCGGCAGCAGGCCGGTTCGGGGATCCTGGCCAATGCCACGCGGATCCGGGAACTGGTGGAGGAGAATGTCGAAATTCCGCTGGATGAACTGGGACTTTCCCTTGAGGGCCATGATGACATCCGGCGTATTTCGGGCGGGGAACTGATTGAGACGCTGACGGATGCCTATTCCGAGTTCGGCGAGGATGAAACCATCGTCCTGTGCCGGTCCAACAAACGGGCGAACCGGTACAATGCCGGCATCCGGGCCCAGGTCCAGTTCAAGGAAGAGAAACTGGTGCGGGACGACAAACTCATGATCGTGAAGAATTGTTACCAGGGGGTGGAGAAACTGGAGGGAACGGACTATATCGCCAACGGTGACATCGCCAAACTGGTGAAGATCGGGCACTATGAAGAACGGTACGGTCTCCATTTCGCAGACGCCCGCCTCCGTTTTCCGGACTATCAAGACCAGGAAATCGTGGCCAAGGTGCTGCTGGATACCCTCGATTCCGAGTCAGCCTCCCTGACGTATGAGGAGTCCAATGCTCTCTATCAGGGCGTGAGCGCGGACTATGCCCACCTGACGACGAAGAAGAAACGGTATGAGGCAGTGCGGGAGGACCCTTTCTTCTGCGCACTCCAGTTGAAATACGCCAATGCCATTACCTGCCACAAGTCCCAGGGCGGCCAGTGGAAATGTGTTTTCGTGGATAATCCGTTCTGGCAGGATTTCCTGACGCCCGATGACCTGAAATGGCTGTATACGGCCCTGACCCGTGCCGTGGAACGGGTCTACCTTGTAAATTTCAAAGACGAACTGTTCGGATGACGGAGAATGCTTACATGATTCCGACCTCCGTGAAGGAGATGCAGGCGCTGGGATGGGATTACGTTGACGTAATCATTTTCAGCGGGGATGCTTTTGTAGACCATCCCTCGTTTGGGACGGCGGTCATCGCCCGGTGGATCCAGAAATGGGGATACCGGGTTGCGGTCGTTCCCCAGCCCAACTGGCGGGATGACCTTCGTGATTTCCGGAAGATGGGGGCTCCGCGCCTGTATTTCGGCGTGAACGCCGGGGCGATGGATTCCATGGTCAACCATTATACCGCGTCGAAACGCCTGCGCCATGACGACGCCTACACGCCCGAAGGGAAGGCGGGAGCCCGTCCGGACTATGCCGTCACGGTGTACACGAAGATCCTCAAGGAACTGTACCCGGACGTTCCGGTGATTATCGGCGGTATCGAAGCGTCGCTCCGGCGGCTGACGCACTACGATTACTGGAAAGACACGCTCATGCCTTCCGTCCTGGTGACTTCCGGCGCCGACTGGCTCTGTTACGGAATGGGGGAGCGGCCGATGCTGGAACTGACCCGGGGGATTGAAAACGGCTGGAACCGCCATAAGATGCAGTC
>JAGAHD010000085.1 GCA_017627255.1 Bacteroidales bacterium | reverse complement strand
GGGGATACCTTGTATGTGTTCGACAACAATCCGCCCCGCCTGAAAAAGTATCTGCTGCCGGCGCTTCTGGCCCGGGAACCGATGTCGGAAGTCTTTCTGGGAGAAATCCCGATGAGCGACCGGAGCATGCATTGGGCCGGCGTCGCCCCGGACCGGATGGTCGTGGTGTCCACCCTGTCTCCGGTGGCCGGACCGGACCATGCGCCGCGGATCCTGTGGACCGGGCCGGACGGTCCGGTCGCCACGTATGATGCCTATCCGTACGAGGACAGAAAGCTCATCTGGAACCTGTATTCCACGGCCTACCCTTATTTCGCCCTGTCTCCGGACGGCAGCAAACTTGTCCTGTCGACCACCTGGGGCAGCACCGTGGAGCTGTTCCGCCTCTCGGACGGGGAGATTGTCCGGGAGCAGTGCCTGTATTGGGTCGATCCCGAATTCGTCCAGGGCAAGCCCGCTGCAACGTCCCGCGTAGGTACGTCCCGGATCCTGGCAACGGACAGCGGATTCATAACAGCCTTTTATAGCAGGGAAAAGGATTTTGATTCCGGGAGGTACGCTTGCGACCGCATTGCTTTCTTTGACTGGGAAGGCCGGGGCCTCCGTTGTATCCAGCTCAGCGGATACAGCGCCACCCCCATCAGCTACGACGAGCAGGAGGGCACGCTCCTTGCGCTGCTCTGGGATGGGGACAACACGATGTACCTCGGTAAAATGGCCTTAAAATAGGAGGCTGATAATCAGAAGGTTACGAATTAACCTTCGGAAGAATCCCCGAAAGTTAAATCATAAATCACTGATAATCAATGAGGATAAAGACAGGTTCAATTCTCGTCGTAATCATCTCACTCTGCTGCCTGCTGCCCGGCTGCCGCCGGGGCGGCGCGGACGGGTTCGTGACCAAGGGCCCCGACGGGGCGGTCACGCTCGCCGTTGGGGCGACGGCCGACCTGACGGAGCCGGTGACGGATTTCCGGCTGGAGGACTACTACGAACCGGTTGGGGAGATCCTCCCCTCCGATGATCCGCGGACCTTCATGCGTGGAATGAATTTCGCGTACTATGATGCGAATACGGTCTTGGCTTATTCCGGAGATCGCGTGATTCGGTTATCGCTCGCTGACGGTTCTTTTCAAGGGGAGTACGGCCACAAAGGAAGAGGTCCCGGAGAATATACGATGGTACTTTCTGCCTTTGTCCGGGACGGCAGGGTATTCGTAAATGACATCATGAGTACCTATCACGTATATGAGGGCGTCGACGGTCATCATCTCCAAGACGTCCCATTATTTGACAAGGCACAGCAGTTCTGCGCCCTCTATCCGCTGGAAGGAGATTATTCGATGATCCTGTATGCCTCCACGGCTGGGAAAAAACAGGTTTTCGATATTATTGACGGTTCCGGGAACCTGGTCCGTGAGAGCTCTCTGCAAGACGACAACGAAGAGATTGCCCAACGAGGAGGAATCCGGATAGGGTACAGCATCCCGTTGGGCGAGGGCTGGGGTGTTCCGTCAGACCGCGACAGGACGCTTTATCGTATCTCGCCAGAGCGGGATATTCCATGGGTCAGATTCGACTATGGTCGTTACTCTCCGACCGATTCTCCTCTGATGGTTTTGGAACGATTCAGTGTGTCCGGACCCTTTTTCTTGGCGACCTTATCTGGCGAATCAAGTTCTTTTCGTGCCGTCTATGATCTGCAGCGCTGCCGTTTGCTTTTTGTTACAGAAAATTTGCGCGATAATACGAGAGTGGAGCGTGCCGGCATTCCGTATGAACTTGACGGGCAGACACTTTTCCTCTGGCCCGAATTTGCCGCCCGCGACCTATTGATCTGCCGGAATGTCCACACTGCGGACAACTACTACTGCTTCCGCTTGAAGAAATAGTCATGAAAACGATTGGAAATCTTGTTTGGTTCGTTCTGGCCCTGGCGCTGCTGCCCGGCTGCCGCCGGGATGGCCCGAAGGGCGCGCCGGGCGTGGTGCCGGTGCCGGAGAACATCTCGAAGGAGGCGCTCGAGCCGCTGGTGCGCTCGATCGACCTGGTCCCGCTGGAGACGCACGGGGATGATTTCCTCGGAGAGCAGACAGTACTATATTTAGCAGATGGTAAGTATCTTCTCAAGGACCCGGGCAACCGGAACCTGTTCCTGTACGGTCCGGACGGGAAGTTCCTGAATCGCATCGGCCGGGTCGGCCGGGGTCCGGGGGAATACCATCGCCTGTTGAATGCGCTGTATGCCAACGGACGAGTCCATGTGTATCAGGGTCGTTCCGACATGCTGGTCTATCGGCTGGACGGTACGCTCGAGAAGGCGGTGACGCTCCCGTCCGAAGGGGGACATGCCTTTTATCCGCTGAAGGACGGCTGGCTGAACTATGTCGGATTCGCGTATACCGGCGATGACATGATCCAGTGGGTCCGGGAGGGGCAGGAACCCGTGTCGCTGCTCCGGAAGCAGGGGCAGGCCCCCGTCGCACTGATGCAGGAGCGGCCCTTCTCGGAGCACGCGGGACGCATTTTCATGCCCATCGCCTGGAGCGATGACGTCTATGCCTTCGCGGACGGGAAGGCAGAAATGTGGCTGGACCTGGACTTCGGCCGCTACACGATCGGAGACGAGTTCTTTGTCGGGAACCTGGATGCGGCGATGCGGATCCTGCAGACCCGCTACGGCACGCTGACCGCTTATTGGGAGAATGACAGGATGCGGGTTGTCGAAGCTTCGCGCGTGGAGAAGAAGGAAGGCAAGCCGTCTCCCGAACGGGAATGCCTCTACGGCCTCTTCCTTCATGGAAAATGGAACTGGGTGAACACCGGCGGCCCCAATGAGGCGCTGTTTGCCTTCAGCGTCGCCGGCATCGACGGCGACGCGCTGGTGTGCCTGCTGGAACCGCTGCTGCTCAAGGAGATGGACCCGGCCCTCCGGGCGAAGGTCTCCAACCCGCAGGTGATCGATACCTTCGACGAATACAGCAACTACGTCGTTGCGAAACTGCATCTGAAGTAAGGACGACGGCGTTGTGTGGTGGGTGTTGATAATCAGGAAGTTACAAATTAACTTTTGGAAGAACCGCCGAAGGTTAATATATAAGTGATTGATAATCAATATAACAAAAATGAGAACAAAAATGAGAACAACTCTGACAAGCCTTGCTTTTACCTGGATGCTGGTGTCTGTTGCCTTGGTCTCCTGCGGCCGCCCGGCGGCGGAACCGTCGGTGATCCGCATGGCGGAGCTGAAGGAGGCGCCGATGCCCCAGGCGGGGCTGCCGTGCTTCTCGTCCGTGGAGCAGTTCCTGCTGGACCGGGAGCCGAACGACGCGTCCATAGCGCTCCCGGAGAAGGTTGTCGTGGCCGGGGAGCGGATCTATATTATGGGTTCCAGTGGGGATATGCGGTTGACGTATGTCTCTGAATATGACCACGAAGGCCGCGCGGTCCGGATGATGGGCCGCCGGGGTCGGGGACCGGGCGAATACGCCCGGGCGAAGGACTTCGTCGTGGGCCCGGAGGGTGACTGCCGGATCCTGCTGTTGGACCGGGGCGAGGTGATGCTGTACCATTACGGCCCGGACGGGACGTTCCTCGGAAAGGCTTCTCCGGCAGGGCCGGATCCGGTGTCCCCGTATTATCTGGCCGCCCTTCCCTCCGGCGAACTGCTCGTGGGGACGACCCTCTGGGACGAATCCGCGTGGAAGGACTACCGGGTGGTGGTCTGCGACACCTTGCTGCAGGCCCGCCGCGGGATGATTCCGGATCCGCATAACCTGGATCCGAATTTCGGGTTCTCGAACGTGGGGATCTGCGACACGGGGGACGGCTTCCAATACATCGTGCCGATGGAGGATTGCGTGCACCGCTTCGACCGGGAGGGGAATGACATCGGTTCGGTGCGCATCGACTTCGGGCCCGCCGCGGTCACGGACGACATCCGCGCAGACGTGGAACCCCAT
>JAGAHD010000084.1 GCA_017627255.1 Bacteroidales bacterium | reverse complement strand
TCGTCGATGGCGCCGTCCTCCGCAATCATGCCCTGCTCCATGGCGAACAGGGTGACCCCGCGGTACATGGCACCGCTGTCCAGGTAGAGGAAGTCGAATTCCTTCGCCACCATCTTGGCGAAAGTGCTCTTGCCGGTAGCCGAAAACCCATCTACGGCAATAATGATATCCGGAACGTTCATATCTCTGAAATATCTGTCAAGATTACAAATGTAGAAAAAAAGTCCGAGATATGAAAAAGAGGTTCCGCAGGAGCGCTTCTACCAGAGGGAATGGGACGCCTGCTCCGCCACGGTCTGCAGGTTGGCAGGGACATGGGCAAAGAAGTCGAAGCCGGTCCGGGATTCGATGGCGTCGATCGTGGTGACGAACGACGAGGTGTCATAGCTTCCCTCGGTATGGGCTTCGTTCGTGTACAGGTACGCGGTTCCTTTCGCCGCAGTCATCGTTCCGGACGCATCGAACGAACACTTCATCAGCAGTTTGTAGAAGTGGCTCGGACGGGCGACCGTGCCCCCGTCGTTGCTGGAACCGGTGTTTCCGTCCTCGAAAAGCGTCCCGACGACGACATAGAGGGTATCCCTGCCGGTAGGTACATGGTTTCGGACAGCCTCTTCCAGGGACGACCAGACGCCACTGTTGAATTTGTTGTACCATTGGGGCGACTGATTCGTGTAGTAGAAGGTCTGCCGGTTGGCATCCTCCGTCGCCTGCCGGTCTGCGGAGGCGCAGTGATGCCCCCGGGAGTACCCGTTTCCGTTGTTGTAATCACTGGTGGAACCGCTGGATTGCCATTCCTTTGCGATGGCCGGATCATAACTATGGCTCGTGCTGAAACTCCCGACCCGGCCCACGCCGTTGTCCGGATAGGCGTCGGCATGCATCACATAGGCCGTCCAAAGCGGGCAGCGCTTGTCGCCGTCCACCAGGGTCGTATAGTTACGGCATATTTTCCCTTCATACGCGTAGGTATGCGTGACGACCTTCTGCATGGGATTGTTTGTCAGATAGTTGTACCATGGGGTAGAACCGAAGGTCTCCGTCCCGATGCCACTGTACGACTGCTCGTTCCGAAGGTCGATGGCCGGCATTTCATAGCAGCCCAGCCACTGAAGCCCTGCATGGCCGCCCGTCTCGCTGGACGCCGTCGTAAAGGAAAGCACCGCACCCTCCAAAGGCAGATAATCCGTCCCGTCCGGGCAATACTGCAGCGCCGCCTTGAAGTAATAGGTCGTATTCTCCTCCAGGGAAGAGAGTGTCGCGTGGAAAGCGCCTGTAGATACATCAAAGTCCTCCGCATAAGCCGTCTGGTTCAACGCATCGGCCGATGTACCCCAAAGGAAGCGCACGTCCTGGACGTTGGTTGTGCCCAAGTGCGAGAACGTGGCATGTACCGTCGCCGACGACACCGTCATCCCGGTGGCAGGAGCCGTCACGACCGTCGGAACGGGATCCGACCATCGGTAGAGACAGACGGGCTGCTGGCCGGAAATGTAGCAGGCAAACCGGGGAGATCCGCTGTTCCAGCGGAGGGAACGTCCTGTATTATAAACGTTTGTCAATACGATATTTCCCTCGGCATCCATCGAAATTGACCATTCGTATTTCTTCTCCTCGAAAGTTTCACTAAAATACAAATAGTTATTACCGCTGGTACTTTCCGATGTGTAGCCCAGATAGACCGTTCCCTGCTGCAGGGAATAACCGTTTGTCGTTTTTCTGATGACGACATCATAGGCACCCGCATCGTCAAAAGCAATTTGGCCGGACGAGACGGGAACTTCGGCATAGGCGCCATAATTGCCGGCCGAAGCTTTGCCGGAAAGCACCTCCGCCGCCGTCCCGCTCGACTGATAGGCGATGAGGTAATGCCCCTCGCCAAGCCCGGAGGCATCTGTCACAAGCGTATATACATCGCCGGAAGACGGAAAATCCTTTTTCCGGTCGGCATTTTCCATGTTGATGCTCAGGATGTTCCGACGATTGGCAAGGAACTCCCGCGAAAAACCGGAAATCGTCCGGGTATAGGTGGCCTGGTCCGTGACGACTTCCACGGTCAGCGAAGTCAGGGTCTCCGGCAGAATGGACATCCAGAAGGTCAGGTTCCCCCCTTCCTCCAGGGTGAGATGGTCTCCCTTGAGCACGACCCGGTTCGGCGTCGAATTCCCGGCAGAAGGCGAATACACGCCCGTTACCACGTTCATGTCGTGCGCACCGGTCAGGTCAGCCCCCGGCTGTGCCGTCAGGGTGATGGACTTCACGGCTTCCCCGGAAACGGTCTCCGGAAGCGACTTCAGGGTGATGAGTCCATGGGCGACGACGCGTTCCCAGAGCAATTTCACCGGCTCCGACGGACGCGCTTTGAACCGGTCCACGGAATGACCCAGCATAAGGTCCGCCGAAGGATCGAAACTGTCCGCCAGCGGGGTCTGGACCGAAGGAATCGTCACCGTAGTCACCGGCGCATC
This sequence comes from Bacteroidales bacterium, assembly GCA_017627255.1. Classification (GTDB taxonomy): domain Bacteria; phylum Bacteroidota; class Bacteroidia; order Bacteroidales; family UBA932; genus Cryptobacteroides. The sequence goes on along the minus strand of JAGAHD010000084.1, from coordinate 1,352 downwards.
CGTCATCTTCGAAGTCGTCGCAGAGCCCGGGTAAACGGCGTAGAAGACATGTTCCCCCTCCGTATTGCCGGAAAAGGCACTGTGAATCGTGAAGGCGGCCACGGCCCCCTCCTCTGTCAAAGTGGTGCCTTGCGAACCGTACATTTTGGCATCCCCGGCGGCATTCCCGCTCTCATTCTGCCATTCACCGGCTACGGTATACCCCATCCGGATCCAGTCGCTTTCGTTCCAGAGGATTGTCTCACCATCCCAGAAAGTACGGGTACCCTCCCCCACCTGCGGACGCTCGGAAATGAACTCCAGCACCGACTCCTCCGCACCCGGCATCGGCTCAACAACGGGCTCCAACTCCCTCGGAGCCTTCTGGCAGGCAACTGCCGCGGCCATCCCGGCCAGCACCGGCAAGAAATAACGGAACATCCTCATCCTACAGCTCCTCCATCTCATTGTCCGTATAACCGACATCGGCCCGGCCCACCTGGTCCGAATCCGTGAGGAAACCCCTTTCCTCCCTGACCATCAGCACCTCCGCCACCGGAGGGCAATACATTTTGCCATGCATCTGCATACGCTCATTTTTATGTTCTATCACCAGACACCCCATCCGCAGCTCTCCCTTGTACAAGGTCCACTTCCACCCCCGACACCTTGTACACCTAAAACGCCCCTCACCTCACTCCAGCCCCAATCCCACGTACAAGGTGTCACACTTAAAATCACACCTTGTACAAAACCCCGTTGCGGGAAATTCTAGGAAAAAAATAAATCAGGGGCCCCGTAACCGAGGCCCCTGAAAGGGTTATCAACGATACTATTTGCCGGTAAACTCCACCCCAATAAGCTGAACGAATCTATTGGAAGTTCCAGAAACTGTTACGTTGTACACAATCTTATAGTAGCAATTGCTCCAGTCTGCACCATCGGGTCTATCTACAGAAACACTTCCATTGGCAACAAAGGTTTTATCTAAAACCGAAACCGGATCACTGAAGTCTTCATTCTTAGAAATGATGACCCTCATAGAATTAACAGTAATACTTGAAGCCGTTCCATGGATAATCTCGATCTTACTAATACTCTTTTCAAGTGCAGTAGTGCTATATACGGTTCTGTCAACATTAGTCAAAGACTTTCCGCCAATACGCCAAGGATTCATCGTAGTATTCCCCGTAACTTTCCAGTCAACATCATTCTGAGTAATTGCGGATTCCGTGTCATAACCGCTATTCCCTCCGGTGATAGTGCCATCCAGGGTATACACCACAGTTTCGAGAACTTCGCTATATTTATTCTGAATTACAGTTACTTCAACTGCGGAAAGGCCAGATTCAGAATTCGGAGTGATGACCACT